>UQZF01000070.1 GCA_900545455.1 uncultured Eubacteriales bacterium
ACGCGACTTCTGGAAGAGATGGCACATATCGCTCACGTCGTGGTTCAGGGAGTATCTCTACTTTCCGCTTGGCGGCAACCGAAAGGGAAAGGCGAGAACCATGTTCAACCGCTTCTTCGTGTTCCTGTGTACGGGAATATGGCATGGTGCGAATTGGACATTTGTCGTGTGGGGAATCTATCACGGAATCCTGACCATCATCGAGACCGTTGTCGGCGGGAAGAAGGCTGACAATATGAATAATAGCGTAAAAGATACTAAAACGCCGTTTAGGGTCTTGGGACATATATATACGCTCCTTGCAGTCATAATCGGTTTTGTGATTTTCAGGGCTGACACGATGACACAGGCGGCGGCATTCATAAGAAATATGTTCGCGTTTGGCAGGACGCAGGTCGGATTCATGACGGCGGCATCGGTTATGAGCCCTCTGTTTGTAATAACAATGGTGATTGCGGCTGTGGCATGCACACCGGTTGTGAAGCTTGTTCCGGAAAATAAGGCGATGCGCACCGTAGGAAGAGTGTGCAGCTTTGTATTGTATCTGTTGTGCATTATGGAGATAGCTGCAGGAAGCTATAACCCATTCATTTATTTCAGATTCTAGGTAATGGCTATGAAGAAAAAGAAAAATCTGACAAACATCATATATATAGTAATCTTTCTCGCCATAAGTATCGTACCTGTTGTCGCGTTTTCAGATAAGCAGGCGGCAATCGGTAATGAGACGAAGGCGGATAAGCCGAAACTCTCGGACGGGACGGAGCTTACGGCGAACGTGGACGCGTACTTTGCGCAGAACTTCGGCTTCAGAAACAGGCTCGTCTATGTTCAAAACCTGTTAAAGCAGAAGGTGTTTAAAACCTCGGGGCAGTCCGAGGTCATTGTCGGTGAGGACGGCTGGCTGTTCTACGGCAGAGCACTCGACGATTTTCTCGGGACGAGCGTGCTCAATGAGACAAAGATTGAGCGCATGGGCGCAGTCGTGCGAATGATGCAGGACTATGTAGAGAGCCGTGGAGGGGAGTTCATATTCTTCTCCGCACCCAACAAGATGTCTGTGTACGGCGAGTATATGCCGTACTATTATATAGAAGCGGACGCGCAGGGAAATTATGAGCTCTTGTACAACGAGCTTGTAAATGCGGGTGTGAACACGGTTCAGTTAAAGAATGCCCTGTCGCTCAAAAAGCTTGACGGCATGCAGCTCTACCACAAGCTCGACTCGCACTGGAACAATTACGGTGCGGCTGTCACCTATGAGGCAGTTGCAGGTAAGCTGGCAGAGGTGTACGGCAATGAATTTGCCGGATACACGGACTACAGTGAAATAACATACAGCGTAAAAAACAATTTTTCGGGAGATTTAGAGTCGATGCTGCTTCCGGGCTCGTCTAAGAAAGATGAACAGGTTGAGTTCGATGCCGAGGAGAAGTTTGAGTACACTAACCGATTCCGCGGTGTGGATGATTTGGTGATAACTACGTCAAATGAGAGTACCGCGGTGGATAAGTCGGTGACATTTTTTCGCGATTCGTTCGGAAATGCGCTCTATTGGTTCTTTGCCAACGAGTACACTTCGCTTACAGCGAAGAGAGAGATACCGTACAACATCTACCGGGCGGTGGGTGAGTCCGAGCTTGTTGCGGTTGAGCTTGTCGAGAGAAATCTTAAAAATCTTCTTGTGTACACGCCTGTTGTACCATCGTTAAATCTCGGTCAGGATTATTTTGCGGAAGCTTCTGCGTGCAATGCGGACGGCACGGCGGAGTTAAAGCTTGGCATCACGACGACGGCTGATGGGCTTTTGGAGGTTAACGGAAGCTGTGAGGAGCTCGGTGATTACGCGTATATCTATCTCGTCGTTGAGGGAGCGGGAACGTATCAGGTGCTTCCGTCCGAGGAGGGCGCGGATTTCACTCTTTATCTTGAGGGTGAGGATGCCGATATATTTAAGGCGGATTTTGCAGGAAAAAACTGCTCCTTTGTTGTCAAAAACGATGCGGGATATATAAGGATTTCTGTAAATGTCACTTTACAGGACTAGATTTTTAATGTATATTCATAACTATTAGGAGCCGTGTAAAATTGCTTTGCGCGAATGTGGTTCTGAACAGTTATAAATACGGTTTTATGGAGGATTATTATAATATGAAGAAAAGAATACTTACGGCACTTATTCTTATGGCGGTGCTCGTTTTTACGGGATGCGCCAAGAAGGATAACACGGCGGCATTCGGCTTTAACAACGGGGAGCTTACGCTCACACCCGGAGATAAGTTTAATGCGGAGGCGGACAGCCTTTCCGAGACAACAGCGTACATGGAGGCGGCAAGCTGTTATTTTGACGGACTCGACAAGGTATTTACCTACGAGGGCTATGAGGTGACAACCTTCCCTAAGGAGGACGGAGATTATATACAGGATATTAATATTTCGTCCGAGACGATTAAGACCGATAAGGGAATCGGCGTGGGAAGCAGCCTTTCGGATGTGGAGAATGCTTACGGTAAGGGTTATACCATATCGGGAAAAATGTACGAGTATTATCAGGATGATACAAAATATATGTATTTCTTTATTTTAAATGATATGGTACAATATTACGGATACGGAATGGACGTAAAATAGTCCGTTTTGTAAGCCCGGGTGCATTATGCATGGGGCTATAGGAGGAAATTATGAGAAGAACAGGAACAAAGGCTTCATACATAGTGCTGTTCGTTCTGATTGGCGCACTGTTGACAGCCGGATGCAGTAAGAAGCCCGATGAGGGTGGAGAGATAATTTTGAGCTCGACAGCGGAGACGACGACCGTTACGGAAAGTACAAGTGAGCTCGAGACAACAGAGAAGTCAACGGAAGAGACAACAACACCGGAAGAGACAACGACGCCGGAGGAGACGACGACACCGGAGGAGACCACAACAGCGGCTCCGGAGGTTAAGCCTTGGGACTTACTTAACAATGAGCCCCTCAATCCGACGACATCGGGCTATGAGGAACTTGACAGGCTTATAGAGAACTATATGGCGATGCTTAAGAACGAGGGAACAATAACGGACGATATGTCCAACTACCAGAAGGTTCACAGCATCTATGTATGGTTCATAAAGAGAATCACATATAACAGGGGAATGAATGTCGATGCGGGAAAGTATTCGACATCGGATCCTGCCACGACACCTGAGGAAGTGCTGTGGGCAACAGATTTGTTCAATACATATCAGGGTTGTTGTTACAATTATTCATCGGCGTTTATGTATATAATGAGATACTTGGGCTACGATGCACATCTGCTTTCAGGTCAGGTGTCAGCCTACAACGGAGGAACGACACCGCACTGCTGGCTTTATGTGAATCTTGACGGAACAGCGTATACATTTGATCCGGATGTAGATATGAATTATTACTGGCGTGGAGTGAAGGAAGGCAGCACCGAGGAAAAGACGGACACACTCTTCTGCCGCAGAATGGATGATATGAGTTATTTCTATACAATAGAGAAGTATCATGAGAACTAGAAACTTTTAAAAGTGAAAATATTTTTGGAGGCTTAAAATGGCAAACGATAAGAAATTAGTAGAAGCAATCACTCCTATGGAGGAGGACTTTGCCCAGTGGTACACAGATGTGGTTAAGAAGGCAGAGCTTATGGCATATTCAAGTGTTAAGGGCTGCATGATATTCAAGCCGGCAGGATATGCAATCTGGGAGAATATCCAGAAGGAGATGGATGCCCGCTTTAAAAAGACAGGCGTTCAGAACGTATATCTTCCTGTATTTATACCTGAGAGCCTTCTCGAGAGAGAGAAGGACCATGTCGAGGGCTTCGCACCTGAGGTTGCATGGGTGACTCAGGGAGGATTAAATCCTCTTCAGGAGAAGCTCTGTGTAAGGCCTACATCAGAGACACTCTTCTGTGATTTTTATAAGGATGAGATTCAGTCATACAGAGATCTGCCAAAGGTATATAACCAGTGGTGCAACGTGGTGAGATGGGAGAAGGAGACAAGACCTTTCCTCCGTTCAAGAGAGTTCTTATGGCAGGAGGGACACACCGCTCACGCTACAGCCGAGGAGGCTGAGGCAAGAACACAGCAGATGCTCAACGTATACGCTGATTTCTGCGAGCAGGTTCTCGCAATGCCTGTAATCAAGGGAAGAAAGACCGACAAGGAGAAGTTCGCAGGTGCGGAGGCTACATACACAATCGAGGCACTCATGCACGACGGCAAGGCCCTCCAGTCAGGAACAAGCCACAACTTCGGAGACGGCTTCGCAAAGGCATTCGGCATCCAGTACACGGACAAGGACAACACATTAAAGTATGTTCATCAGACCTCTTGGGGTTCAACAACAAGACTTATCGGAGCAATGATAATGGTTCACGGAGACAACAGCGGACTTGTTATGCCTCCTAGAATCGCTCCTATTCAGGTAAGAGTAATCCCTGTTGCACAGCACAAGGCAGGAGTTCTTGAGAAGGCGGGCGAGTTAAGAGACAGACTCGAGGCAGCAGGCTTCAGAGTTGACTTCGACGATTCCGACAAGACACCGGGCTTTAAGTATGCTGAGCAGGAGGTTAAGGGTATCCCAACACGTATCGAGATCGGGCCTAAGGATATCGAGAACAATCAGGCAGTCATCGTAAGACGTGACACGAGAGAGAAGTATGTCGTATCTCTCGACACAATCGACACAGAGCTTGCCAAGATTCTTGATACAATGCAGTCTGAGATGCTTGAGAGAGCAAGAGCACACCGCGATGCCCATACCTATGATGCACATAATTATGAGGAGTTCAAGGACATCATCGCCAACAAGCCGGGCTTTGTCAGAGGTATGTGGTGCGGAGAGCAGGCATGTGAGGATAAGATTAAGGAAGAGACAACGGCAACCAGCAGATGTATGCCATTTGAGCAGGAGCAGATAAGCGATGTGTGCGTATGCTGCGGCAAGCCTGCCAAGAAGCTTGTATACTGGGGCAAGGCATACTAAGGCGTACCTTACGATAGGGATATAAAGCTTAGAAAGTAGGTAATACCTTGGTTAGAATAGAACTTCCTAAGGATGTGAAATATATAATTGACGTTCTTATGAAGAACGGCTATGAGGCTTATGCTGTCGGGGGCTGTGTCCGCGACAGCATACTCGGAAGAGTGCCGGGGGACTGGGATATAACCACCTCGGCTCTTCCTAATCAGGTAAAGGCACTGTTTAAGAGGACGATAGACACGGGCATTCAGCACGGAACCGTCACGATAATGCTTGGAAAGACGGGCTACGAGGTCACGACCTACCGCATCGACGGCGACTACGAGGATTCAAGGCATCCTAAGAATGTGGAGTTCACTCCGAACCTTGAGGAGGACTTGAAGCGCCGCGACTTCACGATCAATGCGATGGCGTACAATGACGAGCACGGAATCGTGGATATTTTTGACGGAATGTCCGACATTAAGAGCGGTATCATCCGCTGTGTCGGCAGGGCTCATGACAGGTTCACGGAGGATGCATTGAGAATACTGAGAGCGGTGAGGTTCTCTGCACAGCTCGGTTTTGAGATAGAGACTGCCACGAGGGAGGCGGCGGGCGAGCTTGCTCCCACGCTTGTAAAGATAAGCAGGGAGAGGATTCACACGGAGTTAAATAAGCTCCTTTTGTCGGATAATCCGGATTACTTTGCGGTTGTGCACGAGCTTGGGGTGATGGGAGTAATCATTCCGGAGCTTGCTGTGGCGGACGGAGAGAGCGTTGAGAAGCTCAAGGTGCTTATTAAGAGAACCAAGAGATGTCTGCCTGAGAGATATGCGGCTCTTTTAAGTGTTATCGGAAAAGATAAGACAAAGGCAGTGCTCAGAGGTCTGAAGCTTGACAATGCCACGATAGCGATGGCGGTTAAGCTTGTTGAATATCTGAAAATGACACCTGTACACAGCGAGATGCAGGTGAGACATTATATCAATGAGGTGGGAAAAGAGGATGCGCTCAGAGTGCTTGACTTTAATCTGTCATTCGCATCCGATGAGGAATATAAGGGTTATACGGACATGAGAAATATATGTGTCACGGTCTTAGAGCGAGGCGATTGTACGAGCTTAAAGGAGCTTAAAATAACGGGAAAGCTTCTCATGGATTCGGGCTTCGAGGCGGGAAAACAGCTCGGCGAGGTGTTAAGTGAGCTTCTTAACGAGGTGCTTGACAATCCGTCACTCAACGAGACGGAGCATCTGCTTGCGAGAGCGAAGGAGCTTGGGGGACGGTGATGCAGGTCTGGAGACACCGACATGGCTACTTTGCTTAAAGCAGTACCGGTGTGCCTTACATTTGGCACAGTGGTAATAATCATGGCATTATATATATGGATATTGGCGTACACGGGTATGGACAGAAGAGTTAACAGACGGCAGCAGGTTAAGAGGATTGCTGCCGCTTTAGCGGCTTCTGTCTTTGCTGTATCCGTGTCGTTTGTTATCGCATATTTCGATATATATGAAAATGACGGGATAAGAGGAGTGTTCAGGGTATTCTTTGACATGGAGCTCTACAACGGCATTTTCATTTCTTTTTTTGCGGTGACGGCAGAAATTTTGGCGTTCAGAATTATACTCAAAATAAAGAAACGCGAGTCGTTTATGGAGTCGTTGGCACTCTCAAGCCGACAGAGAATTTTTCTGGCAGCCGTGATGCTCACCGTACTCACGGGTGCATTCTATGTATATGGCTGCATGAGCATGAATCCCTACAACATCAGATTCTATGAAATCTGCTCCGACAATGACACCATCGTATTGAATGATGATGGGCTTATATGCGATTATGTCGAGCTCTACAATGCCGGGAAGAGAACGGTGAAGCTCGGGAATCTGTATTTGTCCGACGATGCAGACTACCTGAAAAAAATGAAGGTCGGCGATATTAAGCTGGCACCCGGGGAGATAACACTTATAGCACTCGACGATACAGCGGGAGCATTCTCAATCAGCAAGCGCGGTGAGACGCTGTATCTCTCGGATGAGGATGGCAACATCGTGGACTGCATCGATGTGCCTAAGCTTTCATTTGACATGTCTTACAGCTATAATTTGGAGAGCGGAAGCTGGGATGTATATACCTGCACGCCGGGTGAGCTCAATATATGGGCGCAGAAAATTGCCACGGCAGAGGTGGAGGCACCCGTATTTGCAAGTCCGAGCGGCTTCTACGACGAGGATTTTCTCCTAAAGATTGAGGCAGGCGACGACGCGGTCATATACTACACGACCGATTGCAGGACACCCGATGAAAATTCAAATGTCTACACGGAGCCGATTCTCATAACCAATGTCTGCGATGAGCCGAACACATGGCACAGCATAAAGAACCTCATGACATGGGACAGAAACGACTGGACCGAGAACATGGACAAGTGCGTTGTCATAAGGGCGGTGGCTGTTGATTCGGCGGGCAACAGAAGTGCCGAAACGGTCGCATCGTACTTTGTGGGGATGGACGAGTACAAGGACAAGGCGGTCATATCGCTTGTGCCCGACTACGATGCGCTATTTGCGGAGGGCGGAATATACACGGCAGGCAAAGATCCGAACGATGCGATATTCATGCACAGCGGGCGTGAGACGGAGAGGGAGGCGTTCCTTGAATACTTTGAGGGCGACGATGTATACTTCTCACAGAATATAGGAATAAGACTCTTCGGTGCAACCTCGAGACAGGGCGTGCAGAAGAGATTTACGCTGTATGCGCGCAAGGAGTACAGCGGATATAATTTTATAGATTACGATTTCTTCGGTGACAGGAATAAGTACAAAAGGCTCGCACTCAGAACCGGCTTCTGCAATATGCTTGCGCAGGAGCTCATGAGCGGTACAAATGTATTAACGACCGACTCGGTTCCGGTGACGCTCTTTCTTGACGGTGAGCTCTATGGCGACACCTATGTGCAGACGAAGTTAGATGCCGACTACATCTCGAGAAAATATGGCGTGGACGAGGACAATATCATATTCATTAAGAATCAGGAGGTAGACAACGGATACGAGGATGAGATTAATCTGTTCTGGGATATGATTAACTGGATATTCTACACCGATTTCACGGACGAGGAGGCTTACAGGCAGTTGTGCAGCACGATAGACATTGAGAGCTATATCGAGTTCGCGTGTGCGAACCTGTATCTCGCCAATATGGATTACAACGAAGTGCATAACTTCGCGTTGTGGAGAACCAGAGAGAGTGAGGACTCGGAATACAGCGACTGTCGATGGAGGTTCATCATGTATGACCTTGATGCTCTCGAGAACAACTACGGAATGTTAAAATACTGGGATGCGGACAGCGTATCCGCCATAGATTCGTTCAATTCACATATCTATACCGACGAGAAATACACTTTTAAGGATTCTGTGATTTACAGGGCGCTCCGACCGAACGAGGACTTCGCAAAGCGTTTCCTCATAACCTACTCCGACATGATCAACTTTGAGTTTGCAAAGGATCGTGTGGAGAGTATGTTGGAAGAATACGGCGAGACGCTTGACTGGAACTACGGCTTCTTCATCGACAGAACCAAGTATGTGTTACAGCACATTGCACAGGAGTTCGAGCTGAGCGGAGACACGTCGGTGATAGAGATAGACATTGAAAATCCCGACGGAGGAACGGTTAAGGTTAACACCCGCACGATTGAGGAGGGCACAGCCCACTGGAGCGGAGAGTA
The DNA here is from genome assembly GCA_900545455.1 of uncultured Eubacteriales bacterium. Taxonomy (GTDB): domain Bacteria; phylum Bacillota; class Clostridia; order Lachnospirales; family Lachnospiraceae; genus CAG-882. The sequence goes on from UQZF01000070.1 coordinate 8,720, forward strand.
TCTCGTGGAGGTACCGATGACATTGACTGCCGTTCCTGACGAGGGCTGCGAATTCGTCGGCTGGAGCGGTGATGTTACATCGTCGGATGCCACAATAGATGTGGAGCTTGACAAGGAGGTGGTAAGTCTCAATGCGATTTTTAAGAAAATTGATTAATCATAAGCTGACACTTGGCACCGCCGTGCTTTTGTGCAGCGCGATGCTCACCGCGTGCAGCATGGGAGGAGGCTTCAACTACGACCGTGACAGCGCAAAGGAGGGTGAGTACAAGGAGCTTTTCAAGGTGTCAAAGGCGGACGCGAATGTAGAGTTCGGCGATGATGCTGTTGTTATAGATTTGGACGAGTGCTCGAAGCAGGCACTTATCGAGGAGCCGGGCGACTATATCGTGACCGGAAAGCTCTACGGAAGCCTTGTAGTTGATGCCGAGGACGGAAACGTCCGCATATTGTTGAGGGACGCCGACATTTCCGCGTCGAGCGGGCCTGCACTCTACGTCGCGTCGGCGGGAAAGGTTATTCTCACGCTTGCGGAGGATTCCGACAACGTGCTGTCCGATTCGACCAACTATGATGACTACGAGGGTAAAAAAGCCTGTATCTTTTCAGAAACGGATTTGACAATCAACGGAAGCGGGTCGCTCAGTGTCTACTCTTATGTGGGCGACGGAATAAGGACGGCAGAGACACTCAAAATAGTGGGAGGCGACTTATATGTGCTCGCTAAAAAGAACGCGCTGAGGGGCAATGACGGAGTGTTGGTCACACCCGACAGGCTTCAGATAGAGTGCGAGGGCTACGGCATCGTGACGATAACGGATTCGAAGGGGCGCTCGGGCGACGTTCAGATTAACGGCGGCGACATAAGCATAACCAGCGGCAAGCAGCCCGTGCTCTCGAGAGGTGACCTGTATATATCACTTCCTGCGGATGTGAAGATATACAGCGTGCTTCCGGGCTTTGAGGTTGACGGCGAGCTTTACGTCGAAGAAGGGGCGGTGGAATAGTTGAAGGGATACCGCCATGAGAACAAGTACATCATCGACGGGTACAGGAGGAAGCTTCTCGAGGCGAAGCTTTGCGGCTTTCTGACACCCGATGTCCACTCGGATGATGAAAGCAATTACCATATAAGAAGTCTGTATTTTGACGATTACAATAATACATGCTATTATGAGAACGAGGGCGGAGTCGATCCGCGCGAAAAGTACAGAATCAGGTATTACAACGGAGATAAGTCATACATTGTTCTGGAAAAAAAGATAAAGAACCACGGATTCACGGCGAAGCACTCGTGCCGAATCACCGAGGAGGAGTGCCGCGAGATGATGAGAGGACATATTCCGTCCGTGACGGGCGATATGCCGGAGTTAAAGAAGCGGCTTTTCACCGAGATGCGGGTTAAGCTGATGCACCCGAAGGTTATTGTGTCCTACGACAGAACGGCATATATTTACAAGAACGGCAACGTCAGGGTGACGTTTGACAGCAATATAACGGCGTCGGCTAACGTGGACAGATTTTTGGAGGAGAGGTTTCCGGTCAGACCTGTGATGTCGCAGGGGCTTATCCTCGAGGTAAAATGGGACGAGGTGCTTCCCGACTTTATCAGAGAGATTCTGACGGATTCTAAGCTTCACAGGACAAGCTTTTCAAAATATTACACTTGCAGAAAATACAATAATAACGGAGGTATGGCATGAACGAGGTACTAAGGAGAGCTTTTTTTGAGGGATATGCTTCAAGACAGATAACGGGTTTTGATGTGGTGATGTGCATGGTGTGTTCGGTGGTTATAGCGGCGTACATTTTTGCCGTGTACAGATACGTCAACAGGGATTCGTTTGTGAACCGCAATTTTACATTGTCGCTCATCGCGATGTCCGTGATAACGGCAGCGATTATTCTCACGATTCAGTCTAACATAGTGGTGTCTCTCGGTATGGTGGGTGCACTCTCGATTGTGAGATTCAGAACGGCGGTAAAGGATCCGCTTGACCTTGTATTTTTATTCTGGTCGATAAGTGCGGGAATTATATGCGGTGCCGGTTTCACGCTTGTGGCGGTCATCGCGTCGGTCGTAGTGACAATAGTCATCATGGTGTGTGCGCGTATTCCTGCCTCTAGGAAAGCCGGGATACTCGTCGTAAATGCTGACGATTACTCCGTCGAGGAGAAGATAACGCAGGCGGTCAGGGACAACAGCACTCTCATGAAGGTGCAGGCTAGAAACGTCACAAAGAACAGCCTCGACATCACGATCGAGGTGTGGACAAAGGACGAGGGCAGGCTTATTGAGACGCTCGTCGGAATGGAGCACGTCCTGTCGGCATCCATAGTGGCACATGAGGGTGACGCGGCACTCTAAAAGAAAGGCAGTCTATATTCATAAAAAATATATCCTCCTCATATTATTAGATAGCCCTTGGGCTAAGATGATGTGAGGGGGATTTTTTTGTGGCAAACGAGGTGAATGGCAGACCGATAAAACGATATACGGTGTATGAAATTGCCGAGAACGCTTTGCAGCATTTCGACATGAAGGGAACCTACGTGGGGCGGATGAGAGGGCGGCTTATGTATAATACCGGCTCCGGGGTTGTACTGGTGGGGGAATATAACGGAAGCAGGGAGCGCTTTGAGGCGAGAGCGGCGGTCAGGAACAGGCTGGTGGCTGACGGAATAAATGTATCGTGCTATATAAAGGACGCTGACGGCTCCTATTTCTATGAGAGTGAGGACTCGACGCTGTACACCGTGTGCAGCTTTTGTGATATGGATGAGTGCAACGAGAGGAAGCTCGAGGATGTCTGTACGGCGATGAGGGCACTCGCGGCACTGCACAGGGCACTTGCGGGGCTTGATTTGCAGGAGATAGGACTTAACGGGGAAGAATTTCAGATTGCAAGAAGCCTTGTAAAAGAGTATGATAAGCATAATAAAGAGCTCAAAATGATAAAGAACTATCTTGTCGGGAGAAAGACCAAGACCGATTTTGAGCTGCTTGCCGTCAGGGAATGCCCTGTGTACCTCGCGGAGGGACTTGAGGCTCTTGACAGGTTAAAGGCATCGGACTATGAGATAAGGCTTAATGAGGCGGTGCAGAACAGCAGGCTGTGCCACGGGGATTTTAATTATCATAATATATACACAAATGGCGGGGAGTATTTGATTGCGGGCTTTTCGCAGATGCGCAAGGACTTGTATATCGTCGATTTGTACAATTTCATGCGAAAGCTCATGGAAAAGTACGACTGGGACATCAAGATGGGATACTTAATGCTTCGCGAGTATGACAGTGTGAATACATTGTCATCGCAGGATGTAAAGATTCTCGGTGCGATGTTCTCGTATCCGGAGAAATTCTGGAAGATACTTAATTACTATTTCAATGCCAACAAGGCATGGATACCGAATAAAAACATGGAAAAGCTTAAGCTGGTCGTAAATCAGAACCGCATGAGAAG
>UQZF01000071.1 GCA_900545455.1 uncultured Eubacteriales bacterium
GTGAGAGTATTACGTTCGGAAAGCTTTTTAAGAGTGCCATATTGTCATTGTCGAGCCTCTGCGTCTCCTTGTTAAGATAGTAAAGTCCCGCCTCGCCCTCAAAGGTATCGAGCGCGGCAAAGCCAACCTTTCCACTCTTAATCGAACCGATAAGCGCCTGTGTATCAATTATGAGTCCTCTTGCAGTGTTTACTATGATGACACCGTCCTTCATTTTCTCAAAAGCCACCGCGTCAAGAAGGTGCGTGTTCTCCGCATTTCCCGGCACATGAAGCGTTATGATGTCGGACTGCCTTATAAGTTCATCAAGGCTCACATACTGCGCATACTTTTTAACCTCCTCATCCTCATAAAGTGAATAAGCGAGTATGCGGCAGCCAAAGCCTGACAGGTGCTTTACAACCGTTTTTCCTATATTTCCCGTTCCGATTACACCGACCGTCGATGTCGACAATTCCTTTCCGACCTTGCCCTTCAGAGAATAGTCCTGACAGTCTGCCTTCTTCATAATCCACGGCATATTGCGGCATGCCATAAGAATAAGCATTATCGCATAATTTGCGACGCTGTTCGGCGAATATTTTACATGTGCGATTCTCATTCCGATTGAATGCGCATACCGGACATCAATGTGCTCATAACCTATGCTCCTCGTTGATATATACTTTACACCGACATTGTGAAATGCATCAAGTATATCAGGATACATAGGATTCGTTATGATTGAGATGGCATCATACCCATTTGCAAGCTGCACATTATCCATTGATGGATAATCTGACGTAAAGCCATACTCAAATGAGTATTGCTCCGCAAATTTCTCTACGAATTTCTGTTCATCATATTCCCTAAGTGCATAGAAAAATATTTTCATGTAGCTCTCCTCCTCTGAACATTATTTCACTCTCTTACATACTTTTAAAACAATCAGTGCGAGCAGTGTGACAAGAGACAACGTCTCCGCCACTCTCCAAATCGGCTTTTCGACATACTTTACAATGACCGTTCCGTCATATCCCGCCGGAACATTGACCATTATCTTCTTATTCTGTCCCGCTTCTATATAATATTTCTCGCCCGTCGCAGCATCGTAAGCCTTGTAGCCCGGATAGGAAAATAACGGGAGCGTCACCTTCTCGAAGCCCTCGGTCCCCGTATTTTTCATGGTAAGCTCGGTAACTCCGCCCTCATAGCTGTAGTCACTCACAATGAGGTTATCAGAGCTTACGTCCACCGACCTGCTTCTGCACATGTCGATGTCGGTTCCAGACAACTGGTAATCGTTCGTAACTCCGAGCGCAAAGTCGTCTATCTCATTGTTCGAGCATATCAGCGCACCGGTCGTGGTGTAGGATAAATCAGCATAGAAAAATCCTGCCGACAAAAGTGTGAGCGCTGTCATCACGATAATGGCACCCTTGCAGAGCTTTTCGTTAATCCTCTTTACATAACACAGCCCCGCCACTGTCGCAAACGCCGCAAATGCTGCACCGATACTCAAAAATCTCCACGAAAATTCAACCTTTGCAAGCCACTCAGCTATCACGCCGCTTATGTTGTTAATCTCGTCCCATGGAAAAATCCACAGCGAGAACAGGATGGTGAGCACGGCAAAGAGCGCATTTATCTTTCCCGTTCTGTATAAGCGGTCTTTTTTTAACTCGGTCTTTCCTGCTCTCACAGCCAACCAGATAAAGACGCAGATTCCGATTATGAGCGGCACTCCCATTGTGAGGCAGAACTCTCCGCTCGCAAACATCGGTACATTCATTCCGCCGCCATAGTAGAACAGCGCAAAGACCTGAATCGGGTACACGCCCGAGCCCTGAAATCTCAGCATACCGCTGTTGTTTACGAGTATATCCATGTCCATCGAGTCGATGAACGGCACGATAAACCACGCATTGAGCATGAGTACCACCGCAACCGAGCCCGCAAGATAACACAATCTTCTTATCTTAAACGTCTTTTTAAGGTTCATGAGCACAAAGACCGCAAGGAATATCCCGACAAAGAGAATCGACACGAGATGGCTCTGCAACACGCCGCTCACACCAAGCACAAGCGGAATACATTTCTTTACGGTCACAGGCTCGTCATCGCGGTAAATGCTGTAAACGCAGTATATTATGAGCGGGAAAAATACCATCGAGAGTATCTCCCCGAGTCTCCCTGCCACATAGAGCTCGCTCATTCTGTACGGCGCAAACGTGTACAAAAATGCTCCGAGCACCGACATTTTTCTGTTATCCGACACCTTGACGAGACTGTAGTAGGCAATCAGGGTTGTTGCAAGGTTGATAAGCACTATGAATATCTGATAGCTCGTCTGTAACGGAAAGCCCGCCACGCAGAGGAGCGCAGGAATATACAAAAACAACTGCGGATAGAAAAGCGGTGTCGCATAGCCGTAGCCGTTAATCATGTCGGGCTCTATTTTTACGAGCCAGTTACCCGATTTGATACCCTCCGCTATCTGGGAAATTCTCGCGATATGGAATGTAAAATCATGTCCCACATAGATGTATCTGTAGAACATCGGGATGCTCGAAAATAATGTCACCGCCACGATTGCGAGAACCACATATCTTGCGGAATCCTTTGCTTTAAAACACATAGCGCACAGCAGATTTATGCCTGTTATGATGAGCGCCACCACTATAAATCTCACAAACCTGAAATATACCGACTCCTCTATCACAAGGCTGCTTAGCGCCACATCGCCGTAGCCCTGATAGCTTATGCTGAGCGCAATATCCTTACAGCTTGTAAACGAGTTGATCCAGAACGGCTCCACGCGCTTTTCCGTGTTCATATATATGCTCAGTCCGTTTCCCATGAGCTGTTCGATGAAGGTCGACGACGACACGCTTATATCGCACAGCGAGAGGTCGCTCGCGCCGCTCCACTTAGAGGCATCATAGCCCGGCATATCGGCGGAGTACACCGCCTTTATCTCATAGCGTCCCGGTCTCAGCTTAATTCCACCGTAGCCTGCCGAAGCCGTGCTCACTCCCGCCTCGTTGTCCGACTGCCTTATCACGAGACTTCCGTCCTCAAACGCACAGCCGTTGTAGTAGTCCGCGCCGTCAAGCTTCATTTCGAGCACCGTACGCTTTCCAAACAGCGAGCCGAAAGCCCACAGCAAAATAACAAGCTCCACCGCCATAAAGAAAGCCATGTATCGGTGCGTGCGCATAAAGTCCCTCACCGCGTTAAAATCAATCCTTTTATTCATCACTCTTCTCCGTTTTCTATATCAGTTGTGCAAACACCCTGACCGCATTTTCCATTATCACGTCAGGAAACTCGTAGTCCTTCGTGTGAAGCTGTGCATACCCCTCACCGTCTCCTATTCCGAAAAACGAGCCGTTGGTTTTCATGAGATACCAGCCGAAGTCCTCCGACCATCTCATAGGCTCGCTAAGCTCCTCGACCTCCATGCCGAGCCTGCACGCACACTCCCTTACCTTATCTGCATTCTCAGGATGGTTCTCCGTCGCAGGGAAACGCTCTATCTCCTCTATGTCGACAGTCATTCCGGCTTCCGATGCCGCACTCACCGCGAGCTCGTTTATCCTTCTTAAATAACCGTCAAAGACGGACTCCCTCTCACCTCTTACAGTGAGCCGCATCACGCCCTCGGAGGCTGCAACCCCGTAGCTTGCACTCCCGACCTCCATGCCGATGAGCGTCATGAGCACGAAGCCCTCCCTCTCATTGACCTCCTGTGTGAGTGCCTGAATGTCGAGCAAGAGCCTTGCAAGCACAGGTCCCGGGTTCTTTCCAGCCTCGGGATATGCCGCGTGGCTCGGAGTTCCGTGCATCGAAATCTCAAGCCCCGTCGAGGCACAGGCGAATGTTCCGCTGCTGACTAAAATGCTCTTTAGCGGATGACCGGGAATGTTGTGAAGCCCGTAAATCTCCCCAATGTGCTTCTCATCGATGAGCTCTGAGCAGATTTTTGCGCCCTCTCCCGTCTCCTCGCCCGGCTGGAAGATAAGGTACACATCCCTGTCCGTGCTTGCTTTGTCGAGTGCCAATGCAAGTCCCGAGAGAATGCTGCTGTGCCCATCATGTCCGCAGTAGTGTCCGGGCACGCCGTCCTTTCCGCACACCGCGTCCATGTCCGCGCGGAAAGCGACTGCTCCCCTTTCGGTTGGTTCATCCGCTTTTTTTACCGCATAAAACCATGAGCCGCAGTCGTTAACCTCGAGTGTCGTGTTATCAGATATGAAATCCATAATTGTCCGTTTCGTCCGATATTCCTTCATCGATGCCTCGGGAATCCCATGAAGCTCATGCCTTAAAGCCGTAATTTTATCAAGAATAATCTTCAAATCCTCGTCTTTTATATCCATAGGTATTATTTTCACTCCCTCCCATACTACTTCTCGTTTTATTCGTATGCTTTCTCGTAAATCGCCAACATGTCCTCATAGGCAAGAGGCTTATAGCCCATGAGCACCCTCGTCTTGTTTCTCGAACAGTCGAGTGCAAGCTTCTCAAGCGACTCCCTCTTTATTCCGAAAGCCTTGAGATTCGTCGGCATTCCGATTGACGCGTAGTACTGCTCCTGCTTATCTATCGCCTGCTCTATCGTCCTTTCAGGGTGCTCGAAATCTATGTCAAGATTCCAGACATTTTGTGCAAACTGAAGCCATCTGCTTATATTTGCCTTGTACACATATCTCGCCCAACTGCACCACAGAGCCGCAAGCCCCGCGCCGTGCGCTACCTGCGGGTACATTCCCGAAACTTCATGCTCGAGCTGGTGCACGACAAGCTGGAACTCCCTTCCGCACTGTGTAAGACCGTTGTGCGCGAGCGACGAAGCCCACATCATGTTGGCTCTCGCCTCGTAATTTCTCGGATTTTCAAGACAATCCGCAGCAGCCTTCATCGTGCTCTTTATTACCGCCTCCGCTATCGCATCGGTGAGGTATGTATCCTCTCCCGGACAGAAATATCTCTCAATCGTGTGCATCGCTATATCCACCGCGCCGCACGCCGTCTGATACGGACTCACCGTGTATGTGAGCTCCGGGTTCTCAATCGCAAAATTCATTCTGTTGAAGCTGCAATTATAGCCCCTCTTCTCCCCCGTGTCAGCGTTGGTTATAACGCATGAGCTCGACATCTCCGAGCCTGCCGCCGCAAGAGTGAGGATTGCGCCCTTTTTAAGTGTCCTTGCAGGTGCGCTCTTTCCGAGCGAGAAATCCCACACGTCAACGTCAGGGTTAGCCGCACCGTTGGCTATATCCTTTGCCGAGTCCATGACGGAGCCGCCTCCGACCGCGAGTACGAAATCAACGCCCTCGTCAAGACACAGCTTTATTCCCTTTCTCACGAGCCCGAGCTGTGGGTTTGCCACAACACCGCCGAGCTCCACGAAAGCGATGTTCTCATCCTCAAGGCACTTCTTAACTCTGTCTAAAAGTCCGCTCTCCTTCGCCGACTTACCGCCGTAATGAATCAGAACCTTCTTTACACCGTACTCCGCTATCAGCTTTCCGACCTTTAACTCCTCGTCCTTTCCGAAATACACCTTCGTGGGTGTCTCGTAGATAAAATTGTTCATATATATTGTACCTCCTGAATATGCATGTTTTGTATTCATGAGCGCAATGGCTGATATAAATATACCACTTGAGGGTGAAAATTTAAATGCAAATTTTCTTGACATTTCTTCATGTGAGTGTTAAGTTATTTTACAATTTACACTAAAACTCAGTTTTTACAATATCTATTCATTCCAAAAGAAAGCGAGGACACAGCCATGAATACCCCTATTGATATTTCAAATGTAACCCTCAGAACCGGTCGGCTTCTGCTTCGTCCGTGGAGACCTTCCGACCTTGACGATTTTTTTGAATATGCATCAGTTGATGGTGTCGGACAGATGGCTGGCTGGTTTCCTCACAAGGACAAGACTGAGTCGCAATCCATACTTGATATGTTTATCAAAGAAAAGAAAACTCTTGCTCTCGAATACAAAGGAAAGGTTATCGGCTCTCTCGGAATTGAAGAATACCGTGAAAATCAGTTCCCTGAACTTGATGCATACAAAGGACGTGAGATAGGCTGTGTCCTCTCAAAGGCTTACTGGGGACATGGCTTAATGCCTGAGGCTGTGCGTGAGGTGATACGCTATCTCTTTGAGGACTGCGGACTTGATTTTATCACCTACGAATACTTCCTGTACAACAGACAATCCGCACGTGTTCAGGAAAAATGCGGTTTTCATTTTCTAAAGGCTGTAGATTACACAACCCGGATGGGAACTGTGGAGGCTTCAAATGCGAACATAATATGGAAAAAAGAGTGGGCTGCCAAGTAAGACAGCCCATTCTTCACACTAACAAATTTATTCTGCATACTTTTAAAACCGACGTTTTAATAGCGGTAAATCTAGCTTTTCCCGCTGTGCTTCTCTATATTTCTTTCGATTACATCCAGCATATCATACAGCTTTTTTATATCCTCATCCGTCATGCCCTCGGAGAATATCTCGTCCGCCATCTTAAAAAGCTCAACCACCTTGTCAGCTTTCTCCTCACCCGCAGGCGTGAGCGAAATAACCCATGAGCGCCTGCACTCGGGATTGTTCGTCCTCTTTATAAGCCCCATGTTCTCGAGCTTGTCAAGCGTCCTCGACATCGTGGTCACGTCGAGCACGCAGAGGTCTGAAAGCTCCCTCTGGCTCATGGCTCCTTTAAGCCTCAACGTCTTTAATATTCGCGGCTGTCCCTGACCGACCGTGAGCCCAAGCTCAATAAAGTGCGGTCTGAGTAACTGCCTTCTAAGCAGCTCCACGCGCAGAAATGCGCTTCCCAATCCGTCTCTTTCCATGCTTTCCTCCTATTCCAGCTCGAACTGTCCCATGTACAGTCGGTAATATCTTCCCTCCTGCGAAAGCAGCTCCTCGTGGCTTCCTCTCTCTATAATCTCGCCCTTCTCGAGCACCATGATCGCCTCGGAATTTCTGACGGTCGACAGGCGGTGCGCTATGACGAACACGGTTCTGTCCTCCATGATTGCGTCCATTCCCCTCTCGATGAGGCGTTCCGTTCTCGTGTCGACCGAGCTTGTCGCCTCGTCGAGAATGAGCACGGGCGGCTTGGCAACCGCGGCTCTTGCGATAGCGAGAAGCTGTCTCTGTCCCTGCGAGAGATTTCCGCCGTCTGAGTAAAGCATCGTGTTGTAGCCGTCAGGCAGCCACCTTATAAAGGTGTCAGCGTTTGCTATCTTTGCCGCCTCGATTACCTCCTCATCGGTCGCATGAGGATTTCCATATCTTATATTATCCGCTATCGTTCCCGTGAAGAGATGTGTCTCCTGAATGACCATCGCGAGCGAACGGCGAAGATCATCCTTCTTGATGTTCTTGATGTCTATGCCGTCGTAGGTGATTGCGCCCGACTGTATCTCATAGAATCTGTTAACAAGGTTGACTATCGTGGTCTTTCCCGCACCCGTAGAGCCCACGAACGCAATCTTCTGTCCCGGCTTTGCAAAGAGTGATATTCCGTTTAGAACCGTCTTTTCAGGCACATAGCCGAACACGACATCCTTAAATCTCACGTCACCTTTAAGCTCGATAAGCTGCGCGGCATTTCCGTCCTGCGCTTCCTTGCTCTCAGGAACCTTCCATGCAAACAGCCCCGTTCTCTCCTCGCACTCCTTCAGCTCACCCTCAGGAGTTCTCACGGCATTGCAGAGAGTGACATTTCCCTCGTCAATCTCAGGCTCCTCATCCATCATCTCAAAGATACGCTCCGCACCCGAGAGAGCTGAGAGGAGGAAATTGACCTGCTGCGTGAACTGATTTAACGGCATCGCGCTCTGGCGCACATACACGAGGTAAGCTGAGAGACTTCCGAGGTCAAGCAGCCCCTTTATCGTCATAAGTCCGCCGACGCACGCCGATACGGCATAGTTAAAATATGAAAGCGTAACTATCGTCGGAACCATACGCCCCGCAAAGGTGAGCGCGTGGGTTGACTCTTTTCTGAGGTTCTCGTTCATTTCGCAGAAGCGCTCGAAATCCTTCGCCTCATGGTTGAACACCTTCTCAACCTTCTGTCCAGCCATCATTTCCTGAACGAAGCCGTTGATTTTTCCAAGCTCCGCCTGCTGCCTGTTAAAATATTTCTTGCTCTGCTTTCCGTTAATCTTTATAAATACGAACATGAGCGACAAAAACACGATTACGATGAGTGAGAGCCTGATGCTCAAAACCATCATCATGACGATGGTTCCGAAAAGCTGCATGAAGCTCTGAATTATCATCGCAAAGCTGCTGTTCATCGCCTCCTGCACGGTGTCGACGTCGTTCGTGAAGCGGCTCATGAGCTCGCCGTGCGTGTGTGCGTCAAAATAACTGAGCGGAAGCTTCTGCGTGTGTGCAAAAAGGTCGCTCCTTATCTCCTTTATAACCTTCTGCGAGGTTATCACCATGAGTCTGTTGTAGCCAAAGGTTGCGAGCACACCACAGAGGTACATCGCCCCCATTCCGATGACTGCCCTTATAAGCCCCGCCGTGTCTCCCGGCATTATGAATCCATTGATTACGGGCTTTAAAAGGTAGGTTCCAATTATGTTTGCACCCGCACTTATGAAAACGAGAAGTGCCACAAGCACAAACGACCATTTGTGAAATCCAAGGTACACGAGCAGATGCTTTATGGTCTTTTTCGTGTCCTTAGGTCTTTTATATCCCACATATCTAGCCATTACAGATCCGCTCCTTCCTTCTGTGATTCATATATTTCCTGATATATCTTATTTGATGCAAGCAGGCTCTCGTGCGTTCCGATACCATTTACCTTTCCCTTATCGAGAATGATAATCTGGTCGGCGTGGCGCACGGAGGAAATTCTCTGCGCAATCACAATTTTTGTCATATCGGGAAGCTTTCTTGCGAGCCCCTCACGGATTTTTGCCTCCGTCGCCGTGTCGACCGCGCTTGTCGAGTCGTCGAGTATGAGAACCTTAGGCTTTTTTAGGATTGCGCGCGCTATACATATTCTCTGCTTCTGTCCGCCCGAGACATTGACACCGCCCTGTCCCATCTCGGTATCGTAACCGTCGGACAGTCTGTCGATGAACTCGTCGACACAGGCGATGTGACACGCCTCCTCAATCTCCTCCATCGTGGCATCCTCGTTGCCCCACTTTAAGTTTGACAAAAGCGAGCCCGAAAAGAGCGTGTTCTTCTGGAGCACCATCGCAATCGCATCGCGCAGATGCCTCATCGGGTACTCCTTCACATCCACGCCATCGACCTTGACGACACCCTTGCTCACATCGTAGAGTCTCGGGATGAGCTGAACGAGCGTGGTCTTTGCAGAGCCCGTCTGCCCGATGATTCCGACCGTCTGTCCCGGCTTTATGTGAAAGGATATGTCAGAGAGAACGTACTCTGATGCCTCCTCCCTGTATTTAAACCAGACATGGTCGAACTCGATTTCCCCGCGCTCCACGCTTATGTCCCTCGCAAGCTCGTCGGTTATGTCAATCTTCTCATCGAGCACCTCCATGATTCGCGCTCCCGACACAAGCGAGCGCGTCATCATCATAAAGACATTCGACATCATCATGAGCGAGTTGAGAATGAGAAGAACGTAGCTCAAAAAGCTCGTTAACTGTCCTATTCCGAGCTCACCCGCCTTCACGAGATGTCCGCCGAGCAGAAGTATTCCGAGAATCGTCGAGTACATTACAAGCTGCATCGCAGGCATGTTGAGCACCGAGCTCTTAAAGGCACTCTCCGACTGGCTCTTGAGGTTCTCATTGACCTCCTCGAACTTCTCAATCTCGTAGTCACCGCGCACATACGCCTTGACCACGCGCATTGCCGTGAGATTCTCCCCGACAGTGCGGTTTACAAGGTCGATGGCATTCTGCATCTTTGAGTACAGCGGTCTAATGTGGACGATAATCGCAATGAGCATCGCCGCAAGTATCGGCAGAGCCACAAGAAAGACAAGTGCGAGCGTCGAGTTGATGGAAAAAGCCACTGACGTCGCAACAATAAGCATGACCGGACTTCGTCCAAACGGACGCATTCCCGTTGAAACTGAATTCTGAATGTTGGTCACATCACTTGTGAGCCTCGTTACAAGCGATGACACCCTGAAATGGTCGATGTTGGAAAATGAGTACGACTGAAGCTTCTCATATTCCGCTATCCTTATATTTGCCCCGAGTCCCTGCCCCGCAAGAGCCGAGAATTTAGAGCTGCCTATTCCCAAAATAAGCGCAAGAATGGCGCAGCCTCCCATCTGTAATCCCTTGGTATAAATGTAGGGAATATCAGAGTTGGCTACGCCATTGTCGATAAGGTCTGCCATAAGCATAGGCACCATAAGCTCAAGTACTACCTCGATACCTATACATACCAATGCAAGATATGCGTATTTCTTATATTGTTTCATATAAGAAAATATTCTTTTTAACATTACTTGTACCTCCAACAGTTGCATTTGCAACTATTGTATGACCAAGTAATTTGAATGTCAATATTCGTTTCTGGTTTTTATTATCAATTATTCTCCGGTGTAACCATATTTTCTTAAGTCTACTCTCCCGTCAACCACCTCTATGCCGTCGGCGCGCAATCTTTTTGCCTGCTCTCCGGCTCCGCCGAACGCAAACTCTCCCGAGAGCTCCCCCTTGGAATTGACAACCCTAAAGCATGGTATCTCATCAGGACTCGGGTTCTTATGAAGAGCATTTCCGACAGCCCGCGCCATCTTCCTGTCACCCGCCATATACGCAACCTGTCCGTATGTTGCTACCATGCCTTTCGGTATGCGTTTCACGGCATCATAAATTCTCCTGGTCGGGCTGTAGCTCACAAGCCGGTAACTCTCGGCTATCATATCCTCCAAAACCTCATCGGGTACCGAGCCGTCAAGCACAACCGTGTTCCAATGCTCCTTATTCTGATGATATGCAGGCTGCACAGCCGTATACGTTCCTCTCCATAAGTCGCGCCAGCCCGCGTCAGCCTTCAGATTCATGTTAATATATCCGTTTCGCTCATACACCCACAGAAAAGCTTTCTTATTTTCCCTCACTCTCACAAGCTCCCAATTCGGGTCATGAAAAGGTGCTTCCTTATATGTGTTGGGAAAAGAAAGTCCATAGCTTAATACTTCCTCTCGTGTTCTCATATCAATCCTCACCTCTAAGCTCAAACAAACTGTATGTCTTTTATGTGTGAATTATATACCTTAGCACGCGTAAAATCAATCTATCCGAAAAACAGCTTCATATCGGCATCAACGCTGTCAATTCCCGCAATATGAAACTTTTCCGCAAGCACCTTGGTGACATTCGGACTTAAAAATGCCGGAAGTGTAGGTCCAAGATGAATATTCTGTATCCCGATCGCAAGAAGCGAGAGCAGGACAAGCACCGCCTTCTGCTCATACCATGCAATATTATAGATAACCGGAAGGTCGTTGATGTCGTCAACGCCGAAGAGTTCCTTGAGCTTAAGTGCTGTCACGACTATCGAAAATGAGTCATTGCACTGTCCCGCGTCGAGAACGCGCGGAATGCCGCCGATGTCCCCGAGGTCGAGCTTGTTGTATCTGTACTTTGCACAGCCTGCGGTAAGAATTACCGTATCCTCAGGAAGTGCCTTGGCAAACTCCGTATAGTACTCGCGGCTTCTGTGCCTGCCGTCACAGCCTGCCATAACAACGAACTTCTTAACCGCTCCCGACTTAACGGCTTCCACAATCTTGTCGGCAAGTGCCTCAACCTGTGCGTGCGCAAAGCCTCCCCAGATTTCACCGCTCTCAAGCTCCTCAGGCGGAGGACACTTCTTGGCATGCTCTATAATCTCCGAGAAATCCTTTTTCTCGCCGTAGGCTCCTGATATATGCTTACAGCCCGGATATGCCGTCGCTCCCGTTGTGTACAATCTGTCTTTATATGACGCCGACGGTGGCACGACACAGTTGGTCGTCATAAGAATAGGCCCGTTGAAGTGCTCGAACTCCTTCTTCTGCTCCCACCACGCATTTCCGTAATTTCCGACAAGGTGAGGGTACTTTTTAAGTCCTGGATATGAGTTGGCTGGAAGCATCTCAC
>UQZF01000072.1 GCA_900545455.1 uncultured Eubacteriales bacterium
ATGCGGTTGAACTTATCGTGTGCGATACAACGGCGGTGACGGAGAACAATCCTCAGACGGACGGGGATTTATCGCGTGACACTAAAGAGCAGGGAAATCCTGCGGCGGATGTGGCTGAAAGTGAGGAGCTCGGAAAGAGGAGCATAGAGGCGAAGGTCATCGTGAGCAGGATAAAGGAGCTCACGGGCGATGAACCGCAGATGCTTTTTGACGAGACGTTAAACGGCGGTGCGGGCGGCTACAGAAGGGCGCAATACCGCGACATGGTGATTCTTCTGAGAAGTGCAAATGTGGCTGGACCTGAGTATGCCAAGGCATTAAATGACGCGGGAATACCGGCTGTGTGCAGCACGGCTTACGGATATTTCAGCGCCTACGAGATTGCGCAGGTGTTAAACATTTTAAAGGTAATAGACAATCCGCGTCAGGACATTGCGCTTGCGGGAGCGCTGCGCTCATACTTCTGCTACCTCACGGCACAGGAGCTTGCCTATGTGAAGGCGGGCGAGCCTAAGAGTGACCTCTACACGGCTGTGCTTTCATACATCGACAATACGGAGAGTGAGAACTACGATGCGGCGCTTGCAGAGAAGCTCTCAAAATTCCTTGATTTCATAGGAGAGTACAGAAAAAAGTCGGCATACACACCGATACATGAGCTTATAAAGAGTATCATTTACAATACGGGATATATAGTGTATGCGGCATCTAAGGAGAACGGAAAGCGCAGGATGGCGAACTTAGACATACTTGTCGACAAGGCGGCGGAGTTCGAACGCACGAGCTTTCACGGACTTTTTAATTTTTTGAGATACATCGACAAGATTCAGAAGTACGAGATAGACACGGGCGAGGCGGACACGCTCTCGGAGAACGACGATGTCGTGAGAATCATGAGCATCCACAAGAGCAAGGGCTTGGAGTTTCCTATCGTCTTTGTGGCTGATATGGAGAAAAAATATAACCTCCGGGACCTAAGCGAGAGGGTGAGCTTCCACGTCGACTACGGCGTCGGAACGGATATGGTCGATGTCGCCTCGAGGGTGAGAAAAAAGACCTTTCACAAGAGGGCGATAGCCGAGAGCATGAGAGTCAACTCGATAGGCGAGGAGCTGAGAGTGCTCTATGTGGCACTCACAAGAGCGGTCGAGAAGCTTATTCTTGTCGGCGCGGTCAGGGATGCCGAGAGCGCATCTGCCGGATGGAGAGCGAGGGCGCAGTCTCACGGCGGGGACTATGGGTATGTGTACGATTCGACCAACTATCTTGACCTTGCTGCGCCTGCATTCTTCGGAAGCGGGACAGCCAAGACGGTCTGCAAGATTGTGGAGAACTTAGATAAGCTTTACGATTCGGGCACTCCAGATGCCAAGCTTTCAGAGAGCGGTGAACCGACGGCGGGAGAGAGCGATGAGAAGCTTGAGAATGAGTTCAGGGAACGCTTCAATTTTAAGTACGCGGACGAGGCGGCAGTACATCTGCCGGGCAAGTTCTCCGTATCGGAGTTGAAGCATCAGGCTATCGATGAGTCGGATGAAGAGGCTGTGCAGCTTGTGAAGGTCAAGGCTGACAAGCCCGTAATGAAGCTTGAGGAGGGTGAGGTGGAACGTAATCCCGGTGCCGAGAGAGGAAATGCCTACCACAAGGTATTTGAGCTTTTCGACTATGAGGTTTCGCCTGACTATGCCTCGATAAAAGCGTTCATCCACAGTCTTGTCGTAAACAGAAGGATGGATGAGGAGTATGAGAATCTTGTAAATCCGAATAAGTTTGCGGCGTTTTTAAGGACTGAGCTTGGTCAGAGAATGAAAAAAGCTGCACTGTCGGGAAGAATGTACAGGGAGAGACAGTTCATAACGGGATTTCCTGCCGGGACATTAAAGAGCGAGTATTCCGGATGCAGCGACATAATTCTTGTGCAAGGTATTATTGACTGCTGTTTTGAGGAAGATGGAGAGATGGTTATCGTCGATTATAAGACAGACAGAGTTGATGAGGAAAATGCTGAGGATATACTTAAATCACGTTATGATGAACAGCTTAAATTATATGCGCGGGCAGTTGAGCAGGTTAGCAGGATAAAAGTAAAAGAATGTATAATTTATTCAGTATCAGTTAACCGTGAAATAAAACTGTAACGAACATGTATTGTGTTTTATAAACATTTCTGATATTATCTTTTTTCCGCCTGACAGGTGTGACAGACATTACGATTAGGCAAAGGAGAAAAGTATCATGTACACGATAGGTTCGGTTATAAAGCACGAACGTGAAAAGCGCAAAATATCGCAGGAGGAGCTGTGTTTTGGGATATGTGCCGTGAGCACACTTTCAAGAATTGAACATAACGAACAGACACCTTCTATGGAAAAGGCAATGGCACTGCTTGACAGGCTTGGGCTTGAGGGCAGTGCTTATCTTTCGTTTGTTTCCAATGAGGAGTATGAGTTTTATAAGATAAGCCGCAATGCGTCGGAAATGCTGTCACAAAGACAGTATCTTAAAGCATACGAGTACATCAATAAAAATAAGAAACTGATGGAAAAAAATAAATTCAGAAGACAGTTGTCGGATGTTGTAACTGCGGTAAAAACATGCTTTGTAGACAGACAATATGAGACAGCTATCAGCATGACAGAGGAAGCAATCAGGTATACCTGCCCGCAGTTTGATAAATCAAAGAAAATAAGATTTTTTATGACTGATATGGAAGTGAATGTCATTAACGTGATGGCTGTGTCATATTGGTGGAACGGAGAGCGTATTACGGCACTCAATCTTATGATTAGTCTCACGGATGCCCTGCGCGAGCAGTATTCGATGGTTGGAGTAAGCAATATCAGATATCCGATGATTCTGTGCAATCTCGCCAAATGGCTTAATGAGCTGTTTCGCTTCGAGGAGGCGAAGGAGTATATAGAGCTGGGGCGTGATGTATGCGTAAAGAGCGGAAAATTCCGAATGCTTCCTTATCTGTGCTGCTGCAGGGCGACGGCTCTTCAAGGGTTGAAGCATGATGAAGAAGAGGTCTTAAAAGAATACATAAGTGCCTATATTATGTTCTTAAATATGGGAATTAGTGAGGATGCCGTAAAGCTTCGTTCGTATCTGTTGGAATTTTATAACAGGGATCTTGAATGTATAGGAATGCCTGAATTTAACAGTCCCACATGATTTCAAGAAAATCAAAAAAGATGATAGAATAAAAAAACATTTAACCTCCTTTGTACAAGAATAAGCCCCATAATATCGCGGCAGACGACATTATGAAATACCGTTCAGATAATCGAAAGTGTTGTAATACGCTTTCGGTTATGATAATAAACCATAACTATTCATATAAACATAGCATATTGCGGTAATTTTTTTTTTCGTATTATGCTATGTTATAGGGAGCAGAAAAATGGTAGTATAATTTTTTATGGACAATATCAATGATTCGGGAAGACGTGAATTCGCAAATGAGGAAAGTCAGAAGCTGTCGAACGACTTGAACCTTGCTCTTGAGCTTGGCAATGCTGCACGGGCGGAGTCATCGGAGCTAAATGTGGGATATGACGCTCTGAATGATACATGGGAGCTTATTGTAAAGTACAACGGGGATGTGAGGGCGCGTGCGGAGGAGCTTGGCGGGAGTGCGGTGTTACTGTTGGGCGGATATGCAATTGTCACGATGCCGCAGAACATGATAGATAATTTTGCAGGGTTTCCGGAGGTGGAATACATCGAGAAACCACGAAGATTATTCTATTCGGTGAGCCAGGCGGCTGCACGCTCCTGCATTTATTATGCATGGAATAAGCCGTACAGTCTGAACGGTGCGGATACGCTTGTAGCGGTAATCGACAGCGGAATAGACTGGAACAACGCAGATTTCAAAAACGCAGATGGCAGCACGAGAATATTGAGCTTGTGGGACCAGACTGTAACATCCGAACGCTCAGGATATAAGCCGCCCGCAGGATATAATGTCGGAACCGAATACACAAAGGAAATTATAGACAGCGCACTTTGGGGCGATGAAAATGCAATGAGAGCGCTTGGAATGTCCGGAGATTATTCGGGACACGGAACCTTTGTGACAGGTATTGCGGCCGGAAACGGTAGCGGCGGCTTATCACCGGTTTACCGCGGCGTGGCATACGAGAGCGGGCTTTTGATTGTCAAGCTGGGAGATTTACAGCAGAATCAGTTTCCGAGAACGACAAGACTTATGGAGGCGGTCAACTACTGTATAACGCAGGCTCAGAGATTTAAAAAGCCTGTTGCAATCAATCTCAGTTTTGGCACCAATCAGGGCTCACACGACGGAACAGACCTTCTGTCGACCTACCTCAATGCGGCGTCTGGTGTCTGGAAGAATGTCATTGTATGCGGGAGCGGAAATGAGGCGGGAAAGGGAATCCACACGGGTGGAGTGCTTGAAAGGACGAGAGCTGACACGGTGGAACTTGCCATCGGTGATTATGAGACGGATTTGAACATTCAGTTGTGGAAGAACTATGCGGATGAGTTCGGAATTGAGCTGGCTGCGCCGTCGGGCGAGGGAAGCGGGCAGCTCAGAGAGTACGGAGCGGGCAGTTATGTGCTTGATGGGACGAGAGTCTATGTGTATTACGGTGAGCCGACACCTTACAGCAGGTATCAGCAGATATACTTCGAGTTTGTGCCGGAGAGTGGATATATAGCATTGGGCGTGTGGAAAATAATACTGACACCGATCAGAATTGTGGATGGACAGTATGATTTATGGCTTCCGGACAGCAGTACATTGAATGAAGATACGCGGTTTTTCTTTCCGACGGAAGAGACGACGCTCACAGTGCCGTCTGCGGCGGATAAGGTGATTACGGTCGGGGCGTACAATTCGAGAACGGATGCCTATGCCGATTTTTCGGGGAGAGGATACACAAGGCTTGGCGACAATGTGAAGCCCGATATTGTCGCACCGGGAGTGGACATTGTGTCAACGGCGGTGGGCGGGGGATATACCATGAGAAGCGGCACATCAATGGCGGTGCCGTTCGTGACGGGAAGTGCGGCACTCATGATGCAGTGGGGAATTGTTGAAGGAAATGACGCATATCTGTATGGAGAAAAAATAAAAGCATATCTGATAAGAAGCGCAAGACCAATGCCGGGTGAGACGATACCGTCAAAGAGAACGGGGTGGGGTGCACTCTGCCTCAATGGAATATTTGAGAGATAAAAAACGGCGGGAACGAATCCCGCCATTTATTTTGTCCTGTTTAATTGTTGGAAGCGTTTCTCTTAGCACGGTATCTTGCCGTTCCGTCGAGAATCTTCTTACGGATACGAAGGTTCTTCGGAGTAATCTCAAGAAGCTCATCCGTGTCGATGAACTCAAGTGCCTGCTCAAGGCTTAATATCTTAGGAGGTGTGAGACGAAGTGCCTCGTCTGCGCTTGAGGAACGTGTGTTGGTGAGCTGCTTCTTCTTACATACATTGACTTCGATGTCCTCTGCCTTGCCGTTCTGACCTACGATCATACCGCCGTATACCTGCTCGCCCGGACCTACGAAGAGAAGTCCTCTCTCCTGTGCATTGTAAAGACCGTAAGTTACAGTCTCGCCGGCTTCGCTGGCGATAAGAGAACCCTGCTTGCGGTACTGGATATCTCCCTTGTATGGACCGTAGCCGTCAAATGTTGTATTGAGGATACCGTTACCCTTGGTATCCGTCATGAACTCGCCTCTGTATCCGATAAGTCCGCGGGATGGAATTGAGAACTCAAGTCTTGTATAGCCACCGTTGGCAGGTGACATACCGTTCAATTCACCCTTACGGTTGCTTAACTTCTGAATAACGGTACCTGAAAATTCATCAGGAACATCCACATAAGCAATCTCCATAGGCTCAAGCTTCTGACCACGCTCGTCGTAGTGGTAGAGAACCTCTGCCTTACTTACTGCGAACTCATAACCCTCACGGCGCATATTCTCAATAAGGACGGAGAGGTGAAGCTCACCACGTCCGGATACCTTGAATGCCTCTGTTGTGTCTGTCTCTTCAACTCTTAAGCTGACATCGGTGTTGAGCTCTCTGAAGAGTCTGTCGCGAAGGTGGCGTGAGGTAATATACTTTCCTTCCTTGCCTGCAAGCGGGCTGTCGTTAACTATGAAGTTCATGGCGATTGTAGGCTCTGAAATTTTCTGGAAAGGAATAGCAACAGGGTTGTTAATTGATGTAAGCGTATCACCGATGTGGAGTTCCGCAATACCTGATATAGCTACAATGGAACCGATGGTAGCTTCGTTGACTTCCTTCTTGTTAAGACCTTCAAATTCATAGAGCTTACCAATCTTAACCTTCATCTTCTTGTCGGGATTGTGGTGGTTGACAAGCATAAGATCCTGGTTAACCTTGATTGTACCGTTGTCAACCTTGCCGACACCGATTCTTCCCACATACTCGTTGTAGTCGATGGTGCTGATGAGAATCTGTGGATCTGCATCAGGATCACCTTCAGGTGCAGGAATATGCTTTAATATTGTCTCGAAGAGAGGAGTCATATCGGTTGAATCGTCATCAAGGCTGTACTTTGCAAAGCCTGCCTTTGCGGATGCAAAGATGAACGGACAGTCAAGCTGCTTGTCGCTGGCATTTAAATCCATTAAAAGCTCCAATACTTCGTCAACGACCTCATTAGGTCTTGCCTCAGGACGGTCAATCTTGTTGACACATACAATTACGTCAAGATCAAGCTCAAGGGCTTTTCTGAGAACGAACTTTGTCTGTGGCATTGCACCTTCGTAAGCATCAACTACGAGGACAACACCGTTTACCATCTTCAAAACTCGCTCAACTTCACCACCGAAATCGGCATGACCCGGAGTATCGATAATGTTAATCTTAGTGTCCTTATAATATACAGCAGTGTTCTTGGAGAGAATGGTGATTCCTCTTTCACGCTCAATATCGTTGGAATCCATTACTCGTTCTGCAACTTCCTGATTTTCACGGAATGTTCCGCTCTGCTTTAACAGCACGTCTACTAATGTTGTCTTACCATGGTCTACATGGGCGATAATCGCAATATTTCTGACATCATTACGGGTTGTTTTCATAAATTTCCTCATTTCTGCGCATGTTTGCGCTCCTAAAAACGTAAACCTAAATTTTCAACTTTACTAGTTTATCACATATTTTGATAAAAACAAGTCCTGATTTACATTTTATAGGAAGAAAATGCAAACATGGAATGGATTTTTATGCGATTTTTAAATTTTTTTATTTTTTTTTTATGTTTTCGTGAATATTTGAACACATTTTGCATATATATTTAGGGATAAAGATATTATCAGGCGTACAGTATCGTTGTTTACGGAATACGATGCCGCCAAAAATGAAGGGAGAAACAGAAGAATGCTTGACAAAGTAATTGAAAACAACAGGGTAACAATCATTGGTGAGGTCGTTTCGGATTTCACCTACAGCCATGAGGTCTTTGGGGAGGGATTCTACATGGTTGACATCGCAGTGAATCGATTGAGCAACAGTGTCGATATCATACCGCTTATGGTGTCGGAGAGACTCGTCGATGTGACGGAGGATTATCGTGGAATGATTATCGAGGCTACAGGGCAGTTCCGCTCGTACAATCGCCATGAAGAGAATCACAACCGTCTTGTGCTTTCCATTTTTGCGAGGGAATTTGCTGTTGCTGAGGAGACGGAGGAGGCAACCAATACCAATCAGATATTCCTTGACGGATATATCTGCAAGCCGCCTGTTTACAGAAAGACTCCTCTCGGAAGAGAGATAGCTGATATTCTTATTGCTGTCAATCGTCCATACGGCAAGTCGGACTACATACCTTGCATAGCGTGGGGACGTAACGCAAGATATGCTGCGGGCTTCAAGATTGGTGAACATATCCGTATATGGGGACGTGTTCAGAGCAGGGAATATACCAAGAAGCTTGATGAGGATACCCAGATTAAGAGAACGGCTTACGAAGTGTCAGTGAGCAAAATTGAGTGTGTAGATGAGGATGATGAGCAGGAATAAATATCCTGCGTTGATGAAGGTGGTCGATACCCCGCAGGCGTTAACGAGTGTCTGCGGGGTTATTTATTTTCTGAGGCAATCCGCTATCTTGCACATTTGTCCGTAACGTGTTAATATCTTAATATATTGCCATGATTTGGGCGGATGTATAATATTGTAAGGAGGGCTGATTTTGAGCGACTATGTTTTTTTGTTCGACCTTGATGCTACAATAACGAAAGCCGAGATACTGCCTGAGATAGCGGTGAAGATAAATAAGGAAAAGCAGATGCGGGAGCTTACCGAGAAGACTATGGCGGGGGAGATACCGTTTGACCACAGTTTCCTCGAGAGGGTAAAGCTTCTGTCAGAGATACCGGTAAGTACCGTAAGAAGCATTATAGCCGGAGTTCCGCTGAATGAGAAGCTGGTTCGGTTCATAAGAGAGAATAAAGAACGATGCTATGTTGTGACAGGCAATCTCGATATATGGATTGAGGAGCTTATGACAGAGCTCGGAATGGACGGACACTATTTCTGTTCAAAGGCTTCTGTTGAAAATGATAGAATTGCCAGCGTTGATTATGTCGTTGACAAGGGCGAGGTTGTAAATGAGTTTAAGGACAGACCTTTTGTGGCTGTAGGTGATGGCAACAATGATGCACAAATGATTGCTGCCGCGGAGGTCGGAATCGGTTTCGGAGGTGTCAGGGACATTGCACCTGCTGTTTTAAAGTGTGCGACACATGCAACATATTCGGAGGAGAAGTTATGTCAGTTTCTAAGACAATTGTTATAAGCTGTGCAGGAATGGGGACAAGACTTGGAATAGGTTCCACCAAGGCACTTATCGATATAGATGGCAAGCCGCTTATTATAAGACAGCTTGAACTTTTGAAGGACTTTGATGATATCCGCATTGTTGTCGGATACCAGATGGAGAAGGTTATTGAGGTGGTTAATTCATACCGCAAGGATATTTTATTTGTGTTTAACCATAACTACAGGAATACAGGTACGGGCGGAAGTTTTTCACTTGCCATAAAGCATGCGGCTGATATGGTCGTGTCGCTTGACGGAGATCTTTTGGTTCACCCGGATGACCTTATGAGAGTGCTTAATTCCGATAAGGAATGCGTGTGTGGGGCGATACCTTGTACGGAAGATCCTATGCTTATGAAGACTCTCACGCAGAACGGGCAGATATACGGTGTGGGCTTTTCGAGGGAAGAGGGAGAGTATGAGTGGACGGGACTTGCGCAGGTCAAGACGGCAAGACTCACACCGGGAGACCATCATGTATGCGATATGATGGTACCGCTTCTTCCGCTGCCTATGGAGCTTATAAGAACAAAAGAGATAGATACTATGTCCGATTATGAGCATGCAGTTGCCTGGGTTAAGAGCGGATATGCTGACTGATAATCGATAAATTTATGGAGGACTTGCAATGCAGGCTGTTATACTTGCTGCCGGAATGGGCAAAAGACTTAAGGAACATACAAGTGACAAGACAAAATGTATGGTTAAAATAGGTGGAAAGACCATAATTGAGAGAGGTTTGAGGATTCTTGACGAAAAAGATTTTTCAAGAATTGTCATTGTGACAGGTTATAAGGGTGACGGACTCACGGCACATGTGGACTCGCTTGGACTTAAGACCCCGGTAGTGTATATCAATAATGATGAGTATGAGACGACGAGTAACCTCTATTCATTAAACCTTGCAGGGGAGTACCTTAAAGCTGACGATACATTGATAATAGAATCCGACATTCTCTATGAGAGCGCGGTTGTCGACAGAATATTGAAGTCGGATGAGGAATGCCTTACATTCGTGTCAAGACCTAAGCCGTGGATGGACGGTTCGATTGTGACGCTCGATAAGGACGGCTATATTAATGATTTCATAGGTGCCGATAATTTTGCTTTTCAGGACATGGGCAGCTACTATAAGACTGTAAGCATGTACAAGCTCTCGAAAGAGTATCTCAATAAGGTATACCTTCCGCTTCTTGCTGCCTATGTGCAGGCATGGGGCAATAAGACACATTATGAGTCTGCGCTCAAGGTTGTTGCATTTAAGGAGCAGAGGGTGCTGAAGGCACTCGTGCTCGAGAACGAGAAGTGGTACGAGATTAACGATATTCAGGATATTGACATCGCCGAGAGCATATTTGCGGAGGGCGATGAGAAGCTGACCAAGTACATGAAGCGCTTCGGCGGTTACTGGAGATACGAGGGAATGTATGATTTCTGCTACCTTGTGAATCCATTCTTCCCGAATCAGCGTTTTATGGACGAGATGAAGGCTAATTTTGAGACACTCATAAGAGAGTACCCGTCGGGCATGGCTGTCAACAGCCTGCTCGCAGCAAAATATTTTGAGCTGAGACCTGAGCAGGTGTGCGTCGGCAACGGAACGGCGGAGCTTATCAAGTCGCTCATGGAGAATTTTTCGGGAAACATAGGGCTCATTTATCCGACCTTTGAGGAGTATCCTCACAGAAAAAAGAAGGAGCAGCTTGTTCCGTTTTGGGTTATCAACGAGGATTTCACCTATACGGTTGACGATATAATGGCTTTTTACGAGGGCAAGGACATTCAGGCGATTGTGCTTGTAAATCCTGACAATCCTTCGGGACATTTCATCGTGAGGGATGACATTTTAAGGCTCGAGGAGTGGGCTTCTGAGAGAGATGTCAGCATAATAGTCGATGAGTCGTTTGTTGACTTTGCGGACATTCCGGAGCAGACACTTCTCACACAGGAGATTATAGACAATCATAAGAAGCTCATCGTGCTAAAGAGCATATCGAAGTCCTTCGGTGTTCCGGGGCTTCGTCTCGGAATAATCGCGTCCGCGGACGACAAAATGATTGCCGCAATGAAGAAGGACGTTGCAATCTGGAACATCAACTCTTTTGCGGAATACTATATGCAGATAATCGAGAAGTACAAGGACGATTACGAGGATGCCATGAGACGCTTCATGGACGTGAGAACAAGGTATCTTAATAAGCTCTCTAAGATTCCCGCACTCAGGGTATTTCCGTCGCAGGCTAACTATGTGATGTGCCACCTTGAGAACGGCATGTCATCGAGAAAGCTTGCGGATATTATGCTCAACAAGTACAACATTCTCATTAAGGACCTCTCAACCAAGGAGGGACTTAACGGCGGCAATTATATCCGCCTCTCGGTAAAGACCGACGAGGAGAACGATGTTGTCGTGAGGGTGCTCACGGAGCTGCTTAAATAATTATCTACAGGGAAATAATGGATTACGAATGTTGTAAAAAGGAGGTCTTTCTTATGAAACGGCTGTTATTTATTTTTAATCCGTGGTCAGGTAAGGCGCATGTCAAGGACCATCTTTTTGAAATTACGAACGAATTTTCCAAGGCGGGCTACCTTGTCACAGTGTACCCGACGCAGAGGTCAAAGGACTGCTACGATTATATAAAAGAGAACGCGGCGGACTACGACCTGATAGTGTGCAGCGGAGGCGACGGGACACTCAACGAGGCGGTTGCGGGAATGCTTGACGGAGGAGTGGACAGACCTATGGGCTACATTCCGAGCGGAAGCACGAACGATTTTGCCTCAAGCCTGCTGATACCTAAGATGGTAACCCACGCGGTGAGTAACATACTTGAGGGCACGGAGTATCTGTGCGATGTCGGCTCGTTTAACGGGCGCTGGTTTAACTATGTTGCAGCGTTCGGTCTGTTTACCGAGGTGTCCTATGCGACACCACAGCAGCTAAAGAACTCACTCGGACATCAGGCTTACATAATCGAGAGCGTGAAGAGCTTTGCGAGCCTCAAGGCCTACGAGCTGAAGATTGAAGTTAACGGGGAGGTCTTAGAGGACAAGTTCATATACGGAATGGTCTCCAATTCCAAGTCTGTCGGAGGCATGAAGGGAATTGCCGGAAAAGAAATTAAGCTTGACGACGGATTATTTGAGGTTATACTAATAAGGGGGCCGAAGAATCCTGTTGAGTTCCAGACCATGTTCAATGGTTTTATATTTCAGAATGACAACAGTATGGTTAAGCATC
>UQZF01000073.1 GCA_900545455.1 uncultured Eubacteriales bacterium
CAGCCCTCAGAATATCTGCCTTGACCGCATTGTAATCCGCCTCCTTAACGCCGGCAGTGCTGAGAGTTCTCGGAACCTTCATCATGTCGAGCATGTAGGAGAGCTCGTCGATGAGTGCCTTGACACCCGTTCTCACATTGTTACACGGAAGTCCGATTCTCTTGGCAACCTTCGCATAGCGCACAGCCGCCTCCGAATCCTCCTCGCCGAAATGTCCCTCGACATCGGCGTTAAATGCAATCACATACGGGAGAAGCATCGCGTTGGCTCTTCCGTGCGGAATGTGGAACTTCGCGCCGAGCTGGTGAGCTATTCCGTGATTGACACCAAGGCTTACCGCATTGAAAGCCATTCCCGCAAGGCAGGATGCCGAGTGCATCTTCTCTCTCGCAACAAGGTCACTGCCGTCTCTGTAAGCCTTCGGAAGATACTCGAACGCAAGCTCAAGTGCCTTCTCGGCAAGCGCATCCGACGCATCGGAGGCGTTCGTTGAGACATACGCCTCAAGTGCATGTGTTATCACGTCAAAGCCCGTGTCAGCGGTAACCGAAGGTGGTGCCGTGACGACAAGCGACGGATCAAGAATTGCCATATCGGGAAGAAGTTCTTCATCCACAAGCGGATACTTAATGCCTCTCTCCTTATCCGTAATAACAGCGAACTCCGTAACCTCCGAGCCCGTACCGCTCGTCGTAGGTATCGCGATGAGTGAAATCTTCTGTTCAGGTCTTGTCTTTTTCATCATGAGCACAACGCCCTTTGCTGCGTCGATTGATGACCCTCCTCCAAGTGCCACAACTACATCCGCCTGATGCTCGGTCAGGAACTTAACACCTGCCACAACCATCTCTATCGGCGGATCAGGGCGAACCTGATCAAATATATCCACGCTTGTGCATCCGGTCATCTTATCCGCGATTCTCTTTGCCGCGCCGGAGCCTGACATAAAGGAATCCGTGATTATTACCGCTCTTTTATCTTTTATCTCAGACAGGGCGTCTATCGCATTTTCCGAAAAACATACCTCTGTCTTAATCTTAAATCTCTTCATTATGATAACCTCCGTATCGGAGCATATTATTCATGAGGATATACAACCTCCACACCTGCAGCATCGAACTTCTGCAGCCACTCCTGTGATGGTCTGGCGTCCGTAACCACCATATCCACCTCTCTGAATTCACCCACCTTGGTGAATGAGATTTTGTCAAACTTCGAGCTGTCGACAGCCAGAATTTTCTTCTTGCCTGCCTCTAACAATGCCATCTTCACCTGTGCATCGCTCTCGTTTGAATCAGTCATTCCATGTCTCAAATCAATTCCTTTTACAGAAAAAATCGCCATATCAACATTAAAAGAGTTAATCATCCTTATAGCCTGATATCCGACAAGCGACAAAGATCCGTCTTTCATTGAACCTCCGGTAGAAAGGATTTTCCAACCCTTTCTGTCGGAAAGCTCTAACATGATCTCGATTGAGTTGGTTATTATTGTAAGATTTTTTCTGCTCTTTATGCTCTTTGCAACGAAAAGAGCCGTGGAACTGGCATCAAGTATAACATGGTCACCGTCGGAAATCATGCCGCCGATTATCTCTCCGATTATCTGCTTTCCGGCGACATTCGATTTCTTACGGACGGTATACGGAAGATCCGTATTGAGGCTCTCATTTATAACGGCACCACCGTAAGTCTTTTTTGCAAGACCTTCCGCCTCAAGCTTCTCAAGGTCTCTTCTGATTGTCTCCTCAGTCACGTTATACAATGCGCTGAGGTCACTGACAACAACCTTCTTATCCTCCTGAAGCTTTGCCAGTATTGCATTACGTCTTTCTATCGCCAGCATATTGATACCATCCCACCCTTATTTTTTATGCGGATACACACCGCTTTATCGCATGTTATAATATTGTATCCCAGAGTCTCTTGTCAGGATTTGCAATGACGGAAGACTCTAAGAACATTCCGTTGTCCGCAACGGAAGCCTTTGCCTTATCTATTGCCGCTGAGACAGCTGCAACTTCACCTGTAAGCATGAGATATGACTTACCGCACATACCTCTTGCAAGACGCAGCTCAATGAGCTCAACCTGTGATGTCTTTGCTGCCGCATCAGCTGCAACGATAATCGAAGCCGCTGAAAATGTCTCCAATATACCAAGTGCTTTAACATCCTTAACCTCTGTCGCGCCATAAATCGCCGAGAATATAGCCTCATCAGGATTTCCAAGCACGAAACTGTCGATAAGCTCCGCATCAAATCTTGTCTTTGATGCATCTACCGCAGCCTTCACTGCCGACAAATCTCCCGTGATGATGACAATATATTTTCCCGGACATACAACGGAGGACTCTAAGATATCAACGCTTGATGTCTTTAGCATGATGTCCGCTGCCTGTACACCTGTCGAAACTGTCCTGTATTCTACCATTCCTATTGCTTTGCTCATAATAATCCTCCTAAGCCTTGATTGTAACGAACTTGTCATTTACATCCGTTACCGTGCCGCTTATTGTTGCATGTATCTTAACACCTAACTTGTCATCATCGGTGCCGCCTATCGGCTGTCCGACAACAACCTTGTCGCCCACGGCAACAAAAGCCTTAGCAGGTGCGCCGATATGCTGTGTGAGCTGAATCTTTACGGATTTAGCCTCAACCTCCTCGTCAATCATCGGGGCAGGCACATCATATCTTGTGAGTCCTATTCTCGCCGTAAGACGTTCCATAGGAACTCTTCTCTCATTTCTGTAAGGTGCTACAGGTTTTAATACGGCATCCTTAGGTACCGGAACACCGTTCTTTCTGAGTGCACCCTTGTACTCGCCGATAAGCGTTCTAGGTGACAGACCCTGACCGCAGGAATACATCTCACAGAGACCGCATGCCGAACAGAACATCGTATCAAGGAGAGGCTTGATATCCTGAGCCGTGCCGCTTGACACCGAGCGCATGAACATGTGTGGTGTTATCGGATGTCCCAAAAGATGTCTAGGACAAAGATCCGTACACATCTGACACTGACAACATGAAGCCATCGCCCTCTTTACGTTGACCTTAGTGCTCTGTGAACGCTTAAGAACTATGTAGTGGTTCTTTGGCATTACCAGAATTGCATTGGAGGTCTTTGTAATGACATCGTATCCGTTGCAGATTCTTCCCGTCATAGGACCACCGCTGATAAACACGGGATCATTCACTGTCACACCGCCTGCCAGTTCAACCAGTTCATTGACTGTCATTCCGAGAGGCACCTTAAGTGTAACGGGTTTCTTTACTTCCCCTGCGATTGTTATGTACTTGCTTGTCACCGGCTTATCTGCCGTCATTGCAAAATAGAGATTAAGCATTGTCTCAACATTGTACACAATGCAGCCCACCGAGATTGGTATGGCTCCCGGTGCTACCACACGTCCGGTTGTCTCATATATTGTGATTACCTCATCACCTGCCGGATAAACCTCAGGGAGATAACCTATTGTTATGTCCTTAAAGGAGCCAAGGTTAGCTTTAACAGCGTCAACTGCTCCCTTATATGCAGGCTTAACCGCGATTATGACACGCTCAGCCTGCGTAGCCTCCTTAACTGCTGTAAGGGCTGTCATTATCTCGAATGCGTACTTTTCAAGTACCTGTCTGTGAAGCTTTAAAAGCGGTTCACATTCAGCACAGTTGAGGATGATGGTGTCAGCTTTCTCGTTAAGCTTTGCATAGCTTGGGAAACCCGCTCCGCCGGCTCCGACGATACCATTCTCCCTCATGATTCTGCCCAGTTCATTAATATTCATGCTCATATAATATCTCCTTCAAAGCTCAGAGCCCCATACCATCATCTACAATACCAACGATTGCTGCATCAATAGGTGCATCCGGCATACCGCATCCAACCCTCGCAGCACTTCCCGTGGCAACGAGTACCGTCTCTCCGATACCCGCTCCCACATTGTCAACCGCAACAATACGGCTGTTTCCCCCATGAGCCGACTGCATCTTCTCAAGTGGTTCAACAATCATAAACTTGCTGCCTATTAAGTTATCATTCTTTCTGGTAGATACCAGACTGCCTACGACTTTTCCGACTATCATGCTCTGCCTCACATACATTAATTCTTCTGAATGAAATTATTTTAAAACCGGAAGAATCTTCTCTACATCTGAGTGTGGTCTAGGGATTACATGCTTTGCAACAACCTCGCCAAGCTTAGCTGCTGTTGCTGCGCCTGTGTCAACTGCTGCGTTAACGGCACCTACATCTCCTCTTACCATAACGCTTACAAGTCCTGAACCAATCTTCTCTGTTCCTACGAGTGTTACGTTAGCTGCCTTTAACATTGCATCTGCTGCCTCTACTGCTGCTACAAGTCCTCTTGTCTCGATCATTCCTAATGCTTCCTGTGCCATTTTAATATCCTCCTTAAAATAATTTCATGTTGTGTTTTTTATATTGTTTTATTGTTAACTCTTATCAAGTGCGGAGAGCTTTAGAAGCTTCTCCACTCCATCCTCCGGTGCGGGAATTATATACTCTGATGCAACTCCCGTGACCGTCTCAGCCGCAAGCTTTGCAGCCTCCATAGCCGCCTTGACCGCCGATATACTGCCGCGGAACTTGACGGTTACCAAAAGCGGTACTGGCAGCTTATCTGCGTTGGCAGGCTTGTTTTTGTCAAAGGTTTCCATTGTAACATCGGCTGCCTTGCATCCGGCATCGCCTGCTACAAATGCCGCCACAAGTCCGTACACCTCTAAGAGTCCGACTGCCTGTGCCATATTTTATCCTCCACTATCTGTTGACTATCGCAATCTTTAAGCCCTTCATGCTGAGGTTGGTCTTAAGTGCCTCGTTAATCTCCTCGAGCGGGAACTTATGTGTAATAAGCTTCTCCATCGGAAGTCCGATGCCCTTTGCCCTCTTTAAGAAATCAAAGGTTGTAGCGTAATCTCTGAGTGTGTAAACCCATGAACCGACTGTCGTGATTTCCTTGGAGCAGATGTCAAAGTGAGGGTTGATTGTGGCATCTCCGCCGTTGATGAAGAAACCAAGCTCACATAATCCGCCGCCGTTGCGGATGAACTTATAAATGTTGCTGTGTGCCACAGGTGAACCTGTACACTGGAATGCGAAGTCTGCGAGATGTCCGTCAAAGCTTGCCTCAACCGCACCCGCAAGTGCCTCGATTCCCTTATGATCCTTAAAGTTGACGGTCTTTGATGCGCCCATCATCTTTGCGAACTCAAGTCTCTTTTCCTCACCGTCAACTGCAACTATGTTCTCGATTCCCATTGTTCTCAATACTGCGATGCAGATAAGTCCGATTGGTCCGCAGCCCTGGACAACAACTCTAGAGTTGAAACGGAGAATGTTCGTTGTCTTGGCTCTCTCAACCGCATGTACAAGCACTGCACATGGCTCAATGAGGATTCTTGAATCGAGATCAAGGTCACTTACGTTGAACACTGTTGAGCCCTCGCGGATGAAAATGTAATCTGAGAACCATCCATTAAGATGTACGTCATCATCAGGGAGAAGTCCGTATACATCGGCTCCGCCGACATTCTGCTTGTTGAGGTCGAACATTGTTATGTCAGGGTTATCCTTGAAAATCATACAAGTTACAACCTTGTCTCCGATGTGTAAATCCTTGCCTGCGCTGTCCTTCTTGACATTCTTGCCCATCGCAACGATCTCACCTGTTCCCTCATGTCCGAGAGCTACAGGAATGAGGCTGAACGGATCTCTCTTAAACTCATGTGCATCCGTTCCGCAGACGCCGCAGCCTTCAACCTTTACAAGGATGTCCCCGTCGCCGAGTGGCGGAATAGGAAATTCCTTTACGTCAAAATGCTCAAGGGATGTGAGCATTGCGACATGTGCTGTCTTAGGGATTGCTCCCGGTGTGCTGCTCTTAGGTGCAGACTGTGTTGTCTGACCTCCTGTCATTTCCTTTAAAACCTGTTTTACAATAGCTTCAATATTAGCTGAATCCACGTCAAAAACCTCCGTTTCTTAAACTGTACCTCCGACAAGCTCCTCAAATGCCTGTCGTCCGTATGCTGCCAGCGCGGTATCCTCATCCTCGGTTCCTCCGCTGACTCCGAGTCCTCCCACAATTCTTCCGCCAACCATAAGAGGCTCACCGCCTCCGAATATCACTATTCTTCCTCCGTTGGTGTTCTGTATGCCGTAGAGTGAACCTCCCGGCTGTGCGAGTTCCTTTAATTTAATTGTCGGCATCTTAAGCCCGACAACCGTATATGCCTTGTTAAATGCAACATCATAGCTTGCAATGAACGAATCGTCCATGCAGTGTACCAGCACGGGATTGGCTCCGCTGTTCATAACGACAACCACAGCCTTCACTCCCATCTGTGCCGCTCTCTCCTCCACCCGGCTTGCGACAGCCTTGGCAAGCTCAAGGGACATTTCCCGCTTCTGCTGCATTATGACATTCTTAACAATCTCAGTAATCTGTGAAGAGTTCACAAGCTCACCTCTTTATGTATCTGATTATCTGTTGA
Source organism: uncultured Eubacteriales bacterium (assembly GCA_900545455.1). GTDB lineage: Bacteria > Bacillota > Clostridia > Lachnospirales > Lachnospiraceae > CAG-882. Next base: position 6,520 of record UQZF01000073.1, read on the forward strand.
GCTGCTCTAAAACCTTGCGCGTAATCTCTGCTACAAGCTCAGGTGAAGCATCCGCCGTTGTCGTGCATGAGCCTCCACAGCTATGGCAGTTAGGCTTGCCCTCCTTTGCATTAGGACAGAGATTTGCAGGATGCTTTCCCGGAAGTCCGAACTGTCTCCTTATCTCATAGAGACGCTCTACCTGCTCCTTGCTGAGCTCCTTAGGTCCGCCAAGCTGTCTTGCCTTGTATAAGAGCTCTGCGTAGAACTCAAGTGACTCCATCTTGTGGTATGCTGAGAGAAGATCAACGCTGTATGAAAGTGCTCCGTGATTCTCAAGGAGTACCGCATCATAATATGGAAGATACTCTTCTACCGCATCCGGAATTTCATTGGTTGAAGGTGTGCCGTACTTAGCAATAGGTACACATCCGAGTGCGATTACCGCTTCCGGCATAATCGGTGCCGTGAGAGGAATGCCTGCAATGGCGAATGCCGTTGCGTATGACGGATGAGCGTGTACAACAGAGCCGACATCAGGTCTCTTCTGATATACTCTCATGTGCATCTTAATCTCGGATGACGGCTTAAATCTGCCGTTAGCCTCGATCACGTTGCCGTTTCTGTCAACCTTGCAGATGTAATCCGGTGTCATGAAGCCCTTGCTCACGCCCGTAGGTGTGCATAAAAACTCGTTGTCGTTGAGCTTCACGGAAATGTTACCGTCGTTGGCGGCAACCATGCCTCTGTCGTAGATTCTTTTACCAATCTCGCAGATCTGCTTCTTAATTTCGTACTCTGAAACCATTACGAAACCCTCCTTGATAATTATATGTTGTTTTATTTGTTTTTGCGTTGATTTATAACTAAATTATACCATTTTGTTAAAAAAACGTCAATCCATTACTGCAATAAAAATGTGGTATTTGGTTGTTTTTTGTCATAATGTGATTGTTATGGGCAAATTTTCATTGGGAGAGGTAATCAAGTACCTCGTCAATGCCCTCGCCCGTCACGGAACTGACCATAAATATCTTTTTGCAGCCCGCAAGCTCAAGCCAGCTTTTTGCCCTGTCAGGTCTGGCATCCGGTCTGTCAATCTGTGTCACAATGCCAATCACATCGCGGTTGCACATGCAGGTTATACATGGTGGAAACAGTGAATACTCTTCCCTCGCCGACAGCAAAAGCCCGACCACATCAGCCTCGTAGCTGTATAATGCGAGTGCCCTTCCCAGTATCTTGTTCTCAGCATATTCCCCCGGAGTGTCTATCACACAATCAAAATGGTTAATGTACTGCGTCTTGTGATACTTAATCTTCTCTCCGCGCATCGCCTGTGTGAGCGTGGTCTTTCCGCAGCCTGTCTTTCCCATAAATATGATTTTTTTCATGTTCTTGTAATCTCACATACGGTAAAATGGAGCTTCTCAAGGCAATAATCCGTAATTGCTCTCATTGAAGCCTCAACCTCCGACACCGTTCCGGTTACTATGAGTGTGCCACTGAAGCGGTCTACGAACCCAAGTTCAACGCCCGAGGCTTTCGTAGCAATGTCACCGGCTATAATTGCTGTCTCAGCCGGGCTCATCGTTATGATTCCTATCGCCGAATGAGCATAATCCACTGCCGGGTCAAGTCCAAGCTTCTTATAAAGAATCTTATCGGGATTGGCAATAACATGTGCAAGTGTTATCTGTTTGCCAGGAACCAGTTCCTGAATTATGCGCTGCTTGTTTTCATTATAATATTCCATACGAATCCTCCGTTCTAACCGCCTATCTGCACGTCGAGCCCGAAGCCCTGTGCCGCCGCCTCAAGCTCAGCTATATGCTCCCTGCTCATCGGCGTTATATGTGCCATCGTGTACTCTCTTCCGAGCCCCGCATACTTATCCTGACCTAACCTGTGATACGGAAGAAGGTGAATCCTGTCAACTCCCGGAAGTGTTGACGCGAATCTTGCAATGTCCGCAATCTCCTCCGGCGTATCGTTAAATGTCGGAATCACGGGAACTCTTATCACAAGCCTTGTCTGCCCTGACGCCGCGATTTTCTTCGCATTCCCAAGCATAAGCTCATTGCTTCTTCCCGTGAACTCCTTATGTTTAAGCGGATTGGTGTGCTTTATGTCCATAAGATAGGTGTCAAGGTACGGCAGGATTCTCTCGATGACGCTGTACTCGGCGCAGCCCATGGACTCCATCGCCGTGTCAAGCCCGCATTCCTTCGAGGCGTGAAGAAGTGCCTCGCAAAAATCAGGCTGGCAGAGACTCTCGCCTCCCGACAGTGTTATTCCGCCTCCCGACCTTCTGTAGTACACTCTGTCCTTCATGACCTCATCGAGCACATCATCCACGGTCACGTCATAGCCTATCGTCTTAGGTCTGCCGTCAACCATCATCGTCTCGATGTCATACCTCTGGGATTCGGGATTGCAGCACCAGCGACACCTCAGGACACAGCCCTTTAGAAATACTATGGTTCTTATTCCCGAACCGTCATGAACGGAAAATTTCTGTATGTCAAATATTCTGCCCTTCTGTCTGTATATGTCCTCCACGACATTCCTCCAAATTATATTTCTAGAAGCCCTGCTCGGTTCTGTTGATAATGTCATCCTGTAACGAACGCGATAGCGTTGTAAACAGTGCGCTGTAGCCCGCAACTCTTACAACGAGTGTCTTATACTTCTCAGGATGTGCCTGTGCGTCGAGAAGTGTCTCACGGCTTACCACGTTAAACTGAACGTGCATTCCCTTCTGGTCAAAGAAGCCTCTTATGAGTGCCACAAAATTCTCAAGTCCCTGTCTGCCCGCAAGTGCCGACGGGTGGAATTTCTGGTTAAAGAGAGTTCCGTTAGAGCATATTCCGTGGTCAAGTCTTGCCACCGAATTTGCAGTCGCGGTAGGTCCCTTCACATCCCTTCCCGACATCGGTCCCACACCGTCCGCAACAGGTGTGTTGGCAAATCTTCCGTCAGGAGTTGCCCCCGTCTGCTGACCGAGAGGCACATTCGCGGATACCGGGTAAAGTCCCGCCTGGTAAGAGCCCCCTCTCGGGTTCTTATACTTCTCGAGAGGCTTCGAGTAGGTGTACGCCGCCTCCCTCGCAAAATTGTCGACCTCCTCGATGTCGTTTCCGTACTTAGGAAGCTCATCTATCATTCTGAGAAGTCTTTCGTACTTCTCATTTCCGCTCACGCCGCCCTGAGGCTGCGTGCCCGCCGTCTTTCCTGCCTTTACACACTCCGCAACCACGCTCGCAATGAGCTCAGGTGTAATCTCCTGACCTGCCGCCTTGCACGAAGCGATTACAGCATTTGCCATCTCTTCTATATTACTGTCATCCGCCTGCACACCGCCATGTCCGAAGTTATGCTCGAGCGCATCCTTATACTCCGCCATTGTGACCTTCTTATCGTCGAACACGAGCTTCTTTATCGCGTAGAGCGAATCAGCCACATTTGCGATTCCGAAGCCCTGTGGCCCCGTGAAATTGTATATGGCTCCGCCCTCCTGAAGCGACATTCCCCTTCCGATGCAGTCGTCAACCATACATGACTCGTAAGGAAGCGGGCATCTCTCGCGGTGAGCGTAGTCGATGGAATTGTCGGCATCGACTAAAAGTCCTATGCAGTACTCCATCTGCTTTTTGTATGCGTCAAAAAATTCTTCGTAACTTGTAAACTTTGTCACATCCCCCGTGTCACAGCCGACCTTGACGCCCTTGTCATAGCCTCTGTTAAACACGAGCTCTATCACACGGCACATGTTAAAGAATGCCGCATCATGCCAGCCCTCGGTCTTTCCCGATTTCTGTGGCTCGACACAGCCGATGATATTGTACTGTCTCGCATCCTCAAGCGTGAGTCCTCTGTTCATGAGCGCGGGAATTATAACCTCATCATTATAATAAGCAGGAAGTCCTATTCCGGTTCTTGTAAGCTCTGCTGCCTTTAAAAGGAACTCGTGAGGTGACTTGTTCCACACACGAACGGACAGTGACGGCTGTGGAAGTGCCACATGCATTGATGCCTCAAGGCACATGAACGAAAGGTCGTTCGTCACATCATTTCCCTCCGCATCCTGTCCTCCCGCAATCAGGTTCTGGAAAAGACCGTAGCCCGCAAAGCCCTCAGAGCTTGCAGCGTCTCTTGCCTTATTAAGGTCATTTAACTTAATCCAGATATTATCGATGAGCTCCTGTGCGAACTCCCTTGTGATTCGTCCGCTCTCAATATCAGCCTTATAATAAGGATACATATACTGGTCAAAACGTCCCGGCGATATTGAGTGTCCGCTCGACTCAACCTGCAAAAGCATCTGCACGAACCAGAACGACTGACACGCCTCGTAGAAATCCCTTGCGCCGTACTCAGGCACTCTGTCACAATTCTGCGCCATTCTCTCAAGCTCAGCTCTTCTTGTGCCGTCAGTACATGACGCAGCCTCGCTCCTGCAAAGTGCCGCATATCTGTGCGCATAGTTGATGACCGCCTCACAGCTTAGTATCACGGCATCGAGAAAATGTGTCCTCTTTGCGTAGTCTCCGTCACCGAAGCGGAGCTTTTTCTTGGCTTCATTTGCCTCCTCGATGATTCCCCTGTAGCCTATAGCAAGCACCTTCTCGTACTGAACGGTCACATGTCCTACTCCGTTGTAAAAATAGTTGCCCGGCGTAAATATGTTGTGCTCAATCGCCGTCTTTGTCTCAGGTGCCATGTAGGAGGCTGCGAGCTCGCTCGTCGTCTTACCCTTCCAATATGTATACGCCTCGTGAAGCGCCTTCTTCGTCTCCTCGGAGATGTAGAACGGATCAGCCTTTCTGGTCGCTATCGTGTTAAACTCAGCCTCAAGCCACTCATACGAGAACTCAGGAAACACCTGACAGCTTCTAAGCTTCTTCGTCGTGCTTCCCGCAATCAGCTCCTTATCCCTCAATACGATGGGAATATTCTCAAGTATGTGTGCGAAAGCCTTCGCACGTCTTGTTATAATCGGCTCACCCTCCGTCTGCTTGTAGCTCTCGGTGATGAGCACCGCTCTGTCCGCCTCAATCTCGGGAAATGCCCCCAGCAAATCCTCAACCATGGCAGATATTCTTGCCGTCTTTTGAATCGGTTCCGTGTTGAACTTACTCTTAAGCATGATATCTTCTCCTCAAACATTTCAATGATATTCGCAATCTGCTTCGCTATGTTAATTATATAACATTCTTCCGAAAAATGCAAAGGAAAACAACAAATTTAAAACATTTTCCTGTATAATGTCATGTTGTTTTTGTTATGATGTCTGACAAAATTCAGCCAATTGTCAGAATTTTCTATATCTTGTTTTTTATATTTTCAAGTGAAATGTTTTATGCTATTATAGAAAGGTATGTGTCCGCACACAGGCAGGACATTTTTGTAAAGGATTTCATTTATAGAGAGTCAAAGCACATAAAAATATCTAACATAAAGACAATCAATAAGAAATAAAGGAGTTTTAAAATGGCAGATTTAAAGA
>UQZF01000074.1 GCA_900545455.1 uncultured Eubacteriales bacterium
TCTTCGTCCTGTCCGACGCGTCATCTGCTATGATAACAAGGCGTGCTTTTCCTGCCTTTATGGCCTTATCCACAGAAAACTCACCACTTGTAACCGCTCCTGCTTTGGTGGCCAGACCTATCATTGAAAGTATTCTATCTTGATTCAAATTTCTCCAACTCCTTTTTCAGTGCTTCATATACATCGGAAGGTATCTGACACTTAAGTGAGCGTTCCAAGCCCTTCGACTTAATTGCTTTATTAAGGCAGTCCATGCTTGCGCATATATATGCACCTCTTCCGTTCTTCTTTCCGGTAGTGTCAAGAAGAATCTCATTCTCCGGTGTCTTAATCACTCTGAACATGGATTTTTTGTCTTTCATTTCACCACAGCCTAAGCACTGTCTTTGTGGTATTTTTCTGGTAACAGCCATTAACATCACTCTTTCTATATACTTATACTGCCAAATTTCTACTGCTCTTCCGTAGCCGGAGAGTTATCCTCTTCATCGTAGTTATTCTCATCTGAGTAGCCGTCTTCCTCGTATTCCTCATAAGGAGCCGTATAATCCTCTCCTAATTCTTTCATCTGCGACTCACTCTTAATATCAATCTTAAAACCGGTGAGTTTTGCCGCAAGTCTTGCATTCTGTCCTTCCTTGCCGATTGCCAGCGAAAGCTGGTAATCAGGAACGACAACTCTTGCCGTCTTAGCCTCATCATCCGCAATTACGGAAACAACCTTCGCAGGACTTAAAGCGTTCTCAATAAGATATGCCGCATTCTCATTCCATGCAACAATATCAATCTTCTCTCCTCCGAGCTCCTCAACCACCGCATTGACTCTGGCTCCGTTGATACCCACGCATGCTCCGACCGGATCAACATCAGGGTTGCTTGACCATACCGCAATCTTTGTTCTTGAGCCTGCTTCTCTTGCCACATTCTTAATCTCAACTGTTCCGTCACGAACCTCTGCAACCTCTGCCTCGAAAAGTCTCTTCACAAGTTCAGGATGTGTTCTTGATACAAGAATCTTAGGTCCCTTATTGCCGTTCTTTACCTCAAGCACATAGACCTTGACACGGTCATTAGGCTTAAATGTCTCTCCCTTAACCATCTCTGACTCATTGAGCGTTGCGTCAACCTTGCCGAGATTTATAATAACATTTCTTCCTACATAACGCTGTACAACACCTGTGACAACGTCCTTCTCCTTGCTGCAGTACTGGTCATAGAGAACATTTCTCTCCTCCTCACGGATTGTCTGGAGAATTACATTCTTGGCAACCTGAATTGCAATACGTCCGAAATCCTTTGACTTAACTTCCTGGTTTACAACGTCTCCGATATCATACTTAGCATTGATCATCTTAGCATCTGCAAGACTTATCTGTGAAGCATCATCTGTAACCTCATCGACAACCTCCTTCTCGGCGATAACCTTGAAGTCTCCTGTCTCTCTGTTGATTGTGACCTTAAAATTGTCTGACTTACCGAAATGGTTCTTACATGCGGTGAGAAGAGATGTCTCTATCGCAGATAATAATTTTTCCTTGCTTATCTCCTTCTCCTTCTCAAGTGCGTCAAGTGCTTCAATTAATTCCTTGTTCATCATATCCTCCATTTCCGCTTACATTTCTTCCCGTAAGCTGTATGTTTTAAAAATCAAAAGCAAGCCTTATGAGTGCAATGGCTGTTCTCTCGTACACAGCCTCAGTTCCGTCCTCATGCTCAATTGTAACCGTGCCGTCATCAAAGTCCGTGAGTATTCCTCTGTCCTCTTTGACTTTGTTAACCGCCTTGTAAAGCCTTAACTCTACTTCGTTGCCGATGTTTCTCTTGAAATCCTTATCCTTCTTAAGCGGTCTTAAAAGTCCCGGAGAACTCACCTCAAGAATATATGCATCCTCAATAAAATCCTCCTTGTCAAGCAAATCAGAAAATGCCCTGCTCACAAGCTCGCAGTCATCAACCGTGATTCCGCCATCTTTATCGATGTATGCACGAAGATACCAGTTGCTTCCTTCCTTGACATACTCTACATCGACCAGTTCAAAATGGTTAGCCTCAATGATTGGTGTAATCAATGCCTCGGCCTTTGCCTCATATTCCTCTCTTCTTGCCATAATTTCCTTTCCTGACTCTAAACTAAAACGAAAGAGTGGGTTCTCACCCACTCTTGCCAGTCAACATGTATCATAAATCAAATAGTACTATATCACACCGATTTGAATAATGCAAGCACTTTTTATTGAAATTTTATCCTCTGTTCCATTGCGCCCACTTCTTGCGGTATTCCTCAGCAGTCATTCCCTCATTTTCAATAAAGAGATGTCGAAACAGGTCAGCATTCATAATTCCGGACTCTGACACTATCTCCTTGACAGGCTTTACGGAAAATCTCAAAAGCTCCTTCGCACAGGTGAATCTTCTGTTGAGAATATAATCACATAAATCAATTCCGTACTTGTCCTTAAACTGCCTGTTGATTGTAATCTCATCCATATCGTATTCCCTGCACACACTCTCGAGAAGGTCCTCCTCCTTAAAACGGTCATTCACAGCCTCGCGAATGTTGTTGAGTATATCAGGATTCAGTTTCTTATTTCCCTCGTTGATAACCTCCACAAGGATTGTCGTCACAAGTGTTGTGAGAATACTATGACATATATATTCGCTTGTAACGTCCTTCTCATTCTGATTAGCCATTATCTCATCTATCAATGAACTGTACTTCTTTACGTCAGCCGCCTTAAATACAGGCGAGCCTCCGTTCTTTTCAAGAAATATCCCATAATAATCGGAAAGCAGTGCTCCATCCATGTGAACCCACTTGAGTTCCCACTGTGAATCCTCACCGCAGCAGTGTTCATACATTTTCCTGCAGTCAATGAACGCGCAGTCACCTGCCTTTATTTCATATTGCTTATTCTCGTACATGACTCTGCCATAGCCTGAAACAACGGTAAAAAACAGATATGATTCAAGATTGCTTCTGCTGCTCACATGTGGCTTGATACTCTTCAGTTTGCCGGTTTCCTGAACATATATGAGCTTCTTTCTCGCGAACTCGCTGGGTGTGTGAAGATACCTCTTAGAGCTTGTCATATCGTTAGTGTCAAATAATGCTTCTTCACTCATTGTCTATTCCTCCTCACGCCAATAATCAAGTATCTCTTTTATCGTCTGTTCCAACGGAATTCTCGGCTCCCAGCCCGTCTCAGACTTAATCTTGCTTATGTCGGCCTCAATAACGGGAACATCTACAGGTCTTATCTTGTTAGGGTCAACCCTGACCTCAATCTTCTTCGTGGACATTCCGATAATCATGTCAAGCATCTTTCTTATCTCAATAGCGTTTCCGCTTCCCACATTGTATGTCTCTCCGGCCCTGCCCTTGAGTGCAAGAAGCCCATACGCTCTCACCACATCACGTACATCCGTGAAATCTCTTCTCGCGGCAAGATTCCCGACATACATAACAGGCTCCTTCTTTCCTTTTTCTATATCCGCAACCTGCTTACAGAAGTCGGACATCACAAATATAGGCGACTGCTTCGGTCCGACATGATTAAATGCCCTGATAAGCATAAGTTCCATGTCATAAGCCTTCGAATATATACTTCCGATCATGTTCTGACACACCTTGGTAGCTGCATAGATATTGCCCGGGCGAAGCTTGGTGTCCTCGCTTATCGGTGTCTCGCCCTCAAGGATATGTCCGTACTCCTCACCGGAACCTACAAGCAGTACCCTCGGCTTATAGTAGAGCTCTCTCACGGCATCCATGACATTTACACTGCCCTTGATGTTGACATCAATCGTAAGTGTAGGATTCTTCCATGCTACACTCACAGAGCTCTGCGCCGCCAGATGAAAAATATAATCCGGCCGCACCGCATAGAGAAGTTCCACTATGTCATTCTTATTGAGAATATCGAGCTCGTAAACGCGCTCACCCAAAAATGACAAATCCTCCTGCGCCTGTGTATCAGGCAGCTTGGTAGCATGAACCTCCATATCGAATTCATCCTGCAGACACTCAGCAAGGTATCCCCCGACAAAGCCGCCTGCTCCTATAATCAATGCCTTCTTCATATCAATCAATTCCTCTATTCAAAATGCTTATGTGTATACAGATGATCCTGACAGAACTCATAATTACCGTTGCACTTAGAACAGTAACGAAATACAAGATTGTCTCCGTCCTTCTCCGTTCTTCCGCATATTGCACACTTGTGCTTGGTTCCGCCCGCAGGAGATGCCGCCTTCACATTCTTCTTATAAGCATATCTGCGGTGCACTTCCTTAGGTGCAAACCGCTTCATATTCCTTGTTCCGAAGTAGAACAGGATAAAATTGAGCACCGACACTATAATGCTGACTCTGGTAGCCCATATAAGCTGTGAAGCATAAGCCGCACCTGCCGCCCCGTAAGCGGCATACAGATTCTTGTACTGTCCGACGGCTATGAACTCATACGCCATATAGATTGCATCAATGATTGCAAGCCACTTAATCTTAATCGGAATAACCATCATAAAGTATACCCGGACATCCGGGAAGCATACCGCAAATGCCAGGAATGATGCCATATTAATATAGTAAGTACTCGGTGTCATGCTGATTCCCGTAATCCAATACACAATCATCGAACTGACTGTCATAAAAAATATTCCCGAAAAAATATAGCAGTTGTACCTGAAGCTTCCCCAGTATCTCTCAAGCGAAGAACCGATAAAATACTGAAACATAAACATAAATAAAATAAAAATGTTAAAACTCTCAGGCACCGTGCAGACCCATGTCACAAGTCTCCACACCTGTCCCTTCATGACAAGTGCGGGGCTCAGCTCAAGATAGGTGTACACCGCAGGTGCGATAAGCTGCAGCACATATCCGACCGCATACGCGGCAAGCAGATATACAATGAGGTTCTTAACCGCATATCTTCCGTACTTTTTTTCCATTTTTGCCAAAAAATTATTCACACGCATTCATTCCTTTTCCAATTATTATTCCCCTCAGTATAAAAGCTGATAAACATATTAAAACAAATCCTTTTTCCAAAAGATAATGGAAACAATTAACGACAGCAGAATTGAAAACCCTATTACAATAAGGAAACCGAACGGACTGTCCGCAAAAGGCATCCCCGACGTAGCCACATTCATTCCGTAAAAGCTCGCCACCATCGTTGGAATCGAGAGCACAATTGTCACCGTCGCGAGGAACTTCATGGACTGGTTCAGATTATTGGAGATAATCGACGCAAACGCATCCATGCTTCCGCTTAAAATTCCGCTGTAAATACTTGCCATCTCAATTGCCTGCTTATTCTCGATAATAACATCCTCAAGCAAATCCTCATCTTCAGGATACTTTTTAATCTTATCGATTCTGAAAAGCTTCTCGAGAACAAGCTCATTGCCCTTAAGAGACGTGGTAAAATACACGAGTGACTTCTCAAGCTCCTGTAATTCAAGCAGCTCCTTATTCTTCTGATCCTCACGAAGCTTCTTCTCGAGCAGTTCGCTCCGCTTATCTATATTACGCAGATAGTTGAGGAACAACGTAGCATTCCTGTAAAGAATCTGCAAAATAAATCTCGTCTTTTTGTATGTGTAGAACTCCCTTACTCTTCCGTCCATGAAAGCCGTGAGCACAGGAGTATCTTCAAGACAGATAGTTATAATGTGGTTATCCGTAAGGGCGATTCCGAGAGGTATGGTTCCATACCAGTCCTTGCCGTTTCTCTCCTCAATTACAGGTATATCCACAATTATAAGAGTATAATCATCCTCCACCTGTATACGCGAACGCTCCTCCTCATCGAGTGCTGCCCGCAAATCTTCAAGCTGAATATTACACTCCTGTGATACCGTCTGAAGTTCATCAGCCGACGGTGATGTCATGGCAACCCAGCACCCCGCCTCTATCTCATTACTCCGCACCGTTCCGTGATGCTCAGAACTTAAATAAATCTTGTACATACGGACTCCTTTAAAATTAGTATGCAAACACATTTCAGTATAATTTTTTTTTATTATTTTGTCAATGACGGTTGCTATTGATATTTAAAAAAAATTATACTATAATGTAACATACTTGGGTTTTACTGCCCTCCTATTTTATATGACAAAGGAGATGTATTCTCATGACGACATCCGAATACAGACTTGGAATCGACATAGGTTCCACTACAGTCAAGATAGCAATTATTGATAAAGATAACAATATATTGTTTTCCGATTACGAAAGACACTTTGCCAACATTCAGGAAACACTTGCAGGACTTCTTGTAAAGGCAAAGGAAAAATTAGGTGCGATAAAGGTTCACCCTGTCATAACGGGTTCCGGCGGTCTTACACTTGCGAGCCACCTTGAAGTTCCGTTCACACAGGAGGTTGTTGCCGTATCGACCGCCCTCAGCGACTACGCCCCACAGACCGACGTAGCTATTGAGCTCGGCGGTGAGGACGCAAAGATTATCTATTTCACCAACGGTATTGACCAGCGTATGAACGGTATCTGTGCCGGAGGTACAGGTTCATTCATCGACCAGATGGCGACGCTTTTGCAGACTGATGCCACAGGTCTTAATGAGTATGCCAAAAATTATCAGGCAATATACCCTATAGCTGCACGCTGCGGTGTATTTGCCAAGTCAGACATCCAGCCTCTCATCAACGAAGGTGCCACCAAGGAAGACCTGTCGGCATCCATCTTTCAGGCTGTTGTCAACCAGACCATAAGCGGTCTTGCCTGCGGCAAACCTATACGAGGAAATGTTGCTTTCCTCGGAGGACCGCTCCACTTCTTATCCGAGCTTAAGAATGCTTTCATCCGCACGCTCAACCTCGGACCTGAGAACATTATCGCACCTGAGCATTCACACCTTTTTGCCGCCGTCGGCTCTGCCATGACAGCCAAGGAAGAGGTTGCAATCGATATTGATTCTCTCATAACCAAGCTTCACAACAAGATTAAGATGGACTTTGAGGTTGAACGTATGGAGCCTCTGTTTGCATCCGAGGATGCCTACAAGGAATTCCGTGCGCGCCATGACAGCCACTGCGTTATAAAAAGAAGCCTCAAGGACTATTCCGGCAACTGCTATCTCGGAATAGATGCAGGTTCCACAACAACGAAGGTTGCTGTAGTAGCCGAGGACGGAACACTTCTCTACTCCTTCTACAGCAGCAACAACGGAAGCCCTCTTGCTACATCCATCAAGGCAATCAAGGAGATTTATTCAATTCTCCCTGCCGATGCACATATCGTCCGCTCATGTTCGACAGGATACGGTGAGGCGCTTATAAAGGCTGCCCTCATGCTCGACGAGGGTGAAGTTGAGACAGTATCCCACTATTATGCCGCCGCATTCTTTGATCCGGCAGTTGACTGTATCCTTGATATCGGCGGTCAGGATATGAAGTGTATCAAGATTAAGAACAACACCGTCGACAGCGTACAGCTCAACGAGGCATGTTCATCAGGCTGTGGTTCATTCATAGAGACCTTTGCCAAGTCACTCAATTACTCTGTTGAAGATTTTGCAAAGGAAGCCCTATTTGCCCCTCACCCTATTGACCTCGGAACAAGATGTACCGTATTTATGAACTCCAAAGTTAAGCAGGCTCAGAAGGAAGGAGCAAGCGTTGCCGATATATCTGCCGGACTTGCCTACTCTGTAATCAAGAATGCCCTGTATAAGGTTATCAAAATTTCCGATCCTAAGGACCTCGGACATCAGATAGTCGTTCAGGGTGGTACTTTCTACAACGATGCCGTTCTTCGAAGCCTCGAAAAGATTACAGGCGTTGAGGTCATCCGCCCTGACATTGCAGGAATCATGGGTGCTTTCGGTGCTGCACTTGTGGCAAGGGAGCGTTATGAAGGTCAGGAAACCACAATGCTTCCTATTGAGAAGATTAACGAACTTACATACGAGACAAGAATGGCAAGATGTAAAGGCTGTACCAACAGTTGTCTCCTCACTATCAACCGTTTCTCAGGCGGCAGACAGTTCATTTCGGGAAACCGCTGTGAACGTGGTATAGGTAAGGAAAAAAATAAAGACCATGTACCTAATCTTTTTGAATATAAAAATAAGCGTCTTTTCTCCTACGAACCTCTCGAGATAACCGACGCCCCAAGAGGCATTGTCGGTATACCTCGTGTGCTTAACATGTACGAGAATTACCCGTTCTGGTTCACATTCTTCACAAAGCTCGGCTTCAGAGTAATTCTTTCGCCTGAATCAAGCCGTAAGATATATGAACTCGGAATTGAGTCAATACCTAGTGAGTCAGAGTGTTACCCTGCCAAGCTTGCACACGGTCATGTATCATGGCTTATCAAGCAGGGCGTTAAGTTCATCTTCTACCCTTGCATTCCTTACGAGCGCAAGGAGATTGACAACACCAATAACCACTACAACTGCCCTATCGTCACATCCTACGCTGAGAACATCAAGAACAATGTCGAAGAGCTCGTGACCGAAAACGTACTCTTCATGAATCCATTCCTGTCATTCGCGGACGAGAAGGTTCTTGCAAAGAGACTCGTAAAAGAAGTCGGCGCGCAGTTTAACATTCCTTCAGGCGAGATCACCACCGCATGCCACGCTGCGTGGGAAGAACTTGCAGCCTGCCGTACCGATGTAATGAAAAAAGGCGAAGAGACCCTTAAGTACCTCGAGGAAACCGGACGCCATGCTATCGTGCTTGCGGGTCGTCCGTACCATATTGACCCTGAGATTAATCACGGTATTCCTGAGCTCATCAACAGCTACGGTATCGCCGTTCTCACTGAGGATTCAATCTCCCACCTCGGCAAGGTTGAGCGTCCTCTCATCGTCATGGATCAGTGGATGTACCACTCACGTCTCTATGCCGCGGCAAGCTTCATCCGCGACAAGGACAACATAGACATGATACAGCTCAACTCCTTCGGATGTGGTCTTGACGCAGTCACAACGGACCAGGTCAACGACATTCTCTCATCCGCAGGTAAGATTTACACTGTCCTCAAGATTGATGAGGTAAACAATCTCGGAGCCGCAAGAATCCGTATTCGTTCCCTCATCTCAGCAATCAAGGTACGTGAGCGCAACAACTACCAGCGCAAGATTACATCAAGCGCATACCATAGAACAGAGTTCACCAAGGAGATGCGTGACCAGAACTACACCATCCTCTGTCCGCAGATGTCTCCTATTCACTTCGACCTCATTGAGCCTGCCCTGAATTCATGCGGCTACAATGTTGAAGTTCTTAAAAACGTGAGCAAGTCCGCCGTTGATACCGGACTTAAATATGTCAACAATGATGCCTGCTACCCTTCACTTATCGTGGTCGGTCAGATGATGGAGGCTGTCCTCTCAGGTAAATATGACCTCAATAAGACAGCTCTCGTAATCACCCAGACAGGCGGTGGCTGCCGTGCTTCGAACTACATCGGCTTTATCCGCCGTGCACTCATCAAAGCGGGTTATCCGAACATTCCTGTAATCTCTCTGAGTGTACAAGGACTTGAGACGAACTCAGGTTTTACTTATACCCTTCCTATGATTAAGAAGGCTGCTATGGCAATCCAATACGGCGACATCTTCATGAACGTCGTATACCGCACCCGCCCTTACGAGGCTGTTCCGGGTTCTGCCAACGCACTTCATGAGAAGTGGAAGAAGATTATTATTGAGCAGCTCACACAGCCTAAGGTGTACATGAAGGACTTCAACCGCAACATCAAGCAGATAATCAAGGAGTTCGACGAGCTTCCTCTTCTCGATGTCAAGAAGCCTCGTGTCGGAATTGTCGGCGAGATTCTTGTAAAGTTCATGCCTGCTGCCAATAACTACCTTGTTGACCTCCTCGAAAAGGAAGGTGCCGAAGCAGTCGTTCCTGACTTCATGGGCTTCATGCTCTACTGTGCTGAGAATGCCAACTTCAAATCGGAACACCTCGGAGCAAGTAAGAAATCGATGCACTTAAGCAATGCGGTAATAAAAGCAATCAATCTATTCCGCGGTGCTTCCAATAAGGCTCTCGCACAGAGCAAGCGTTTCGACCCGCCGACCGACATCAAGGAAATGACCAAGATGGCAGCACCGCTTGTATCCCTCGGCAACCAGACCGGAGAAGGATGGCTTCTCACAGCAGAGATGATTGAGCTCATACACCACGGTGCCAAGAACATCGTATGCTGTCAGCCTTTTGCATGTCTCCCTAACCACATCGTCGGCAAGGGTGTCATAAAGGAGCTCCGCGCCGCATATCCTGACGCGAACATTATCGCAGTCGATTACGATCCGGGTGCCAGCGAGGTTAATCAGCTCAACCGAATCAAGCTCATGCTGTCGACAGCACAGAAGAATCTTAACAAATAAAATCCTAACAACTAAAAAAGCTTCCGTTTAATCGACGGAAGCTTTTTTGTCTGGCAGCTGTGCCATTATTATAGCTATAAACATAAGCACACATCCAATGCTTTCTTTTACGGACAACTTTTCATGCAGAATAATCCATCCCGCAAGCACTGAAAAACACGACTCAAGGCTCAATATCAGTGACGCTATCGTCGGATTCACATTCTTTTGCCCTATAATCTGTAATGTATATGCCACACCGCATGATAACACACCGGCATATAAAATCGGCATCCATGCGGACATTATCGCTGTCATGTCAGGTGTCTCGAAAATGAACATACAAGGAAATGATGCAAGACCGCACACCACAAACTGTATACACGAAAGCACAACCCCATTTACTTTCGGCGAAAAATAATCAATCACCAGAATATGCGCCGAAAACCCAATCGCACACAAAAATATAAGAATATCTCCCTTTCCGACAGTGAAACCGTCCGTTATGCACAGACAATACAATCCCGCAAGTGCAAGTAACACTGCTGCCCAGATTTTCCATCCGGACGTCTTTTTCATAAATATTCCGATTAAAGGTACAATCACTATGTAACACGCTGTTATAAAACCTGCCTTTCCCGCCGATGTATACTTAATCCCAATCTGCTGAAGGCTGCTCGCAATGAAAAGAAGTGCTCCGCACAGCAGTCCGCCTGCAATCAGTTCTTTCCTGCTGCTTCCATCCTCTATAATTTTCTTTCCCGACTTTTTCTGAATCAATATGCAAGGCACCAGCGTAAATGCTCCTATAATTGATCTGACTCCGTTAAACGTAAACGGACCTATATATTCCATGCCCACACTTTGAGCCACAAAAGCGGTTCCCCATATAAATGCCGTGAGCGCAAGAAGTAACGCATTCTTTAGTCTCATAATACCACCATTCCGTTCGCAATATTTCACTTTCTCACCGACAACCATTCCTCCACTATGTTCACACTTGTATGAACCGCCTGCGCTATCTTATCTACCGCCATCCCCATGTCAAATAATGTCTTAGCAGTCTGTTCAAGCGCTTCCGTGCGTCCTTCATTCTTTATATCATCCAAAAAACTTCTCATGTCAGATTCACTCCTTATCTTCTCATACAAATCATAATTAGCTGTACCACTTACCTTCAATACTGCCTGTACATCTGCCTTCTCACCCTGCGTCGCATAGCTCAATGTCTCTTTTATAAAGCCTTTTACGTCATTCTCATCCGCATTCCTCGACAGGATTCTGAGGCTTCTATGTTCTTCCGCACTGAGTTCCCTTGTCACGATTATCTGTGTCGGGATAAAAAAGCTCTGCGAGTAGTATATTCCTGACTCATGCTCAGTGAAGCTTATGCCGAGTCTTTCAAGCTCATCCACTGTCATTCCGTCACCCGGTGACTTGTACTCGACAATGTTGTGTCTCCTGAAAATGTGACCTATCACATTTTTAATCTGAACATCTCTGTTCTTCTCGATGATGAGTAAGTCTGCCTGTAACGGCTTCTTGCTAAGATTGTACTCAGGATAGAATTCCAGCTCATCGATATTGTCTCTAAGTTCTAGTTTCGTCGCCGCGTAAAACGCGGGATGCCATTGTATAC
>UQZF01000075.1 GCA_900545455.1 uncultured Eubacteriales bacterium
CGATAGCTGTGCACCCTTGCCCTGCAGCATTCTGAGACGCTGTGCAAGCTCGGGCTCCTTTATATTTTTCTCAATGAACGTAAAGAGCTCCTCACGGAAAAAATCCGCCCCGACAAGATATATATCATGATACAAAAAGTAGCTTATCTCCTCTATCGAGCAGACGTTGATGTCCGCGCCCTCTATATAATAGGGAACCTTAGAATATTCACTTCTGCACAGAATCATTCCACTCATAGCATTATATCCTCTTCGATAACCTTTCCGCTGCTCTTTACAAATTCCCCGAAGCCCCTGTCCGCTATCGTGAGGTGGCAGCAGGAATCGTCCTTAAAATCAAGCGTGACATTTATCCTTGAAGCCTTATCCTCCCTCACCGGAAAATCAGTGAGCGGAATTTTAAGAAGCTTCTTTCCTTTTCCCATTATCGGCGACAAAAACAGCTCGACCTCCCGGCAGTCGTCCACAATAAAATCGTAGGAGCAGCCCGCCTTGTACCAGTTGATTCCCGGTCTCACAAGCCTCAAAATCTTGTCAACGCCCCTGTCGCATATCTTCATTTCAATGCCCGTCGTTATTCTCTCACTGCACCCTATCACGAAATCCTTCAGCTTTCCGCCGACTCTCGTCTCAAAAGCCTGATAGCACGCGCCCTTCGCGTATAGGTTCTGCCCCGCGAACACTCTCCTCCTGTTGCACAGGAAATTGACGAAGCGCTCACACGAGAAATCGCCCTCAAAACCCTCTCCCGTGAGATAAACAGTGGTTATTAGTTTTCTGTCAAAGAGCTCCTGTGAGACCGCAAGAAGCTTCTCCTCGAGCTCATCCATATCTATCGTATAGCCCACGCTCTCCTTCAGATCAAGCTTCTCCGACATGACAATGCGCTTTCCCATGTCCATCGTTGTCGCCATTCTGCAATAGACGAGCCCGTCCTTGCCGTAATCAAACACGACATTGTCATTCTTCCACAGCTCAGGCTTCTGACTGAGCGCATAGTAAACAAACGCCTCGACGTGGCTTGAGTATATTACCTTGTCCTTAGGTATTCCCATAAGACCGACCGCCTCGTCTATGACATCCAAAATCTCGGCACAGTAGTCATCAATCGTTATACATATTACATCGGGCTCCTCCTCGCCGCCGAACGCCCTCTTCGCCGACTGCAAAAGGAATGTGAGGTACACTCTTATAAGCTGTGACGGCATCACCGAGACATTCTTTTTCTCGACCTTCGCCCCGCTCTTTGCCGCCTCTAAAAGTCCGTCAAACAATACTCCCTCGCCGAGTGTATTGCACGAGAGCGCCACCTCGCCCGCCATCCATCCGTTGTCCTTTCCGTACTCCTTTAAGACAACCGTCGGAACTCTGAGATTGGCTGCCGGCATCTGAAATGCTACCGACTCCGGCTCTCCCTTGGCAACATTGTAATAGCATACCTGCGAATATTCATTTCCAAGGTCAATTCCTACAATAAACATACGGGCTCCTTTCTGATTTCATTCTATAATGCCGGCTTAAAAAGACCGACCGCGGCATTCTGTAATTCATACAGCGCAGAGTGGCTCTCCAGGCTGTCCTTATCACCCACAGCCTTGTCCTCCATGATGGTGTTGAGCAGCTCGTATCTGCCCGAAGCGACACCCTCCATGGACGGCGAGTACTCTATGCTGCTCTCGGCAGTCTCCTTCTCGCCCTCATCGGACTCCTCCGTGATATAGTATCTTATTTTATCTCCATAGAACATCACGAAGCTCTTCACAAAGATTCCCCCGTACATGTTCTTCATATCCATTGCCGTGTATTCCGTATCTTTTCCGACAGCATAGTGAATCACGACACGATGCTCCGGGTTGGTTTTGTACTCGACAGCCGTCTTGTCGAGTATTCTGTACGGAAGCGCAAAATACTTGGAAAATAGTGAAAAGCACGAGAACACATAGCCCTTTCTCGACAGCTCCTCGATGAGCGTCTGCGCCGTAGCCGCGCGGCTCTCGGACAGATTTGCCGTCTCCGAGTAGTACTTTAAGAGCGCAAGCCTGCACACTAAAATGACATCCTTATCCGTGTGAAGCCTGTCCTCGATAAATCGGAACAGCTCGCTCGGAACCTTCTCGTTTTTCACAAAGTACATATATGAATTGTAGGCGAGGTAAGCCTCTATGATACGCTCACCCGCGCCGTTGCTTCCGTAGTGCGCAAACACCTCCGCCATATCCTCACAGCGGCACCTGCAAAACAACATCTGGCATATAAGCCTCTCCTCGAGCTCGAACACATCGATGCCCTCGTCCTTCGCCGTTTTCCACAGCCTTCTCATATCGGCTGATGCCCCGTTGTAATGAATGTTTAAAAGCTTTAGCGTATACTCACTGTACTTTCCCTTGGAAAAAGCGTAATACGCAAGCTCTATAAGAAAATCATCCGGCTTAAAGAGCTCATCCGACTCGATTCCGCCCCTTATCACATGGTCGCAGAGCCTAAGCACCCGCTTCGGGTTGAGCCTCTCACAGCGCACCCTGCCGATAAGCGCATACGCCGCGTCATATTTTCCGTGGATTATGAGTGCCTCAATATACTTTACAAGCTGCGCCTCGTTGAGCTCCTCGGGCACAAAAAGTCCCGCTCTCTGCTGTGCATCAAGAAGCTTGTCCAAATCCTCGCCCTCATAATTATCAAAATAGTAATCGATTATGAGCGCAACCAGCTTTCTTCTATACTCGGCGGTTATCTCCGCGCGCTGCGCCATCTTGCCGTACATTCTTATCGTGTCGAGCGAGTTGTCCTTGTAGGCACTGCTCTTCTCACAGAAATACAGTGCAGGCATGAGCTCGTCCTCGCAGTACGGCATGAGAAGCTTTACAAACATATCATTCGAGTACACCCTCTCAAGCTTGTATTCAACCGTATCCTTACACAGTCTGCCCTTGTTGTCCTCAAAGCAGATGCACGGCTCCTCGGTAAAAATCCTGACATACGCCCTGCCGTCACTTATGGCATACTTTTCATAGCCTTTAAGCTCCTTGTGCCCTATCACAACATTTCTCACTGACGGCACGTCACAGGTCACCTTATATGTGAAAAAGACATCCGCCGCCGTCGCAGCGTTGTTCTGCCCTATCATATCCTTCTTTAAAAATTCCTTCAGCACGATGCCCGTATTCTCATCGGCTGTCCCGCGCGCAAGCTCATCCCGCACAAACTCGTCCATCTGCAGGGCATAGCTTGTGTAAATCTGCTGATAGTCGTCGCGGTTTCTTATGAGGTTGGCATAAAGGTAAGCCTTCAAGCCCCTCTCAAGCTCATTGTTATAGCCGAAATACAGAAGCACCATCTTAGGAAGCGGCGATAAGTCGTCCCTGCGTCTCGACGCGAGATAGTACTCGTAAAGCTTGGTCACGCGGATGTCCTTCTTGATGCCGCGTTCATACCATTTAAGATACTTTTCTCCCGTCATTCCACCGCGGATTAGCACGCTGCATATCGCCTCCAACACATCATTGTCCTGCGATATGTCGTACAGCCTCGTCAAAAGTCTGTACAGAAGCCTCTGTCTGCAATCCGAGTTGCAGGCAAGCCCTGCCGCCTGCTTTAGAAGCTTCTCCTCTATGATGCCCTCCTTGCAGCCGTAAAGCAGAACATGAATCTCGAACTCGTTGAGCACGCGCAGTAAAAGCGGCTGTTCGTTAAGTATGAGACACGCCTCCAAAAACAGCACGGGGCTTCTCATTCCCCTGTTAAACTGCTCCTTTATTCTCAGGAGCTTCAAGCTCTTATTCTTTGACATCTCAACATCGAGATACATCAAAATCCAGAGAGTTCTCCAATCGCTGCTGTCCCTCTCGTAGATATCCCTCACCGTCTGTGCCGTCTCAAGCGCGTAGGTTCTGTCCCTGTTGTAGAGCGTGCTCACATAGAGATAGTAGCAGTATAGCATCTGCCTGTTTCCGCGCTCCGCAACCGCCTCATCTTTCGCACAGTCGAGGTAATACTTTGCCTCGTTCATTTTCTTCTCGGTTATGAGAAGCTGGCTCATAAAAAGACAGCAGTACGGATTGTCCTCGTCGTTCTTTAAAAGCTCACCTACCGCCTCCTTAGAGCGCGAAATCCAGTCCGCCGTGCCCATTCTGTGAAGCCTGAAATCCATGTAGGCGCGCATAAGCCCCGCAACGCTGTGCTTCTCGAACCTCCCGATGAGCTTTCCCTCGCTCTCGGAGGAATTGTCAATCCTCACAATCAGCTCTTTTTTCTCAAACGGTGTTGAAAACACAAGTCTCCCCGTATTCTTTCCCGCGTGAATCTTCTTTTTTCTTATAAAAAAACTGTAATCGAGCTTGCCGCCCGTGAAGTCCTCCTCGGTGAGCACGCTCTTGTCCGCCTCTATGAAATCACCGTCGGTTTCGACATTTACAATCACCCTGCCCCAGACATTCTTTGACACCGTGACTGACAATACCGCGTCCTCGTCCGGGTACGGAACGGTGATGTCCTCCTGACTGAGACTTATGTGCACCTCGCTCTTTTTGTGGGTGGCAATCAAAAACTCCTCGAGTGCCGTCTTTAAATCCGCCCCCGTCATAAGCTCATTTCTAAGCTTTGCAAGGCTTAAATCGCCCTTTAAGAACACATCGTTAAAATCGGGCGCGCCAAATATCTTTAGCGCCTGCACGACATCGCTCTGCGCAAGCGACGCAAACTGAAAGAGATTCTTTATCTCGCCGCCGTCGGAATCATATCCGCCCGATGCGACCTCGAACTCATAAGGAAGCTCTATCTCTCCGCCATTGCTCACAAGCACGAATGCGCCCGTTATCCTGTCGCCCGCCTCTATTCCGTCAGCGTTAACCGTGTAGGATATGACCACCTTCTCGCCGAAAAATCTGTCCGTCTTTGCCTGCACCCTGTTGTTCGAGGAATACACAAGTCCCTTAATCTCTCTGCCCTTAACCTCGGATATGCGGAAGCTTCCCGTGTACTCCCTGTTCTTCCACACGGCATCACTGATAGACTGTGGCTCTGTCACAGCAGCTATCGGCTCATATTCAAATGCACCTCTCGCGTATCTGTTAATCTGTTCCTTCAAGAGTTCTCCTCCAGTCGCTTCATGTGTTCACATATCTGCTTCTCATATCCGTTGTCCGTAGGCTCGTAGAACTTACGCCCCACAAGCGTGTCGGGAAGGTACTGCTGCTTTACATAATGCATCGGGTAATCATGAGCATAGAGATACCCCGTGCCATGTCCTAACTTTGCCGCACCCTTGTAGTGCGCGTCCTGAAGATGCGGCGGAATGACTGCCGTCTTTTCACCCGCAACCTGTGCCATCGCCTTGTCTATTCCCATATATGAGGCGTTGCTCTTAGGTGCCGTGGCGATGTATGTGACCGCCTGCGCAAGTATTATCTGCGCCTCCGGCATTCCGATGCGCTCTATCGCCTGACATGCCGACACCGCAACGACAAGTGCCTGAGGATCTGCGTTTCCCACGTCCTCGCTCGCACATATCATGATTCTTCTCGCAATGAACTTGATGTCCTCGCCCGCGTACAGCATTCTCGCAAGATAATACAGTGCCGCATCGGGATCTGAGCCTCTCATGCTCTTTATAAAAGCCGATATTGTATCGTAATGGTTGTCTCCCGTCTTATCATATCTTATAACTCTCTTCTGGATGCACTCCTGCGCAACCTCGAGGGTTATGTGAATCTTGCCGTCCTCGCTCCTGTTGGTCGACATGATGCCGAGCTCAACCGCATTGAGCGCGTTTCTCGCATCACCGTTGGCAATATCCGCAAGAAACTCGGCTGCATCCTCGTCAATGACAGCATCGTATGCGCCCATACCGCGCTCCTTATCGTACACAGCCGTGTGGATGAGTGTAAGTATATCCTCCTTCTCAAGCGCCTTGAGCTCAAATATTATGGAACGTGAAATTAAAGCCGAGTTCACCTCAAAATAAGGATTCTCCGTCGTCGCACCTATGAGTATCAGTGTGCCGTCCTCGACAAACGGAAGAAGATAGTCCTGCTGCCCCTTGTTGAAGCGGTGAATCTCGTCCACGAACAGTATCGTCTTTCTGCCGTACATTCCCATATTGTTCTTAGCAGCGGCGACGACATCCTCCATGTCCTTCTTTCCGGCTACGGTCGCGTTAATCTGCCTGAAATCCGCACTGGTGGTGTTCGCTATGACCTTCGCAAGCGTGGTCTTGCCCGTTCCCGGAGGTCCGTAGAATATGATTGAGCTTAACTTATCCGCCTTGATTGCGCGGTAAAGCAGCTTATCAGGTCCTATGATATGCCTCTGTCCCACAACCTCATCAAGATTTCTCGGGCGCATCCGCTGTGCAAGCGGCGAATTGTCCTTCATTGAATTTTCTCTCATATAATCAAAAAGATCCATAGTACATCTTCTTTCTACTTAATAACTATATCGTCCACCGTCACAAATATATACCCGCGCGCCTTCAGCTCATCGACAATCCTGAGTGCCGCGGCTACCGATGACGGATAAATGTCATGGAGAAGGATTATATCCCCGTCCTTTACGTTATTCACGACATGTCTAACAATCGCATTCGTGTCCGTCGTGTTCCAGTCCTGCGGATCGACCGTCCACAGAACCTTGTTTAAGTTAATCATGCACTCGAGCTCCTCGTTGTAGGCGCCGTAGGGCGGGCGCATGTACTCAACCTTCTCCCCCGTCACCGCCTCTATCGCCTCGCAGGTTCTCTTTACCTCGTCACACGCCGCCGAATCGCTTAAAGTGTCAAGCTTCACATGCGAAAAGGTATGATTTCCGATGAGATGCCCCTCCTCCTTCATCCGAAGAATGAGCTCCTCATTTCCCTCGACGTGCTCTCCAAGCACAAAGAAGCTTGCGACAACTCCTCTCTGCTTCAAACCGTCAAGCAGCTCGCTCGTGTATGTCCCGTGCGGCCCGTCATCAAACGTGAGTGCCACAACATTCTCATAAAACGTCGTCGATACAGGCACGCTGTCCTTCCTCACATTCTCCTCATATATCAATACAAAAAGAAACAAATCAAGGCACAGCATTGTGCACATAATCAAAAGCCTCTTAGCCATACATATCCTCAAAATAATCTCTCTCGATTATATGCCGCATAAGCCTGTACTTATCATTAATTCGCGTCGTCTTTCTTCTGTTCGCCGCCTAAATTTCCCTTGTCGTCCACCGACCTTGCCGAATCGACAAAGCCCTCGAGCTTCATGTTGACAAATCTGTCCTCTTTAAGTCCCGGTTCCGGGAACTTATCCCTTCCCGAGCGTTCAGGCTTCGCATCCTTCTTATCCTTCCTGCTCTTTTGAACATCATCGGCAACCTTATATCTGTGCATCGCAGTCACGGTATGGTAACCGCCGTTGCCGTTCTCCTCAGACTTCACGCCGTCAACAGCCGTATGATACATGATATGTCTCGGTATCGTAAGAATAATAAAAATGCCGAGCGATATGTAATGGAACGGCTCGTCAAAGTCTCCCACATTAACAACAAACATGGCAAGAAAGCACAGCTCCACGGCATCAAAAATCATGTAGCCGAAATAGCTCCTTCCCTGCTGCCTCGTCATTTTCTCAAACGCATTCATTCCGTACAGTCCCGCAATGTTAAACAGTACCGAGTAGCCCATCATAAGTATCATAACTGACATCTTATACCACAGTGTACCGTTGCGTCCCGACACTGTCACAGCCACAACGTATGCAAGTCCCAATATAAGCAGTATCATGTTGGTCACCATGGTAACCATGCGCATATCAAGTTCCTTATTCTTTTGTCCCAATCCCATAATCTTCCTCATTCCGCCGCATTATAACGGCACAAATAGTAGTTAAACGTACCAAAAAGCAATCATTGTCTATTGTAGCACATTTTTTATTACAGTACAATATTGTAAATTTACATGGGGAATTATAAAATATAGTGGATTTAGGATGCAGAATTTGATACCTGACGTTGTAAAATTGTCTATCATAAACCATTTAAGGAGGCACACCATGTACACACTTCCAAAAGATCCGGTAATGCTTTTAAGCTTCGTAAACATGAAGCTTCGCGATGAGTTTTCAAGCCTTGATGAGCTTGCGGCTGCATGCTCGACGACGGCGGACGAGATAAAGGACGCGCTCGCGAAAATAAATTACGAGTACAATGAGGGGCAGAACCAGTTTAAGTGAGGTTCAAAAATATTTGAGTGCATGATGGATGATGTTTACATATAATTCCTCCGATGTACGAAGCATAGTCGGTTTATATGTAAACATCACCTTCATGCACAGCAAAGTTTTTCTTTGGCTTTTGGCTTCTTTAACGTAAAAAGGTTCGCGCCGCTTCCTGTTCGGAAGCTTCGCGAACCTTTCATTTATAATTTTAAATATGCCGATAATTCTAATTGTGTATAACGTATTATATTTATGTATATCGCAACTTTGGAAGAAGCTTAGTTGTTCTTAGTACTCTGCTCACAGTATAGCCAAATCCGGCATGGACGCCGGATTAGAAGCAAGGCATACAAGGATGTATGCTTTGCTTCGTTGGCGTACTCCTATAATAAATATATCAGAGTACTTAGAACACCTTGCTTCGGACAACCATGCTGATATACATAAATATAATACGTTATACACTCATAGACTTCACTAACATATTTTAATCATTATACCGCTCTGCGTTTTCAGCCCACAGGCTTCTCATTCCTTGCCACAAGTCCCTCTGAAGCATCCACGTCGATTACTATCTCATCGCCCGCATCAACATTTCCCGAGAGGATGAGCTTTGCGGAGAGTGTCTCGACCGTCTTTTGAAGGTATCTTCTGAGCGGTCTTGCGCCGTAAGCAGGATCATAGCCGTTCTCGACAATGTAGTCCTTTGCCGCAGGTGTGAGCTTAATCGTAACCTCCCTGTCCGCAAGTCTCTTGTTGAGGTCTGCAACCATGAGGTCGATGATGCCCGTGATATTGTCCTTGGTGAGAGGCTTAAACATGATTATCTCGTCAAGTCTGTTGAGGAACTCAGGTCTGAAGCTTGCCCTGAGCTCGCCCATGACTGCCTTCTCGCACTCAGGACTGAAGTTGCCGTTCTCATCTATGCCGTCGAGCATGTGAACGGAACCGATATTCGAGGTGAGAATGATGATTGTGTTCTTAAAGTCAACAGTACGTCCCTGTGAGTCGGTGATACGTCCGTCATCAAGTACCTGTAAGAGTACGTTGAACACATCAGGATGTGCCTTCTCAATCTCATCGAAGAGGACAACCGAGTATGGTTTTCTTCTGACAGCCTCGGTGAGCTGACCGCCCTCCTCGTAACCTACATATCCAGGAGGCGCTCCGATAAGACGGGATACGGAATATTTCTCCATGTACTCACTCATATCAAGTCTCACGATATTCTTCTCATCATCAAACAGTGCTTCGGCAAGTGCCTTTGCAAGCTCCGTCTTACCTACACCTGTAGGTCCGAGGAAGAGGAATGAACCGATAGGCTTTGACGGGTCCTTAATTCCCGCTTTAGAACGAATGATAGCCTCAGTAACCTTCGTAACACCCTCGTCCTGCCCGATAACTCTCTTATGAAGCACTTCGTCAAGATGAAGAGTTTTGTTTCTCTCACTCTCATTTAACTTGGCTACAGGAATACCTGTCCAACGGGAAATAATCTTGGCTATCTCCTCGTCGGTGACGCTCTCGTGAACAAGTGAGAGCTCCTTCTGCTTTACAATGTTCTCCTCAGCCTCTATCTGCTTCTTAATCTCAGGCAGACGACCGTACTGCAACTGAGCAGCCTTCTCAAGGTCGTAGTTTCTCTGAGCAATCTCAATCTGGCGATTCACATCGTCTAACTCCTCACGAAGCTTGCTGATGCGGTCGACAGCAGCCTTCTCATTGTCCCACTGAGCTTTGCCTGAAGCGAACTGCTCTCTCAAAGAAGCGAGCTCCTTCTGGAGATTCTCAAGACGCTCACGGCTTAAATTGTCGTCCTCCTTCTTGAGTGCCGCCTCCTCAATCTCGAGCTGCATTATCTTACGCTTCAACTCATCAAGTTCTGCAGGCATTGAGTCGAGCTCGGTCTTAATCATCGCGCACGCCTCATCCACGAGGTCGATAGCCTTATCAGGAAGGAATCTGTCCGTTATATATCTGTTAGAAAGTGTTGCCGCAGCCACAAGTGCTCCGTCGGTTATCTTTACCCCGTGATAGAGCTCGTAGCGCTCCTTGATACCACGAAGAATCGATATTGTATCCTCAACCGTCGGCTCATCAACCATTACAGGCTGGAAACGACGCTCGAGAGCCGCGTCCTTCTCGATGTACTTGCGGTACTCGTCAAGTGTTGTGGCACCGATACAGTGAAGCTCACCTCTTGCAAGCATAGGCTTTAACATATTGCCCGCGTCCATCGCGCCCTCTGTCTTACCTGCACCTACGATTATGTGAAGCTCATCGATAAAGAGGATTATCTTGCCCTCGCTCTTTTTTACTTCCTCAAGAACAGCTTTGAGACGCTCCTCGAACTCACCACGGTACTTGGCACCTGCTACAAGTGCGCCCATATCAAGTGAGAACACCGTCTTGTCCTTCAGTCCGTCAGGAACATCGCCGCGCACGATACGCTGTGCAAGTCCCTCAACGACCGCCGTCTTACCTACACCCGGTTCACCGATAAGAACAGGGTTGTTCTTCGTCTTACGGGAGAGAATACGAATCACATTACGAATCTCGTTATCCCTTCCGATTACAGGATCAAGCTTCTGCTGTCTTGCCCTCTCCACAAGGTCGACGCCATACTTTTTGAGTGTATCATAGGTCGCCTCAGGATTGTCGCTTGTCACCTGCTGATTTCCTCTCACACTCTGAAGTGCTGTGAGGAATCTGTCTCTTGTTATACCGTATTCCCTAAAAATTGCCTTTATCGCATTGTTAGGATATGCAATGAGTGTGAGGAAAATATGCTCAACCGACACATACTCATCACCCATCTTCTTAGCCTCGTCCTCCGCGGACACGAGCACCTTGTTGAGTGACTGGCTTATGATAAGCTGTACATCCCCCGACACCTTGGTTTTCTGCTCAAGTGCCTTCTTCGCACGCTCTATGAACGACGGGAGATGTATTCCCATCTTCTCTACGAGCTTTGCAATAAGACTATCTTCTATGGTAAGAAGGGAGTATAAAAGATGTTCCTGGTCAACTTCCTGGTTACCGTATTCATAAGCAAGCTTCTCACAGTTGTTGAGAGCTTCCGCTGATTTCTGTGTAAACTTATTAATGTTCATAGTGAATACTCCTTTCATTGTAAACATTTTAATCTATAAATGTAAAAACATCTGCAATGATTCTCTGCATCTGTTCTAGATGTAATATAACACCACTTGTTAGCACTGTCAACACCTGAGTGCTAATTTAATTATAAAAAAAATATAAACAAAAAATTACTGCCCATAAGTTTGCCATTTAATCTTACGGGCAGATGTTCTGTGTATTTTTAAAACAAAAACGGCACCATGTAAATCGGACGAAGCTTTAACATTCCATCCGATGAAACATCTTTTTGCGAGACTAAATACCTCTCTCCCACGCATTTAGAGTATTTCCTCACAAATTCATCCATTGACTCATGCTTCTTCACGGACGAGGATTTCGCCTCTATCGGAATGACCTTATTCTTCCTTGTGACCAAAAAGTCAATTTCATAGCTGTGGGTGCTGTTCTCCTTTTTCCAAGTATAATAATACAGTTCTCTGTTCTTTGCCGCAAGCATCTGCGCAACGGCATTTTCAAACAAATATCCCAAATCTATGTCAAGCTTATCACTCAACAGCTTTTTATATATGTCACTCCGCAGCCCGTCAGCGTCACCAAACAACATTGTCGTAAATAAGCCCACATCCGACATATACAGTTTAAAGCTGTCAATTTTTCTTGTCTGTGAAAGAGC
>UQZF01000076.1 GCA_900545455.1 uncultured Eubacteriales bacterium
TTCACTGCTCTCCGGCTCCTGCGTACCCTCTGGTTCGGTTGCTGCGGTGCTCTCCGTCTCGGTTGTCTCCGCTACAGAGCTGTCCGTCTCCGTATCCGATGTCTCGGCTGTACTCTCTGCATTGCTCTCCTGTACTGCCGCCGTGTATCCCATTCCGAGTTTTTTCGCCCGTTCAATCACTTCACTGTCTGACATCTTCCTGTTGGCACTGTGCGATATAGCAAGAATTATTGTCGTGACAACTATTCCGATTCCCAGTCCACGTAAAAAATATTTAAGTCTCATTTTACTTTATTCCTTTGAACAAATCTAGAACCAGCTTAACCTCGCCGACTCCGATACCCAGTGTCTTTGCAATCTCAACATTGCTCTTTCCTTCATTATAGAGAGAAAGCACAGCTTCTTTCTTGTTTTCATTGGATATAGGCTTATCCGGCTTTTCGGTTTCATTTTCATTAATCGCCTGCTCAACAGGCTGCTCCACATCCGCGCCCGGCAGTTCACCGTCTGCGGTCTGCACCGGAATGCCGGCGACATCTGCCGTGCCCGCTGTTTTAAGCTTGGTTGTTCTCTTTCTCGTCGTTGAAGATTTTGTGGCTGTCTTTGGCTCCGTTGTCTTGGTTGACTTTGCAGCCGTTGTCTTTTTAACAGTCTTAGGCTTAGCTGACTTCTCCTGCACCTCACCGTCCACAGCCGCGGCAAGCTCTGCCTCCGCCTGCTGTACGGCAGCACTCTCCTGACGCGCCATCACCTCATTGGCTGCCTCTGTTGCAAGATTAAGGTCGCGGATGTTATTATGTACTTCCTTGCTCTTCTCATTTAACATATCATACAGGAACATAACTTCCGTGTGATTTTTGTTAATCTCGGCAAGCACGGTGTCAGAATACTCCGACAATTCCTTTATCTTTTCATTTGAAAGGTGTTCGAGTGCATCCCTTGTACTGCTCTCAACATTGCTTGTGAGTTCATCGGTCTGCTCCTTAAACACCGCTGAAATCTGTCCTTTTATTGCTTCCTTCTGCTTGTCGGAAAGGCTCACATTGACACTCTGAACACTCTCAGGACCGTCAAGCTTCATAAAGAATATAAAGCTTACCGCAACGCAGATAATTCCAATCAACAATAGTACTATTTCTAATGCTGTCATAATTTTGTAAATGATAAATCAGATGCGGACATCAAAAGATGTGTGTCTGCCCTGCTCCGGCTTATCATCCTCCTCTTTATTTTCTTTTTTCTTTCCAGAACTGCCGAAATATCGGTTTTTCCCCTTTTCCTTGGCATCAAACTTCTCATTCTTCCATTCAGAATCATGCTTTTTTACGACAGTATCCGAGTTACGCTCCACCTGCTTATTAAACTGTGTCTGAAACGCCGTCTGCTCCATTATGGGTTTTTGTTCCTCATTCTGTCTAAGCTGTGCGTAATCAGGTGTTCTGTTAACAATTCCCGTAAGCTCTACCGGTCTCATCTTAAATCACCTCTTTTATAACGGAAGCCTTACAATATCAGCGCCCTCTTTTGCATACTGGCAATAATCGTTTTTATCCTTAATAAAGAATACCGTATTTCCGAAAGACAGCTTAACGCCCTGATATATTGAACCTGTTATCTTGATTCTTGCATTGGTATCCTCGACAAGCGACTCCTTACCATTGTTATACTCCTCAGTCATCTGCTTGATGGATTGCTCTATCAGGATAATATTCTTCATGGATTTCTGAAGCATCTCCTGTCTCTCAGGATCCAGCCTGCCTTCCGCCTCCATTTTTTTTCTGAGAACAGCTACAACCTGACCTAATTTTTCCTTATCAGCCGCCGCCTTCTTAATCAGCTCCGCAAGTTCATTTACCCTCTTACGAAGTGACGGATCAACTCCGACATACACATTCGTGGCGGTTCCCATTGTATTTCCAATCTGTTTTGCCGTGACAAGCTGTCCTGCCCTGGCAGTTCCGCCAACCAAAAGACCATTCTTGCCGTTAACCGTAATCTTTCCTCCTGCGGAGGTGTTTGAATGTAATAGCGAATCCGTCTCTATATTGCCCCCGCAGACAATTGTGGCATTCTCAACAAACTTAGACACAATGTCTCCGTTTGCATGAATCTGAGCCTTATTCATTCCCTGAATTCCTCTGTTGACGGTAAGACTTCCGCCTGCATCAATATTAGCACCTTCAACCACACCCATAATGGTTATATCGCCTGTTGCTTTAAGAGTAAATCCGGCACGCACATTGCCATGCACAATTACATTTCCGTCATATTCAATATCTCCCGTCGTGTTGTCCACATCGACAGGTACATCGTATATATCCGATATAAGAATCTTGTCGCCCTCAAGTGTGATATGACCGTTCACCTTGGATATAAGGCTCAATCCGTCCTCGGATATATATGCGTTTCTTGTAAACTTAAAATTCTTCTTATTTACTCTGTTAGGAGCAATCTCCACGCCCATGACATTGCGCCCCGGAACACCTTTATCTACCGGAATAATTCTGGCGACCACCTGTTCTGCCTTGACACTGGTTATAAGGTCAAGTTCATGGTAGTCCACCGTTCCGTCCTCCTTAACCTTAGGCTTTGCAATATTATGTGTGTTAAACAGATATTCAATCTGTGCATCCTTGCCCTGAACCGGTTCATTCCCCTTTGCAATCACGAACGGAGTATTGTATATCTTATTGTTTACGACTTCCTTTATTGTATCCTCATCTATGCCGTAGATAATTCCTTTTACGGTAAGATCACCGATAACTTCTTCATAAGTCATCTCACTTCCCGTTCCTACAGGCGGATACATAACTGCCGTAACTTTCATTTTATCATTGTCGACGTTATAAATACAAAAAGCGGCGCTGGAATTCATCGCCGTACTGCTTATTTTAAAACTATTTTTTTCACTTAAATTCCTTACACCTGCTCTGATCTCGTCCTTGTTAAAATCTTCGAACCTTCGATTGTCCAGGTAAAAAACAATCTCATCTGCAGTAACACCCTTTGCGCCTTCATCAGGCTCCGTAACCATTATATAGGTTCCATCCGGCTTGACTGAAACCATGAAATACCCGTTTTTTTTCATGTTTCTTCTCCTATAATCATTAGTCAGCGAGTAATCCCATGTACGCTCCCATATGCTTTTTCATCTTCTGAATTGCTTTTGTGTGAAGCTGGGAAACTCTCGATTCCGATACCTCAAGCACCTTGCTTATCTCTTTCAATGACAAATCTTCGTAATAATAGAAAAGTACAACACTTCTCTCCTTCTCCGTGAGCTCATCAATTGCTTTTTCGAGCATCTTTGCCAGTTCCGCCTTCTCAACAACCTTCTCCGGCTGCTCAAACTGCGAATTGTGGGATGCATCCATCTTGATTTCGCTGCCCTGCTCGACAAAATCCTCCAAAGACACAACATTAGTAATCTTTGTCTGTCCATTCCATATATCAAGCTCATCCACCGAAATATCAAGTTCCCCGGCAATTTCCTCGTCGGTAGCCGGTCTGCCGTTCTCTGCTTCAAGCTTTGCCATCGCAGCATCTATTTTTCTCTGTTTCTGTCTCACGCTCCTTGGAATCCAGTCCATCTTTCTGATCTGGTCTAATATAGCTCCTCTTATCCTCAGACTGGCATAAGTCTCGAACTTCACATTCTTATTAAAGTCAAACTTGTCGATTGCATCAATAAGACCGAATATTCCATAGCTCACCAAGTCCTCGTATTCCACATTGTATCCGAGATACATGCTTAATCTACCTGCTACAAGCTTAACGAGCGGGGCATATTCTGTTATTATCTTCTCTCTAAGCTCAGGTGTCTTGGTCTTTGCATATTGCTCCCAGAGCTTTTCCTTGCCGTTATCATCCATTATGCAGCCCTCTCTCAATGAACATTATCTTTTATTCGTCTTCTTTTTTTTCTTTCTCTTCCGTATCCGGTGCCTCCTCATCGACACTCTTCTCTTCCTTCCGAATATTTAGAAAACGATTAAGCAGTGCTCTTACAATCATGCCGATAATGAAAAAGATAACCGAAGCTGCAAGAATAAGAATCAAAGCCTTGGTAAGCTCATATCTGTACAAAAATGTAACAATACATGTAACCAATGCCGCAACCAGAGTTATAATTGCTGGAAGATTTTTAAAAATCATATCCGTTTCAATTCCTTTCCTACTGCTTTAATCAACAATGAACCATCCGCAGAATAGAATTCAATCGTACGTCCGTAATTCAACCCTGTATCTTCAGCAATAATGCGAATACCCAGCTTCTTAAAATTGACCTTCGCCGACTCAGCATTTTTTTCGCCGACCTTCATGGTTGCACTTGCTCCCGCCCCCGATGGCACTGCGAACATCTGCGCGCCTCCTGCGATTTTTGCAACCATTCTGCTCCGCACGGCACCCATTTTCTCCATTCTCGCAACAGTCTCCGCAATTCCGGTATCACCGAACTTTGCTATATTCTGATTATTTCTAATCAAAGTGCTGTCCGGAAGCATATAATGGCACATACCGATTATCTTAGTCACGGGATCATAAATGCATGCTCCGATACATGAGCCTAATCCTAATGTAGTTAAATTATCAGGATAACGGCAGACATTCAAGTCTGCCATTCCCACTTTAATCATATTTCCCATATACTTTTTACCTGTGTATACAATAATTACATACCTAAAGATGAGAGAATCACATCGTATGACTCAAGCTCAGGTACCATAAGAAAATATCCGTTGACCAAGTCAAGTTCTCCAAACTGTGTCTCAATAAGGAGTACTTTGTCACCGAGCTTACCGAATTCTATAGCCGGTACACTCAAGAGCGCCCCCGCCATATCAATTGATATATACGGAACGGATGACGCAATTTTGAGGTTGGTCAGATTAGACATTGCCGACAGATAAGCTCCTATAATGATATTGCCTATCTCGCTGAGTGCAGAAAGCTCCATCTCTGAGAATGTACCGTCTCCTGCTTTTCCCATTCCGCCCATGAGTGAATTGACCAAGGTATGTGCCGACTCCTCTTTTGCAAGGAACATCATCATTCCTTTTATATCTCCGTCAAGCTGCACGAGTATTCCCGCAAGTACCTCCTCCGGAGAACCGAATGTGTCAGGAAGCTCCGTGAAAGGAACCATCTCAACTCTCGGAACATTCATATCAATCTTCGTGTTCAGCATCTTTGCCAATGCAGTGGTTGCATTACCTGCTCCGATATTGCCGATTTCCTTTAAGACGTCAAATTGTAAATCATTAAGCTTGTCAAGTTCTCTTTCTGCCATGACATCTCCTTTCCGGCAATAACTACTCTTCCTTAGCCTGTTCCTTATCAGCAATAGCAAGCTGAATATTGAGAAGAGAAATAAGTTCGCCCTTATTCTTTCCGATGGCACTTATATACCCTGCCATATCGTTATTAGCATCTATTGTGGTCTTCTCCACAGAATCCTCATCAAGAGTTACAACCTCATTAACCTGGTCAACTATAAGACCTACCGTTGCCTGCTGTTCAAGCTTGATGATAATAATTCTTGTCTTGTCAGTGATTTCATCGGCAGGAAGACCGAACTTAAGTCTGAGACTCATTACAGGAACGATCTCACCTCTTAAGTTGATTACGCCCTTGAAATAAGGCTGTGCCTTAGGCACTCTCGTAATCTTCTGCATTCTTACGATATTATCAATATAATTAATATTTATACCATACTGTTCTTCACCAAGCTTAATGACAATATACTGTCTCGCTGTTGACTGGCTTGTTGTTATAGCATCCATAGTGTATTACCTCCATCTGTTATACAAGAGTATTTGCATCAATGATAAGAGCGATATCTCCATCACCAAGAATAGTTGCACCGCTTATCATCTTGTTGACATTGATGTAGCTTCCGAGTGACTTGATTACTATCTCCATCTGTCCGATGAGACTGTCAACAACAATACCTGCTCTCTTGTCACCCTTGCGGACAATAACAACCGTCATGTTCTCACTGTCCTCATTGCTTGACTCAACATCAAGAAGCTTGCCAAGACGAATGATAGGAATAACCTTATCTCTCAGATGTATAACTTCCTTGGAGTTAACATACTTTATGTCGTCCTTTGTTATATCCTCAAGTGTCTCGATTGAACCGAGTGAAATAGCATACTGCTCATCACCAAGCTTAACCATGAGTGCCTGAATAATGGCAAGTGTAAGCGGAAGTCTTACAATGAATGTACTTCCCTCGCCAAGCTTAGTCTTAACCTCAACATCACCGCCGAGAGCCTCAATCTTGGATTTAACGACATCAAGACCAACACCTCTTCCGGATACATCCGTTATCTTCTCTGATGTCGAGAAGCTCGGACGGAAGAGTAAGTCGATGATATCCTTATCCGTCATTGCCTCTGCCTGCTCAGGTGTGATTGTTCCCTTCTCGATTGCCTTACTGCGGACCTTCTCAACATCAATACCGTTACCGTCATCACCTACCTCAATAACAACATTGTTGCCATCCTGATAAGCATTGAGGAAAATTGTACCGACCTCCGGCTTGCCTCTCTGTGCACGCACATCAGCATGCTCAAGTCCGTGGTCTGCTGAATTTCTGAGTAAGTGCATGAGGGGATCACCAATCTCATCGATTACGGTACGGTCAAGTTCTGTCTCTTCACCTGTCATGTACAACTCCATCTTCTTATCGAGCTTCTTGCTGAGGTCACGAATCATTCTAGGGAATCTGTTGACAACAGTCTCAATAGGCACCATTCGAACATTCATAACCGACTCATGAAGTGATGTGGTTACTCTCTCAAGGTACTCTATCTGCTCATTGAAGTTCTGTCTTCCTGCAGTCGAATTCTCGCTTGTTGAATTATTGATTGAAACGAGTCCGTTCTTTGCAATAATAAGCTCGCTTACAAGGTTCATGAGTGTATCAAGCTTGTCGATGTCTACACGTACAGAACGGTTGGCAACAGGCTTACCTGTCTTAGCCGGAGCTGTCTTTTTATCTTCTGTCTTTGCAGTTGCAGTGCTGCTCTCCTTCTCAGACTGTGTTGTCTGAGTTGCTGCCGCAACAGGCTGCGCGGCTGTCTCTTCCTTGACTTCCTCGAGTTCTCCACCGACAACATCCTTAATCTCCGATACATTCTTAATCACGCCGAGCACCTTGTCAAAGCTCTCGTTGGATACAACAAACACACTGAAATCAAGCTCGAACTTCTCGTCCTCGATATCCTGTGTTGAAGGGTCGGACTTAATAACCTCTCCGACTTCTTCAATTCCCTTGAATACAAGGAAAGCTCTTGCAGCCTTGAGTATACAGTTCGGATCAAGATATACTGTAAATCCGTATGCCTTCATGCCCTTCTTGCGTGCCTCATTAATTGCATGCATCTCAAAGTCAGCAAGTGTAATCTTCTTATACTTTGCCAAATCATCTGAGCCTGTCGGCTGAGCTGCAGGTGCAGCTGTCTGCTGTGCAGGCTGTGCCTCCGTCTGAGTCTGTGGAGCAATATTTCCCTCTGTTGCAAGGAACTCGTTGAGAAGCTTGATAATAGCCTCATTGTCCTCGGTTCCCTCGTCAGATGTCTCCTGAATATTGGAAAGATATGCCTCCAACGCGTCAAGACACTGGAATAAGGTATCTACAAGGCTTGCAGTTACCTTCATCTTATCGTTGCGAATCTCGGAGAACACGTTCTCCATGTTATGTGTAAGATTCTGCATTCTCTTGTACCCCATTGTACCTGCCATTCCCTTAAGCGAATGTGCGGCACGGAATATCTCGTTGATTGTTGCCTTATCCTCAGGCTCCTTCTCTAATACTAAGAGAAGCTCATTTAAATTCTGTAAATGTTCTTTTGTCTCATCAATAAAAATCTCTAAATACTGGCTTACGTCCATTTAGCGCACCCCCGTGTTTCTTGTTATCGCATCCGCGATTTCTTCAAGTGGTTTTACTTCATCTGTCAGCCCTGCTTCCGCAACTGACCTTGGCATTCCATAAACAATACTGCTTGCTTCATCCTGACTTATAACGTGCAGCTTTTTTTTCTCTTTCAAAGACCTGATGCCCTTAGTTCCATCGGCACCCATTCCCGTGAGAACAACGCATACAATCTCGTCATACGGCGAATCCTTGAGTGACTCATACATCACATTCGCACACGGCCTCAAAGCATCCACCGGCGGCTCATCCGATAAAACAACCTTCACACTGTTTCCTGACTTGGCAAGGCGCATGTGCCTTCCTCCCGGAGCTATGTATACAGTTCCCTTCTCGACGATGTCACCGTCCTCGGCCTCCTTCACCGTAACCTTGCTTATCTCATTAAGTCTCATTGCAAGCGATTTAGTGAAGCCTGCCGGCATATGCTGTACAACGACCATACCGGCATCCATATCCGCCGGAAGATACGGAATCACCTGTTGAAGTGATTTAGGACCTCCCGTTGAACAGGCAAGGGCTACAATTCTGTTAACCTTGTCCCTCTTATAAAGGCTGTGGTCGCTCAACTTAACCGACATTGCAGGCTGTGCAGCCCTTCCGATAACCGTTGAACTTCTCTCATTCTTGGCTGTCACGAAAGTTCTCATTGTAGTAGCTTTCGTGTTAATGCTCTGTGTTATAGGCATTGAGCCGATGACTGAAGCCTTGGTGTTACTTGCCGTGGCGACTTCGAGCATATCGAGTATGCGCTGCTTAAAGCCCACACCCTTAGCTTCGATAAAGTTCTCAGGCTTGGTGACAAAATCAAATGCACCCAGTTCAAGTGCTTTGATAGTCTCCTTCGCGCCCTCTTTTGCGACAGTGCTGACAACAATAACCGTCTCCTGAATTCTGTTCTTCTGAAGCATCTCTAAGAGCTCCAGACCATTCATCTTCGGCATATTGATATCAAGAATAATCGCATCATAGAGCTTAGGATGAGAAACAATCTTGTCGAAACCGTCAAGACCATCCGTTGCAAAATCAGCAACCTCATATTGTTTATTTGTCTTTATTATATCAGATATAACCCTTCTCATGAGTGCAGAATCATCGATAATTAAAATTTTCTTTGCCATATAAACTATTTCCCCCTTTCATTCTGTCTCTGTTTGCGCTCCTCTTCAAAGATAAACCTTATCAGAAGCTCTCTGTCATCATTTTTAACATTCTCAAAGCTGACCCTGTTGTGAAAGACGTCCCTTCTGCCCAACGGATTAACCGACTCCACCACGCTTGCCGCCGTTCTCAGGCAGTACAATGCCGAACCCAGTGTATAAAAGAATTGTATATATACCGTGGAGTCCTTTTCAATATGCGAACCGGCGAATTTGAGCCCGCCGCCGCTTATGTCTATCGTCTGACCTTCCGTGAGTTTTCCCTCCAGCATGCTGTCGGGAAGTTCACCGGTCTTTTCGTATACCGCAAGTGCATCACTGTCCATCAGCATATAACTGACGGGCATCGACACCTCATATCTGAAGAACTGTCTTCTCTGTACTTTCTTGAGCGGAGTTTTAAGTTCCACTACAAGCACATACAGATTGTTGCTCTTATATCTGTCAACAATTGTTACCCTGCTGTGGTACAAACTTGTCTTAGAATAAAAAAAAGCATCAAAACTCATCCCCATTGAAAGAACTACCAAGCGTCCCTCCTTATACGGCATGGCAATTGACACTTTCTTTTCTTTTTCGTCAATATCATAAATCTGGCTAAGATAAGTATTTGCCTTCTTTGTCTTGTCAGAAATTATTTCATTCAGCTCTAGTCTTCCACCCGGAACTAATATTTTTTCCATAAATAAACGCTCCCTTTAGAATCTGTTATTGTGTTTTAAGACATTATTGAAAAAGTTTCCAATACCTCTTTTTTCTTTTGTTGTGAATTCCTGTCCCCCGTCGTTTAACATTCCCATAATCTGAACAAACGACCTTGAAGCTGAAGAATTAGGATATTCCATGACAACAGGTGACTGTTTCATTATTGCCTTCACCACAGAGTCATCAGCCGGAATACATCCTAAATACTCTATATTAAGATTCAGGAATCTGTCAACAACAGTCGAAAGCTTTTCATACATATTCACACCATCCCTCGGTGATGTGGTTCTGTTGCCGAGAAGCATAATCTTGGTATGCTCATTATCAAAGCCCTGAAACATGCTTAGAGCTTTGAGAAGTGCATAAGAATCGGTTATTGACGTAGGCTCCGGTGTTGCCACAAGTACAACCTCCGGGCTCGCGGCGACGAATTCGAGTACACTGCTTGATATTCCGGCACCGGTATCAACAATTACAATATCCGCAATGCTGTCAAGCTCAGAAAGCTTGCCCACAAGCCTTTTTATCTGCTCCTTGTCAAGATTTACCAGTCTGGCTATTCCCGACCCGCCTGACACAAACATCACACCGTCAGGACCTTCGCATATAACCTCACCAAGTTCCTTGCCTTTAAACATTAAATCTGCGAGTGTATATTTCGGAATAACGCCGAACATCACCTCTATATTTGCCAATCCGAAGTCCGCATCGAAAATTATAACTCTTTTCCCCTGCTTTTGGAACATAAGGGCAAGATTGATTGCAAAACTTGATTTGCCGACACCGCCCTTACCGCTTGTAACAGTAATTATTCTGGCATGTTTTTGAGCAGTAGCATCACTGACCTGACCGCCTCTATTCTGTTGCTGTACCATCTGTCTCAATCTCTCAGCCTGGTCCATGTATGCTCTCCTTTCTATGACCTCTCTATCCCAGCGGTGTATTTGCCGCACCGCTTATAAGCTGTTTCGCAAGTCCCTGAACATCTGTAACCTCAATATCATCAGGCACATTCTGCCCACATGTCGTATACGACAGCGGAGCCCCCGTCCTGTTTCTGAGATTAAGCAGATTTCCATAAGCGCTCGTCTCGTCCAACTTCGTGAAAAGAAGTCTGTAATCCTTAATATCCTTATATGCATCTGCAATATTTATGAGATCACGGTACTTTGTCGTTGCACTGACTACAAGATATTTTTCAATATTAAGTCCCAGCTGTGCATCTTCTATGTTTTTGATAAGCTCCTGTATCTCTCCAAGCTGCTCAAGATTTCTGTGCGACCTTCCCGCCGTGTCGACAAGAATAAGGTCATATTCACTGTAGTTTTTCACTGCATCCACAAGTTCGCTCGGCGAAAATATAACCGACACAGGAACATCAAGAATACCCGCGTAGGTATTCAGCTGTTCCACTGCAGCTATACGATATGTATCCGCTGTTATCATAGCAACTTTAATTCCCTTATTGAGTTTGAAATCCGATGCAAGCTTAGCTATGGTCGTAGTCTTTCCCACTCCCGTAGGCCCCATAAAAAATACAATATTTCTGCCGTTGGAAGTGTCTATGACAACAGGTTCCCCCAGCTTTAAAATTATCTTTTGATATACCGCTGAGATTATGCTGTCAATATTCGATTCTTTCTTAAGAGAAGAATCAATATCCTCGATTATGACATTCGCAAGCTTCTCCTCAACTTCCGAGTCAATCAGCTTATTATAGATGAGCTTAAGATACTTAAAATTGCTGTTTTCCTTAATTTCCTCCTGCTTAGGAGCACTCTGCTCTTTAGGCTGTTCCTCGCCTCTTAACTTGTCATCCTCATTTTTCTTTATCTGATCCGCCAAAAGATTGTGAAGAGTATCAAGCTTCTTTTCAATCGCTTTTTCAGTGGTCGCACTGATTGCCTGATAATCAGTTACCGGAGGCTTCTTTACCTCCGGAACAGGAGGTATATTCTCTTTTTCCTCCAGCGCAGCCGTTATCTCAACATAATTTTTCTTAAAAAGCTTTGCAATGCCTCTTTGTTTAATCGTCTTGACATTAAGAACAACCGCACCTGCACCAAGGTCTTCCTTCGCCTTTAATGACGCCTCCGTCTCGGTTGCTGCCGTATATTTCTTAACTATCATT
>UQZF01000077.1 GCA_900545455.1 uncultured Eubacteriales bacterium
TCAAGTTCGGCGGAGACTTTGTGACAGATGAGGACATGAAGGAAGCAGCAACGATTGCCCAGGCGACCGAGTTTATCGAGAGCAAGAAGGATGGATATGCCGATTCGATAGCACAGGGCGGAACCAATGTGTCGGGAGGACAGAAGCAGCGTCTCTCGATAGCAAGAGCAATCGCGGTTAAGCCAAAGGTATATGTGTTTGACGACAGCTTCTCGGCACTTGATTTTAAGACGGATGCGGCACTCAGAAAGGCACTTTCGGTAAGAACCAAAGATGCTTCCGTGATTATTGTGGCTCAGAGAATTTCAACTATAATGAATGCTGATCAGATCATTCTTTTGAATGAAGGAAAAGTGGCAGGAATGGGAACTCACAAGGAGCTATTAAAGAACTGCCCTGAATATCTTGAAATTGCAAAATCCCAGCTTTCCGAGGCGGAGCTTGCAGGAGAGGAGGCGTAAGACGGATGAGTGAAAATAGAGAATATTCAAAGAACAGAAATATGGGAAGGCGTGGTCCGGGCGGACGTGGCGGAATGATGCCTGGCGAAAAGGCAAAGGACTTTAAGGGAACGAGCAGAAAAATACTCGCATATATAGGAAGATATAAGATAGCCATAGTTCTTGTCATGATATGTGCCGTAGCAGGAACGGTATTTAACATTGTCGGACCTAAGGTGCTCTCCAAGGCGACGACGGAGATTTTTAACGGACTTGTCTCGAAGGTGTCGGGCGGTGCGGGCATTGATTTTCATAAAATAGGAACCATACTTTTGATACTTCTCGCACTCTACTGTGTGAGCGCGCTTTTCTCGTTCATCCA
The DNA here is from genome assembly GCA_900545455.1 of uncultured Eubacteriales bacterium. Classification (GTDB taxonomy): domain Bacteria; phylum Bacillota; class Clostridia; order Lachnospirales; family Lachnospiraceae; genus CAG-882. The sequence goes on from UQZF01000077.1 coordinate 823, forward strand.
GGGCTTTATAATGAGCGGTATCTCCCAGAAGCTAAGCTTCAGGATGAGAAAGGAAATCTCCGAGAAAATCAACAGAATGCCTCTCGCGTACTTTGAGTCAAAGACGGTCGGCGAGGTGCTCTCAAGAATAACCAACGATGTCGATACGTTTGGAATGAGCCTTAACCAGAGCATTACAACGCTCATAACATCAGTGACAACGCTTATCGGTGTGTTCATAATGATGATGACGATAAGTCCGCTCATGACGCTCATCGCGCTTGTCATTCTTCCGATTTCGGCGTTTTTAATAAGTGTTGTGGTAAAGCACTCCCAGAAGTACTTTAAAGCACAGCAGGAGTACTTAGGAGAAATCAATGGAACAATCGAGGAATCCTACAGCGGTCACACGATTATAAAGGCATTCAACCGTGAAAACAAGGTAAATGAGGACTTTCAGGCGACAAACGCAAAGCTTTACTCGTCGGCGTGGAGATCACAGTTCCTCTCGGGACTCATGCAGCCTATAATGACGTTTGTCGGAAACTTAGGCTATGTGGCTGTTGCCGTGTCGGGAAGTATGCTTGCGGTTTCAGGCGCGATAACGGTCGGAGACATTCAGGCGTTTATACAGTATGTAAAGAGCTTCACACAGCCGATAACACAGATTGCACAGGTTTTCAACATGCTCCAGTCGATGGCTGCGGCTGCTGAGAGAATTTTTGAGTTCCTCGATGAGGAAGAGGAGCCTGTGACGGAGAACCCTGTAAGACTTGAGAATATCAGGGGCGAGGTTGACTTTGAGCATGTAAAGTTCGGCTACAATCCTGAGAAGCCTGTCATCCATGATTTTAACTGCCATGTTGAGCCGGGAAGCATGGTTGCCATCGTAGGACCTACGGGAGCAGGAAAGACGACAATGGTTAAGCTTCTCATGCGCTTCTACGATGTAAACTCGGGCTGCATCAAGGTCGATGGAGAAAATGTAAAGGAGTTCGAGAGAAGAAATCTGAGAGAGGCATTCGGAATGGTGCTTCAGGATACTTGGCTTTTTAAGGGAACCATAATGGAAAACATTCGTTACGGCAGACTTGATGCCACGGATGAGGAGGTTATTGCGGCTGCGAAGGCGGCAAATGCGGACCACTTCATAAGAACGCTTCCGGGAGGCTATGATATGGAGCTCAACGAGGAGGCGAGCAACGTATCACAGGGACAGAAGCAGCTTCTCACAATCGCGAGAGCCATTCTTGCCGACAACAGGATAATGATTCTTGATGAGGCGACAAGCTCGGTTGACACAAGAACGGAGCAGCATATTCAGGATGCTATGGCTACCCTTATGAAGGGCAGAACAAGCTTTGTTATTGCACACAGACTCTCGACAATCAGGGATGCGGATGTTATTCTTGTTATGAAGGACGGAGACATCATAGAGCAGGGAAATCACAGGGAGCTGCTTGAAAGAAACGGCTTCTATGCTCAGCTTTATAACAGTCAGTTTGAAGGATAAATCGTTGATTTAATGGGGATGGAGATGAAGTATGAAGCGTCTGATTAACAACAGAAAAGATTTGTTCACCATACCGAACCTGATGGGATATTTCAGAATTATACTTATCCCGATATTCATGGCGGTATATATAGGTGCGGACAGCAGAGCGGACTACATTGCCGCGGCGGTGATACTCGGAATATCGGGACTCACGGACTGCTTTGACGGCAAGATTGCAAGACATTTTAACATGATAACGGAGTGGGGAAAGGTACTTGATCCTGTGGCAGATAAGCTCACGCAGGCGGCGGTGTTCATAAGCCTGTCATTCCGCTATCCGACCATGCGCTACCTTGTGATTCTGTTCATTGTAAAGGAAATGTTCATGGGAATCATGGGTGCCATCATGCTGAAAAAGGGAAGCATGATGGACGGCGCAAGGTGGTACGGAAAGCTGTGCACGGCGGTTCTTTACGGGGCAATGTTTATACTGCTTCTTGTCGTGGATATGTCGTATTTTGCAGCGGGATTCATAATTGCGGTATGTATCGCGATGAACATTTTCTCATTTGCATGCTATATTGTATATTATGCGAGAGTGCTTATGAAAAAGCCTGTCTCAAGCGGAAAGGTTAAAATGTGGAAGCCTGTGGTTATAATTTTGGCGGTTGTATTTGTATTTATTGCGGTAAATGCCGCGGCAGCGATTATTAGCAGCTCAAAGCAGCCTGAGTACACAGGCGACGGTGAGGTCGCAATGTGGAATACGGGCGATACGGAGAGGGCTGTGATTGTTGAGGACAACAAAGAAGCTTTGCTTGCGCGTGTGAGAATGATACAGAATGCGCAGTCTGAGATTGTTCTCTCAACATTTGATTTCATGTCGGATGAGAGCGGAAAGATAATGCTCGGGGCTCTCATGGAGGCGGCTGACAGAGGCGTGAAGATAAGCGTTCTCGTGGATGGCTTTGACGGTGTTCTTCACATGAAGTGGAATCCGTATTTTTACGCGCTGTCATCCAAGGAGAATGTCACGGTAAAGCTATACAATGAGATTTCACCGCTCACGATGTGGAAGGGCATGGCGCGAATGCACGACAAGTACATTATCGCAGACAGGCAGATATATATGCTTGGCGGAAGAAATACCTTCAATTATTTCCTCGGCGACTACAGCAGCTACAAAAATTACGACCGCGATGTGCTCGTGTGGCGTGCCGAGCCTGCGGTGTCGGGAGACAGCGCGTCGGTAAATAATCTTTTGGACTATTATGAGAGGGTGTGGAACGGCGGAGAGTGCAGTCTGTTTGCAGACAGTGAGCACATTGCCGACTGGTACTGTGTGAGACGTGCGGCTGAGCGCATTGAGGAGGCATACGAAAAGTACTGCTCCGAGCATAATGAGCTTTCCGAGGAGTATTCCTACGAGGATAACACCTTTTCCGTCGAGAGCATAACACTTCTCTCAAATCCGATAAATGCAGGGGTGAAGGAGCCTGTTGTGTGGTATAAGCTTATGAGCCTTATAAGCGGTGCCGAGGATTCGGTTAAGCTTCACACACCGTACATAATATGTAATGATATAATGTATGATACTCTCGCGGCTGCGGCTTCAGGAAAAAATGTTACCGTCATGACGAACTCGGTGGCTAACAACGGCAACAGCTTCGGGGCGGCTGACCTTGAAAAGAACAGGGACAGAATGTTAGACACGGGTATCACTCTCCTCGAGTATGAGGGCGGAGTGTCCTACCACGGAAAGAGCATTGTGATTGACGATGACATATCCGTTGTCGGCTCGTTCAACATGGATATGAGGAGTGCATATCTCGACACGGAGCTCATGCTGGTGATAAAGAGCAAAGAGCTCAATTCACAGCTTAGCGGACTTATGGAAAACTATGAAGGCTCTGCGAGGATAGCCCTTCCTGACGGTGAGTACGACAATCCGTACAATGTTGTGCCGCAGGAAATCACAGCCAAGAGAAAATTCAGAAAAAATGTGATAAAGACCTTGTTCTACTGGGCAAGATTTTTATTCTGATAAGAAACGCACACACGGGGTGAAAGCCTTTGGTGTGCGTTTTTGTGTATGTTTTCTTAATATAAAACATTGAGAGTTCTAAGAAAATTTGGTATGATAATACGGCAGTTACAATGTAGAAATAATATATTTTGTACGAGCACTATTCATAAGCAAAATGAAGAGAGGTTTTTATGGAGAGAATTATAAATGCAGACGAGAGCTGGATTATGAATCCTGAGGTTTTCAGGGTGAACAGGGAGGACGCCCACTCAGACCACGCTTTTTACGAGGAGAAGGTCACGGAGTACGGGCTTGATATGCCGCTTAGACAGAGCCTTAACGGGACATGGAAGTTCTCCTACGCGGATGTGCCTGAGAAGAGAGTTAAGGAATTTTATAAGGAGGGCTTTGATGTAAGCTCCTTTGCGGACATCAAGGTTCCGGGACATATCGAGCTTGCGGGATATGACAAATGCCAATACATCAACACGATGTATCCTTGGGAGGGACATGAGGACCTGCGTCCGCCGTTTGCACCCGTAAAGCATAACCCGGTGGCTTCCTACGTCACTTTTTTTGACGTGGACGAGGCACTTATCGGAAAAAAGACATACATATCCTTTCAGGGCGTTGAAAAGGCATTCTATGTGTGGATAAACGGACAGTTCGTGGGATACGCGGAGGACAGCTTCACACCGTCCGAGTGGGACATAACACCTTTTATCAGGGAGAAGGGAAATAAGCTCGCCGTCGAGGTGTACAAGCACAGCTCGGCAAGCTGGCTTGAGGATCAGGACTTTTTCAGATTCTCGGGAATATTCCGCGACGTGTACATTTACGCGGTTCCTGATACGCATGTGAGGGACATTTTTGTCAAAGCGGGCTTAAAGGACGATTATGCGACGGGAATGCTTGAAGGCGAGCTTGAAATTGTCGGAAATGTCGGCGGAACCGTCGGCTATGAGCTTGTCGATAAGACGGGAAAGAGCGTTCTCATGAGAATGGGACTTGCGATAAAGGAGCACATGAGGTTCACGGCAGAGGTGCCTGAGGTGCTTACATGGAGCGCGGAGGTGCCGAATCTCTACCTTCTCAACATCTCGATATATAATGAGGAGGGCGAGCTTGTCGAGTACATTCCGCAGCGCATCGGCTTCAGACGCTTTGAAATGAAGAACGGCGTCATGTGCATCAACGGAAAGAGAATAGTTTTCAAGGGAGTTAACCGCCATGAGTTTTCCTGCGTGAACGGAAGAACACTCAAAAAGGAGGAGCTCCTCGAGGACATCAGAATTATAAAGAGCCTCAACATAAATGCGGTGAGAACCTGCCATTATCCGAATCAGAGTTACTGGTACGAGCTCTGCGACGAGTTCGGAATATACCTTATAGACGAGGCAAACCTTGAGACGCACGGAACGTGGTGCATCGACACGGGAAATGAAAAGCCGTACATCACACCGGGAAGTGAGCCGATGTGGAAGGGCGCGGTGCTCGACAGAGCCGTGTCCATGCTTGAGAGGGATAAAAACCATCCGAGCGTGCTTATCTGGTCATGCGGAAACGAGTCGCACGCGGGTGAGGACATTCTCGCGATGAGCAGATTTTTCCATGAGAGAAACCCTGAGAGGCTCGTACATTACGAGAGCTGTGTGCACGACAGAAATTATTCCGACATAACCGACATGGAGAGCAGGATGTATGCGAAGCCTGCCGAGATAAAGGAGTACCTTGACGGCAAGCCGAAGAAGCCGTACATAAGCTGTGAGTACATGCACGCCATGGGAAATTCCTGCGGAGGTATGGAAAAGTACACGAAGCTTGCATACGAGTATGAGCAGTATCAGGGCGGATTTATATGGGATTTTGCGGATCAGGCGATACTTACGAGGGACGGAAAGCTCATTGACGAGGACGTTATCGGAAGATACGGAAACGTCAGAACTTACGAGAAGCTTCCTAACATAAAGCCGGGAAGTCTTGAGTTCAAGGTCGGAGGAGATTTCAAGGAGAGAACGTGCGATTATTATTTCTGCGGAAACGGAATCGTATTTGCCGACAGAAAGCTCTCGCCTAAGGCACAGGAGGTAAAGTACCTCTACCAGAATATCAGGCTTTACCTGACGAATAACGGTGTACTTATAGTAAATGAATCGCTTTTTGAGTCGACTTATGATTACATGTTCGAGGTTCGTCTTTTGAAGGACGGAAAGGCTGTATGGGCAGGAACATTTGCGAGGGATGTGAAGGCGGGCGAGGAGGAGTTCGTTCCGGTCACATTCCCTTCGATGGATGCCGACGGCGAGTATGTTATGGAGTGCCGCGCCGTGCTTATGGGCTACAGACCTTGGGCGAATGTGGGACATATCGCAGCGTGGGGACAGAGTGAGCCGATTGTGGTGAAAAAAGAGGCTCAGAGTGCTGATGAGGTACAGGAAGGTGAAGCTAAGTGCTTTGACGACGTGGTTATGGGAGCGACCTGCATAGGCGTGAAGGCGGGAAACACACACGCCATATTCTCGCGCCAGGAGGGAGGTTTTATATCGCTTCGATGCAAGGGACTTGAGATGATCGAGAAGGTGCCGGGACTTGAGTTTTTCCGCGCTGCAACCGACAACGACAAGGGCAACCGTTTTCCGGTCACAAGTGCGGTATGGCAGGGAATAAGCCAGATGCAGAGAAGTGACAAGGTGAAGGTTGAGTACGAGCTGCGGGACGGAAGAGTGCTTGACGGTACGGTGACGCCTGATGAGTTCATCCTTGATAAGTCGGATGAGCTCTACGGAACAGGTCTTAAAGGCGCGGAATACGCAAAGGACATCGCGGCGGTGAAGATAAGCTGTCATTATACCTTCTACACCAATCCGCAGTCGGAGGGTGAGATTGTGTACCGTATGCTTCCGGACGGAAGTATTGAGTGCAGGGGACATTTTGACGGCAAGGAGGGACTTCCTGAGCCTGCCGTATTCGGAATCAACCTCACAATGGACAAGATGTTTGACAGGATGGAGTTCTACGGAAGAGGCCCTGAGGAGAACTACAATGACCGCTGTGCGGGCGCAAAGCTCGGCATATATAAGGGAAGCGTTGTCGACAACGTGACACCTTATCTTAATCCGCAGGAGTGCGGCAACCGCCACGATGTGCGGTATGTGAAGGTGGTTGACGAGTTCGGGCACGGACTTCGGATAGATGCCTGCGGGACACCTTTTGACATGACAGTGTTTCCTTGCACGCAGCAGGAGCTTCAGAGTGCGTACAAGATTAACGATATTCCGGACACGCGCTACACCCATGTGAGAATACTTGGTGCGGCGAGAGGCGTAGGCGGTGATGACAGTTGGGGGGCACCTGTGTACCCGGAATACTGCGTGAGCGCCGAAAAGGAGCTTGATGTGGCGTTCGTTATAAGGGGATTATAATTGAATTGTTAAATTTACAACAATATTTTGTCAAGACTGAACTTTACTCTTGAAATTTATGTCGAAATATGAGAAAATACAAGTAATTGCGGAGAGTGGTGCCAGACACGCCACACAGACAGCTTCGCAAATGGAATCTGATTCTGAAAGGAGTTTTACAATGATTTATTCACATGAAGTAGAAAAGATGTGTACAGTCGCTCAGGGCGTACATCATGGCGCAGCGCCGGTTCCTACAGAAGGAAAATGGGTAAGAAATAAGCAGGTTACAGATATTTCCGGTCTTACACACGGTGTAGGCTGGTGTGCACCACAGCAGGGTGCCTGCAAGCTCACACTTAATGTTAAGGAGGGCATTATTCAGGAGGCACTTGTTGAGACTATCGGATGTTCAGGTATGACACACTCCGCAGCTATGGCAGCAGAGATTTTACCTGGTCTTACGGTTTTAGAGGCTATGAATACAGACCTCGTATGTGACGCTATCAACACAGCTATGAGAGAGCTCGCATTACAGATTATCTACGGAAGAACACAGAGTGCATTCTCTGAGGAAGGTCTTCCTGTCGGAGCAGGTCTTGAGGATCTTGGTAAGGGACTTCGTTCACAGGTTGGTACAATGTACGGTACTCTCAAGAAGGGACCACGTTACCTTGAGATGGCAGAGGGCTATGTAACAGGAATCGCTCTTGACGACGAGGGACAGATTATCGGTTACCAGTTCGTAAGCCTTGGCAAGATGACAGACTTCATCAAGAAGGGTGACGATGCTAATACAGCTTGGGAGAAGGCTAAGGGCCAGTACGGCAGAGTTGCAGATGCAGCTAAGATCATCGATCCAAGAGTAGAATAATCAGGAGGACAGTATAATGGCTTTATTTGAATCATATGAAAGAAGAATTGACAAGATTAATTCTGTTTTAAATAGCTATGGAATCGCTTCTATCGAGGAAGCTGAGAAGATTACTAAGGATGCCGGCCTTGATGTATACAACATGATCAAGGGCGTACAGCCAATTTGTTTCGAGAACGCTTGCTGGGCTTACATCGTAGGTGCCGCAATCGCTATTAAGAAGAACGCACGCAAGGCTTCAGAGGCCGCTGCTGCAATCGGTGAGGGCTTACAGTCCTTCTGTATCCCTGGTTCTGTTGCAGACCAGAGAAAGGTTGGTCTTGGTCATGGTAACCTCGGTAAGATGTTACTTGAGGAGGAGACAGAGTGCTTCTGTTTCTTAGCAGGTCATGAGTCATTCGCTGCTGCCGAGGGTGCTATCGGTATCGCTAACAATGCTAACAAGGTTCGTCAGAAGCCTCTCCGTGTTATCCTTAACGGACTTGGCAAGGACGCTGCTCAGATTATTTCAAGAATCAACGGTTTCACATACGTTGAGACAGATATGGACTATCATACAGGAGAGGTTAAGGAAGTATTCCGTAAGTCCTACTCCAACGGTCCTAGAGCAAAGGTTAACTGCTACGGCGCTAACGACGTAACAGAGGGCGTTGCAATCATGTGGAAGGAGAATGTTGACGTATCCATCACAGGTAACTCAACTAACCCTACAAGATTCCAGCATCCTGTTGCAGGTACTTACAAGAAGGAGAGAATTGAGGCAGGCAAGAAGTACTTCTCAGTTGCTTCCGGCGGTGGTACAGGACGTACACTTCATCCGGACAACATGGCAGCAGGTCCTGCTTCCTACGGTATGACAGATACTATGGGACGTATGCACTCTGACGCTCAGTTCGCCGGTTCTTCATCAGTTCCTGCTCACGTTGAGATGATGGGACTTATCGGTATGGGTAACAACCCAATGGTTGGTGCTACCGTAGCTGTAGCCGTAGCGATCGAGGAAGCAGCGGACGCAGGCAGATTCTAAGAAATCCGGCATTCATGCGGACTGCAAGTCATGGCAGAACACGCCAGAACGTGCGAAATCGTGTATGTAATACACGGGAAATACACGGGTAATATACAAAGGTAATACACAAAAAAGAAATCCCCCAGAAATCAGTCTGGGGGATTTTTCATGTCAATCAATCCCATTCAGCGTCAATCAATTCGAATTCGATGTCTTCGCCGGAATAGTTGATCATTGCGACTGCTTCGACATAATCATCGAAGGGGCGGTGCGTGTAGACTGCTTCTGTGACATCGCGGATCTTGTGTCCGACGACAGCTTTCAGAAGATTTTCTTCTACACGGAAGTGCTTTGCGCACGAAATGAATGTGTGACGGGCTTCATGTGGCGTGTGGGTGATTCCCAGCTGACGCATGACTTTTTTGAAGCGTCCACGAAATTGATCATATGTCATGAATTCGTTTCGTTCATTCGGGAACAGATATTTGTTGTCTGGGTTATAGTGACGCAAGACAATCGGGCGGATCTTTTCATGAACTGGAACAATTCTGTCCGTTCCAGCTTCCGTTTTCATGCCGCCTTTAATGCGCCAGCGTTCCACATCCACATTTTTCGTTTCGATCAGCAACACTTCTGTCGGGCGGAATCCGGTATATAAAGCAAACAGAATCATGTCCGCGACGCCGAAGTTCTGGATCTGCCACAAACGCTGCACTTCACTGTTTCTGAATGGAATGCGGGTGGATTTGTCACGCTTGCCGACTTTGTGGACGAATAATGCGCTGTAGTCCTTTTCGACGATGTCATGCTTCAATGCGTATTTATACATAAGATTGAAAAGCGACTTGATACGTCCTTTTGTTGCTTCACCGACATCTGCGTCACGGATCACGCCTTCCATGTGAGCAACACGAAGATCACGGAAGCGCACGTTGTAGATTGCTTCACAATATTTGTATGCTGCTTTGTAGGATCTGGCGGAAGAATCATTTTTCAGTGTTGCGTAGTATTCCGCAGACCACAGATCATAAACGCCAGAAAAAGTGATCTTGTGTTTTTCGATGTCATACGGATTTTGCAGAAAGTTATTCAATGCCGTTTCTGCTTCTGGGCGTGTCGCGAATGTTCCGATCGACTGATAGACTTGTCGAATCTGTCCGGTGTTCGGATTCAGATTCCAGCCGATAGTCACACGCGCCGCCCACGGCTTGCGACGTTTTCCGCCCAGCTTGTAGACGGATCCGTCGCCGTTTGCGCGTTTCATTGCCATTTCATGCACCTTCTTTCCGAAAAAAGGGCGTAAAAAAATAAGCCCCGTTTTTTCTTGTATCATTGAAGGGCTTATGCTATAATAATTGTTGCGAAGAATTAAATAGCAGCCCGATCAATCGGAGTTTGCAGCCGCCGAAGTGTTCCAGCACATCGGCGGTTTTCTATTTTCTGAAATTGTCTATTCGAACTATATTTCCAGTTCTTTTCCACTTTATGCCATTTTTGCTGCGTCCCCTTTTACTACATATCCCAGATCACGAAGTTCTTCTGCGCGTTCAAGAAGTTTCTGCTGTCCTTTAGTATTCAAAGATCTGTATGTGTTTAAAAGAATTCCTTCTTCTTCTGACAGCTGGTCGTTATCTTTGAAAACGCCGCACATGTCATTCAGTGTCACTTCAAGAAAGTTGCAGATCATGAACAATGTGTCGATGTCTGGCGTGTATGCGCCACGTTCCCAGCCGGAAACAGTGGAAACGCCGATTTCAAGAAAGTCGGCAAGTTGTTTCTGCGTTACTTTGCGCATTTTTCTATAAAAAATAATATTTTTCTGAATGTTTTCTTTCAATCTTTTTTCGCTTTGAATTGTCATAATGTCTTCGCCGTCCTTTCTTTATTTGTATATTACCACAGCATTTCACGACTTTCAATAAAAAAATACAGAAAAGCAGTAAAAAAGTATTGACAATATAGAAATGCAGTTGTATTATGCAAATATACAGAAATGCAGTACATTGTGAAGCATAGAAAGGAAGTGTGCAAATGATAGGTGCGTATATTAAGTCGGATTGAAAGGCGCGGTGAAGAAAGTCGGCTACTGGGCGATCATTCTTGTGGCTTTTCTGATTGCAGACGTATTCGTGCAGCTGGGACATGATCTTTTGCACATTGATCTTGCATTTTTGACGATGATCGGCTGGTTTACACTTGCAATGCTGCTTGTGAAC
>UQZF01000078.1 GCA_900545455.1 uncultured Eubacteriales bacterium
GGTGAGCGTTGTAACATATATCGGAGCTCTCCTCATGGAAAAATGTGAGGGTGGCTTGAGAAAATTGTGCTTCGGCGTGCCGTTTGCGGTATCGCTGGGGCTTCTTTTGGTGTTTAAGTACTTTAATTTTGCGGGACAGGTGTTGTCGGATGCGCTCGGCGTTTTCGGCATCGGCTTTACCCCTGCGGTTCTTAAAATTGCCGCACCTATCGGAATATCCTTCTACACCTTCAAGGTCATAAGCTACATGGTTGAGGTGTATAGAGGAAAGCTTCCCGCACAGCGCAATTTTGCAAAGTACGCCGTGTATGTGAGCTTCTTCCCGCAGATAGCGTCGGGACCGATAGAGAGACCTGCGCCTTTCTTTGCGGAGCTTGAGAGGGAAAATACTTTCTCGTATGACAAGGCTTGCGATGCAGTTAAGCTCATGGCTGTGGGCTTTTTTAAGAAAATGATTGTGGCGGATCTGCTTTCGGGATATGTCACCAAGGTATTTTCAAATGTAAGTGCATACGACGGCTTTGCGCTCATGGCGGCGGCATTTCTTTTTTCGATACAGATATACTGCGATTTCGCGGGATATTCGGATATTGCCAACGGTGCGGCAGGGCTTCTCGGCTATGACGGTGCGAGAAACTTCGAGTATCCGTACTTTTCATCCTCAGTTAAGGAGTTCTGGGGAAGATGGCACATCTCGCTGTCGACTTGGTTTCGTGATTACATCTACATTCCGCTCGGCGGAAGCCGCGTGGGAAGCTTCAGATACGCATTAAACATCATGATAACCTTCATTGTCAGCGGTCTGTGGCATGGAGCAAACTTAACCTTCATCGTGTGGGGCGCACTCCACGGTGCCGTTCAGGTGCTTGAGACATTCGCGCACAACGCGTGGGCGAAGCTTCACGGGCGGAATCCGAAGGACAAGTCCTACCGCAAAAAGGGTGTGGCGCGCATTGTCGGAATTGTGCTCGTGTTTATCTTTGCGACGGTTGCATGGGTGTTCTTCGAGGCGGAAAGCGTCGGTGATGCGGTGTATGTGCTTACGAATATGTGGCACGGAATTGCCTCACCTGCAGCGTATATCAAGGGTGGTTTACAGTCGATAGGAATCAACAGTGGCATGCTGCTTCACCTCGTGCTCGTAATCGGAATGATGTTTGCGTATGATTTGGCGGCGTACATTTCCGCGGAGCGCGGAAGCTCGGTGTTCGCGGGAATAAAGAGGCTTCCGAAGGCTGTGAGGTGGATTATATACATTATTGTCGTTGACCTTATGGTGATATGGTTCATGCAGTATGGGGCGGACAGCAGTTCGTTTGTGTATTTTGAGTTCTGATAACGGGAAATTAAGGCTTTGAGTGTATATGCGATTATATTCACGCATAGAGGCTCCGTTGTACGAAGCAAGATGTTCTATGAACTCTGATGTAGGATGTATGTGAATACGCCACCGGTGTCAAAAGTACATCCGTGTACTTTGACATCTAAGACGGCATCCATGCCGCCTTTGGCTTGGTTGTGTACAGAGTTGCAAGAACATCTGGGCTTCTACCAAAGTCGCATTATGCGTGAATATAATCTGCATATACACCGTAAAGTTTTGAATTAATTTTAAAGGTTATCAGTAAGCTGGGTATGTTTGTGCAGAACGTAAAATGAGTTATTTTATAAATGGAATCTATAGTTAAGTTTGATAGGGATGGATATGAGAGAGAAAAAATCAGGTTTTGTAAAGTTCATAGTAACCGTGCCGGTGTTCGTGCTTCTTGTCGGGGTGTCGCTTGGCGGTTATTTTGCGGTTCAGTATATCAGGGGCAAAAACAGTCCTTCAAGCTTCGGTCCCGAGCTGTATTATGCGCTTGACCTCGCGGAGGAAAAGACGGAATATACAAAGGTTATAATCGGTGACAGCGTGGCGAGGCTTATCTTTTCACCTGATTATCAGGACGAGACGGACGAGGTGTGCTACCTTGCGACCAATCAGGCTATAACGGTGCTTGGAAATTACATTTTACTCAGCCGCTACCTTGAGAATAACCCGCAGACGGATGAGGTTTACTACATTGTGAGACCGCAGAGCCTTGCAAATCCGCTGTGGTTCAACTTTTCGTTCCAGTATTTCATTGTGCCTTTCTACAATGACACTTACAAGCAGTATATAGACGACGACACAAGGGAGTACATTGAGGACAGATTCGGAAAGCTGTACGCGACGAACGATATTGTGAAGAGCTTCATTGAGAACAACGCATATTACATGGACGTGTACCTTAACAACGTGCTTGAGCAGCAGCTCGAGGTTCGCGATGAGAAGCATTTGAGCGACCTCACGATAAAGTATCTCCCGAAGATTAAGGAGCTCTGTGACAGCTACGGCGTTAAGCTGAAGGTGCTTGCCGCACCGCTCCCTGACACGGAGGACAACCACGACTGGGCGGAGTTCTCGCAGCAGATTGCGGATAACGGCTTGTCAGATTTGCTTGGAGATTATATTGACGGAATAGATTACTATCCTGAGAGCGCGTTCGGTGACGAGGCGCATTTTACGGGAGAGTATCTTGAGGAGAACAGGGCGGAGATAATAAATAACTTATTCAATTAAGCTAAATTAGCTAAATTTAATTTACCGATTAACTTAAATATAATATAATACCCATAACAACAGTTACATTTTGGAGGAGGTTGTTATGGGTATTTTTTTTGATGAGCAGTCGCGCTCATTCAAGCTTGACACCAAGGCGAGCAGCTATGTGATTTCGGTGGTCGATGACGAGGGCTTCATTGGGCACGCGTACTATGGGGATAAGATAAGTGACACGGATGTGAGGTACCTTCTGAGGACGGACGAGACCCCGTTCGTGCCGTCAAAAAACAACAGGGAGAGGGGCTCGTTTTTTGACGCGTTTCCGACGGAGTATCCGGGAAACAATGTGGGGGACTACCGCGAGGGAGCCATTGCGGTGCGCTGTGAGGACAACAGCCGCGCGGTGAACCTTGTGTATGCGGGACACAGAATCTATGCGGGAAAGCCGGGAATTAAGGGACTTCCTGCGACGTTTGACAGATATGGCAACGACGGCATATACACGCTTGAAATTGATGCGGTTGACACTTGTATCGGGCTTGCGGCGACGCTTGTCTACAGCGTTTTTCCTGAGCAGGACGTGATAACAAGAAGTGTGCGCCTCAAAAACAATTCGGACAAAAATATTTTTGTGACAAAGGTTATGTCGGCGGCACTTGATTTGCCGGACGAGGGCTATGAGCTTTTATCACTTCACGGCTCGTGGGCGCGAGAAAGAAAGATGGAGCTCAGAAGGATAGGCTACGGCAAGCAGAGCGTCGGCTCAATCAAGGGCAAATCCTCGCATCAGGAGCATCCTTTTATCGCGCTTGTGGACAACGGACTTTCGCAGGACAGAGGTCATGTGTACGGATTCTCGTTTGTATATTCTGGAAATTTCATTGCGCAGGCTGAGAAGAACCAGTTCGACAGCATAAGGGTTCTCATGGGTATCCACCCGGATAACTTTGAGTGGAAGTTAGAGTCGGGCGAGGAGTTTTTCGCTCCCGAGGTTGTGATGACTTACTCGGCGTCGGGACTTGGAACGATGACGAGAAATCTTCATGATTTGTACAGGGAGCACCTGATAAGAAGCCCTTACAAGGATAAGAAGCGCCCGATACTCATAAACAACTGGGAGGCTACATATTTTAACTTTGACACGGATAAGCTCATAGCCATCGCGCGCGAGGCAAAGAAGAGCGGAATCGAGATGCTCGTCATGGACGACGGCTGGTTCGGACACAGAAATGACGACAGCACAAGCCTAGGTGATTGGTTTGTAAATGAGGATAAACTGAAGGGCGGTCTTAAATATCTCGTGGACGAGGTGAACAAAATCGGTCTCAAGTTCGGAATATGGTTCGAGCCTGAGATGATTTCGCCTGAGTCGAAGCTCTACGCGGAGCACCCGGACTGGGCGATCGCGATTCCGGGACGTGAGGCGTGCCGCTCAAGAAACCAGTATGTGCTCGATTTGTCGCGACCTGAGGTTGTTGACTACTGCTACGAGGCGGTGGCAGGAATATTAAGAAGTGCGAACATTGAGTATGTGAAGTGGGACATGAACCGTGAGCACACGGACTTGCACAGCAATTACCTCCCGATTGACAGGCAGGGAGAGCTTGAGCACAGATATATGCTTGCCGTGTACGAGCTTCAGGAAAGACTTATGAAGGAATTTCCGAATCTTCTTTTGGAGAACTGCTCGGGCGGAGGTGCGCGTTTTGACGCGGGAATGCTCTACTACAGCCCGCAGATATGGTGCTCGGATGACACGGATGCAATCGAGAGACTCACAATTCAGGAGGGAACGGCACTCATATATCCGCTCTCGGCTATGGGAGCGCATGTGTCCGACTGCCCTAACCACACGGTCGGCAGGGTGACACCGTTTAAGACCAGAGGGGATGTGGCTCTGTGCGGAACCTTCGGTTATGAACTCGACATCACGAAGATACCGCAGGAGGACAGGGACGCGATACCGGGACAGATAGCAGCCTACCACAAGTACAATGACCTCGTGCGAAACGGAGATTATTACAGGCTTGCCTCCTATCAGGAGAACAACCTCTATGACTGCTACATGATTGTGGCAAAGGACAAATCCGAGGCACTTTTAACTTACGTTCAGGTATTAAAACGTCCGAACTTTAAGAGCAGGATGGTCAAGCTTGCGGGACTTGCACCTGATAAGCTTTACAGGGTAATCTATGAGAATTCAGATGCGAACGGCGAAAATCAGGGCATTGAGCTTCACGGCGACACGCTCATGAGCGCAGGAGTAAAGATTCCTGATATGTGGGGCGATTTTAAGAGCACGCTCATATATTTTAAGGCAGAATAAACAAAAAGGATCACGTTTTACGGTTGGAGAGGAGGTGCCGCAGCGTGAAAAAATCAGTGCGGCTCGCAGACATAGGCGCACGGCTCGGGGTGAGCACGGTCACGGTCTCAAAGGCTCTGTCGGGGCAGAAGGGCGTCAGTGACGCGCTGCGCAAGCAGATTGTCGAGCTTGCCGACAGCATGGGTTATGTGCCGCCGTCGAAGGAGCCGAGACAGGCGAAGAACCGCAGCTACGCGCTCGGTGTGCTTGTCGGAGAGAGATACATTGATAAGTATGACTCGTTTTATCTGGAAATGTACAAGCAGATAACGGGAAGGGCAATCGCGCGGGAATGCTTTGCGGTCATGGAGCCTGTCAGCGTGGACGCGGAGAAAAATCATATAATGCCGAAGCTCGTGACGGACAACAGGGTGGACGGCATAATCGTCATGGGGCGTCTTAGCTGGAGCTATCTTGAGTTTCTCAATGAGAACTGCGCCCTTCCGGTGATATATCTTGACTTCTGCGACAACAAAAAGGAGGCGGACGCGGTCATATCGGACAGCTATTACGGGGCTTACAGGCTCACGAACTACCTTTTTGAGATGGGACACAGCAAAATAGGCTATCTCGGAACCGTGCTTGCGACAGGCTCGATAACCGACAGATATATGGGGTATCTCAGAGCGATGATGGAGCACGGCTGCGAGGTAAGGCAGGAGTGGATAATCGATGACAGGGAGAAGGAGCACGGAAGCATCGACGCGGAGAATTACATAGTACTTCCTGAGGAGCTTCCGACCGCCTTTGTGTGCAACTGCGACCTTGCCGCGAGCTTTCTCATAAAGAAGCTTGAGGCGATGGGGCTTAGTGTGCCGGAGAACGTGTCGGTGGTCGGCTACGACAATTTTATCTACCCGGGAATGTGCGACGTGGAGATAACCACCTACGAGGTTGACACGAAGGAGATGGCAAGGCGTGCGGTTCACACGCTCATCAAAAAGATTTCGGGCGAGGATTACAGGCACAGAGTGTACATTGTTGAGGGACAGCTCGTAATTAAAGACAGTGTAAGGAGGATTAAAGAATGAACAGTAAAATTGTGACACCGGGTGTGAACAACATCAAGCCTGACGAGGCGTTAAAGACCATGAAGGACGAGATTACAATGGAGCTCACCATGAGAATCATACCGTTCTGGAAGAGCCTGCTCGACGACGAGGACGGCGGTTATTACGGATGGCTCTCGTATGATTTGCAGCTTGACAGAAAGGCTGAGAAGGGCTGCATTTTAAACAGCAGAATCACATGGTTTTTTGCAAACGCGTACACGCTTTTGAAGGATAAAAGTCTTTTGAAGGAGGCGGAGCACGCATACACCTTCATGAGGGACAAGTGCATCGACAGGGAGTACGGCGGAATTTTCTGGTCGGTCACACACGACGGAAAGCCTCTCGACACGACAAAGCACACCTACAATCAGGCGTTTGCGATATATGCGCTCTCATCCTACTATGAGGCGACGGAGGATGAGGAGGCTTTGCAGCTTGCCTATGATTTGTATAATGTGATTGAGACAAAGTGCCGCGATGACGAGGGGTACCTTGAGGCGTTCACACAGGATTTCAAGCCTGCGAGCAATGAGAAGCTTTCCGAGAACGGTGTCATGGCGGGAAGAACGATGAACACGCTGCTCCATGTGTTTGAGGCGTACACGGAGCTCTACCGCGTGACGGCGGACGAGGAAGTGAAGGGCAAGCTTTTTGACATACTGAATCTTTTTGCGGACAAAATGTACAATCCCGAGAAGAAGCGCCAGGAAGTATTTTTTGACATGGATTACAACACGCTCATCGACCTTCACTCCTACGGGCACGACATCGAGACTTCATGGCTCATTGACAGGGGCATCGAGATAATCGGAATGCAGGAGAAGCGTCAGGGCATAACGGACGGCGTATATAAAAAGCTCTATGATAAGCTCACTCCGATTACAAAAGCTCTCGCAAAGCATGTATATGAGGAGGCGTTTAACGGCAGTTCGCTTGCAAACGAGTGCGAGCGCGGCGTGGTGAACACGACGAGAGTGTGGTGGGTTCAGGCTGAGACGGTCATCGGCTTCTTAAACGCTTACGAGAAAAATCCCGAGGCGGATGAGTACAGGGATGCGGCACTCTCCGAGTGGGAGTACATTCAGTCGTATCAGATTGACAGACGTCCGGGCTCGGAGTGGTTCTGGGCGACGAATGAGGACGGAACTCCGCAGGAGGGCAGACCTATCGTGGAGCCTTGGAAGTGTCCGTACCACAATGGGCGCATGTGTATGGAGGTTATGAAGCGAATCAGTGATTGATAAAAAATATATAAAAGGAGAATGTTCTTATGATTCATGAGAGATATTACGTCGAGAAGGCAAAGCAGGAGGCTTTGATTGCCAGAAAAAACAACAAGACCGATTTTTACAACGGAATATATGACAGATACGAGTACCCGGTGCTCACGAGGGAACACGCGCCGATTGAGTGGCGCTATGATTTGAACAAGGAGACAAATCCTTATTTCATGGAGCGTCTCGGCATCAATGCGGTTATGAACTCGGGAGCCATCATGTTAAACGGAAAGTATTACCTCATCGCGCGCGTTGAGGGTGCCGACAGAAAGTCCTTCTTTGCGGTGGCGGAGAGCGACAACGGAGTTGACGGCTTCAGATTTTGGGATTATCCTGTCGTGCTCCCTGACACCTGTCCGGAGGAGACAAATGTATATGATATGAGACTTACAAAGCATGAGGATGGATATATCTACGGCGTGTTCTGCTCCGAGAGCAAGGACACAAGCTCAAACGACCTCTCGGCGGCTGTTGCGGCGGCGGGAATCGTGAGAACCAAGGATTTAAAGACTTGGGAGAGACTTGACAATCTCACAACGCTTCACTCCCCACAGCAGAGAAATGTTGTGCTCCACCCTGAGTTCGTCGACGGAAAGTATGCGTTCTACACAAGACCGATGGACGATTTCATCGAGACGGGAAGCGGCGGAGGAATCGGATTCGGACTCTGCGACGATATAACCCACGCGGTTATCGATGAGGAGCGCATGACGAGCATAAGAAAGTACCACACGATAACGGAGGTAAAAAACGGCGCGGGAGCAACACCGATTAAGACCGACCGCGGCTGGATTCACATTGCGCACGGTGTCAGAAACACGGCAGCAGGCTTAAGATATGTAATCTATGCCTTTGCGACGGACTTAAAGGATCCTGCAAAGGTAATCGCAGAGCCGTCGGGACTTCTCATCGGACCTAGAGGCGGAGAGAGAGTCGGTGATGTGAGCAATGTTGTATTCACCAACGGTGCTATCGTCAACGAGAAAAATGAGGTGTTCATCTACTACGCTTCATCCGATACGAGACTTCACGTTGCGACAACAACCATCGATAAGCTTGTGGACTATGTGTTTAACACACCGCAGGATCCGCTCCGCTCACCTGACTGCGTAAAGCAGAGATGCGGACTTATCGCAAAAAATATGGAGCTGCTCGGAAAGTAGCGAATATCACGGAGGAGGGTTATCTATGTTCATTAAGCCATCCGATCCGCGGCTTAGCTACTGCGGACGAATAGATTTTGACAATCCCGACGCACCTGTGATGGTCTACGCATCGAGCTATGTGACGTTTCGTTTTACGGGAAACAGCGTCAAGGTGCACCTGACCAACAAAAGGTCGTGCTGGAGCAATCGCATGGGTTGTATCGTCGACGGCGTGCAGACTGCGGTGTTGCTCTGCGAGGATGATGCAGAGCACGAGTATCTGATTTATATCGATGAAAATGAGAGTCAGAAGGAGCCGTCCGACAAAAAGACATGGCATGAGCTCATGTTTTTTAAGAGACAGGATTCAGCGGACTATGTGATTCTCCACGGCTTTGAGCTTGAGGACGGCGCAGAGCTTGCGGTGAGTGAGTCGGAGAACGATAAAAAATTAAAGCTCGAGGTCTACGGTGACAGCGTATCGTGCGGTGAGGTCTCGGAGGCAGTCGAGTATGTCGGAAAGCAGGATCCCGTTCACAACGGCGAGTACTCGAACAGTTGGTATTCCTACGCGTGGATGACGGCGAGAAAGCTGAACGCGAAGCTTCACAACATTTCGCAGGGCGGAATAGCGCTTCTTGACGGCACGGGATATTTTGGGGCACCGGATTATCTCGGCGTCGAGTCCTGCTACGACAAGATAGAGTATCTTCCCGACCTCGGCGAAGTAAAAAAGTGGGATTTTTCAAAATACACACCCGATGTCGTGATTGTCGCGATAGGGCAGAACGATGCACATCCTGACAACTATATGCCTGCCGATTACGAGGGCGAAAAGGCAAAAAATTGGAGGGCGCATTACGAGAGCTTTGTGAGAAAGCTCATGGAGAGTTACCCGTCGGCGCAGATAATTCTTGCGACAACCATCCGTATGCACGACGCGGCGTGGGACAGGGCGATTGACGATGTGTGCGGAAAAATTGCATCCGACAGGGTTCATCATTTTCTGTATAAAAGAAACGGCGTCGGAACGCCGGGGCATATCAGGATACCTGAGGCTGAGGAGATGTCGGAGGAGCTTGCGGGGTACATTAAAAGGAGTGTGGAAAAATGAACGATTTAGCAAAATATATTGATTTTGGGCAAGGGGTTGCCAATGCGGGATATATCTGGAACATCAAGGATGTGATGAGGAGAGCCGAGGCGGGCGAGAAGCTCACAATCGGCTTTATCGGAGGCTCGATAACACAGGGAAGCCTCTCGTCGACACCGCAGAAATGTTATGCCTATCTCGTGTATGAGTGGTGGGTAAATACATTTCCCGATGCACAGTTTAAGTATGTAAACGCGGGCATCGGAGGAACAACCTCGCAGTTCGGCGTCGCAAGAGCGGAGGATGACCTTCTTGCGGCAAAGCCTGATTTTGTCATAGCCGAGTTCTCGGTAAACGATGAGAGCACCGAGCATTTTGAGGAGACCTACGAGGGACTTGTAAGAAGAATACTCTCCTCGGAATCACATCCGGCACTCATGCTTGTCCACAACGTATGCTACAATAACGGCGCGAGTGCGGAGCTCGTCCACTCGAGGATTGCAAGACACTACAATCTTCCGTCGGTCAGTATGCAGAGCACGCTCTATAAGGCACTTTTGAACTGCAAGTTCGACAACAGAAGAATCACACCCGACGACCTCCATCCGAACGACTGCGGTCATGAGCTCGTCAGCATGGTGATAACAAAGCGTCTTGAGCAGATAAAAAATACGGTAAAGGCAGAGTATGAGACAGCAAGGTCGGCAAAGGCATCCGTGAATGCCGATTCATGTGGAAAAGGACAGCCGCTTCCCGCACCGCTCACAGCCAACGCCTACGAGGATTCCGTGAGATACAGAAACGATAATTCAACGCTAGTCCTTGACGGCTTTACGGCGGACACATCGGAGCAGAGGGACATAACCGACTGCTTTAAGAAGGGCTTCACCGCCTCTAAAGAGGGCGCAAGCATCACCTTTAAGGTAAGCGGAAGCTGTATTGCGGTACAATTCAGAAAGACAATTCATAAGCCTGCACCGATAGCCGTTGCGGTAATTGACGGCGACGAGAAGAACGCTGTTAAGCTCAATGCAAACTTCGACGAGACTTGGGGAGATAAGCTTGAGCTCTATACACTTCTTGAGCACGGCGAGAACAAGGAGCACACGGTTCAGATTAAGATTACAGAGGCGGGCGATGCGGACGTGTCGGAGTTTTATCTCGTGTCAGTCATCGCGAGCGGAAGAAGATAGAAAAGGAGCGTAAAAAATATGTTCAGAGACGATTTTGTGTGGGGCGTTGCGAGCAGCGCCTATCAGATAGAGGGAACCGATCCCGATGACGGCAGAGGAAAGTGCGTGTGGGATGTGTTTACCGAGGAGGGACACATCCATGAAAACCAGAACGCCTACACCGCGTGCGACCATATACATCGCTACAAGGAAGATTACGCGCTCATGAGGGAGCTCGGCATAAAGGCGTACCGCTTCTCGATGAACTGGGCGAGAATACTTCCCGAGGGAACCGGAAGAGTAAACCAAAAGGCGGTTGAGCTGTACCGTGACATGATTATCACGATGAAAGAGAACGGAATCACACCGTACATCACAATGTTTCACTGGGAGCTTCCGCAGGCACTTCAGCTAAAGGGCGGCTGGCTCAATCCTCAGAGTGTGGACTGGTTTGGCGAGTATGCCAAGGTTGTCGCCGAGAACTTTGCCGACCTGTGCGACTATTTTATAACGATAAATGAGCCACAGTGCGTCGTGGGACTAGGACATTTGAGCGGAGTGCACGCGCCGGGCATAAAGCATTCAATTGCGGACACATTTCAGATTGCGCACAATCTTTTGAAGGCGCATGGTCAGGCGGTGATAAACCTGAGAAAATATGCGGGCAGACCGATTAAGGTCGGATATGCCCCGACGGGCGGTGTCGCATATCCTTACAC
>UQZF01000079.1 GCA_900545455.1 uncultured Eubacteriales bacterium
CGTAAGGCCACTCTCCGTGCGACAGGTTGGCAACGACACCGTCGATTGCGTTTCTCGCCGCGAACACCGACTCACCCCTCGTCTCAACATTCGCGTAGGCATGAGGATAACAGTGCGTGTCACCGTGCTGATCATACACATTGAGTGCGAGATTTCTGTAGCTTCTAAGCTCATCCTCCCTCGCAATTCTCGCGCTGAGATAGTGTGAGCTTCCCATGAACGCCTTCGGCGAATAGCTTATTCTCTTCTCGCCAAAAGGTATATCAAATGAGACATTGTCCGTTATGTACACAAGCGAAGCTCCGAGCGCGTCATCCGCCTGAAACCACACATATATGTTCTTCTCGCCCGTCTCGAGGCTTATTCTGTCGCCCTCCTGATACTCAGCCGTATTGACAAGCACGACCTCATTGTCTCCGCTTGCGACGAATCTTGTCTTTCCGTTTTTGTCGATAACCTTTATTGACAGCTCTGACATAGCTTTTCATCCTCTTTCATGCCGTATTTGTTAAAAATAGTCCTGAAAATGTACACATGCGACAGTGCTATGACTCCCGGTGCAACTATGAAGAACGGTGCGGTTACGAACACTCCGACCGCGAACATTATCACGGTGATAAACAGCATGAACAATGTTCTCCACCACTCCTTAATCGACATCATAAACGCCATGAATATAATCTGCCTTGTGTCTCCCGTACACTTAGAAATTAACGGAAATATGTACAGGACGAGCATCGCGTAGAGCACGATTATCACTCCCGCAGCCGCAAGTATGAAGCCCGAAGCCGCGCTCTGCATTTTCAGGCAGATGTATATGTCACCCGCAAGCACAAGCCCGACGAGCAGGCACACGAGCCACACCGGAGTTGATTTTTTGAAATTCTCCTTAAATGCCTTAAAATATCCTCTCACAATATGACCTTCGGTGTTGTCCGCAATGCGGAACATCATATAGTAGAGTGCGCACAGCGAGGAGCCCATCGTCACAATCGGAACGCTCGTCACGATGAACAGAAGTGACAACACGATCGTGTCGGTTATTTTGTTTAAAATCATCCACAACGGACTGTCTATGCTCAATATTTTACCCATGGCATCCGAATCCTTTCATAAATAATCTGATATATTTTACCAGTACTGCTTCCAGTCCTTCAAAAGTCTTGTGAGTGCCTCCATGTAGAAGTAGTCGCCCCATATATTGCACTCATCGACACCGTAGTGATTGCAGGTGTTGTATGGCGAATGGTTCGAATATGTGCTGTGGAGCACGAGACCGTTCGACTCGGTGAAGCTCTTTACCGCGTAGTTATCGCAGACGGACTTCATTATCTTTCCGGCAATCTCTCTGTAGTAGGCAGCCTTATCTGCATCCAAGTATCTGCTCATTTCAAGCATACCGCAGGCAGCTATCGAGGCACTTGATGAATCCCTCGGCTGATCGTCTCCGTCGGTGAACTCAAAATCCCAGTACGGAACAAGGTCCTTTGGAAGATGGTCGAGGAAGTACTCCGTGACCTTCTCAAAGAGATTTATGTACTCCTCTCTTCTCGTGTATTTGTATGCGGTTGCAAGTCCATACACGCCCCACGCCTGACCTCTTGCCCAAGCCGAGCCGTCCCTGTAGCCCTGACAGGTTGCACCGTGGTCGGGAGCTCCCGTCACAGGGTTAAAGAAGAATGTGTGCCATGTGGAGTAATCCTCCCTTATGAGATTGCTTATCGCCGTGTGAATGTGCTTGTCGGCAATCTCCCTGTACTTGTTATCACCCGTCACATCGCTCGCCCAGTAGAGAAGCGGGAGATTGTTGAGGCAGTCGATGATGAGTCTGTAGTTCTCAGGTGCATCCATAGGTCCCCACGCCTGAAGGAACTCTCCTACGGGATGAAATCTCGTGATGAGCTGGTCGGCAGCCTTTATCGCAGCCTCCTTACCAACCTCGGAGCCGATGAGCTTGTAGCCCGCAACACATGACGGCGAGTAGAGAAATCCCATGTCGTGATGGTCAACCTCAATCTTGTTGTCAATTCTGTAAAGGAAGGACTTCATCTGAACCTCTGCTGCCGCCCTCAGCTTATCGGCTGCACCCGCCTCGAACTTATCCGCATTGTCAAGCGCATACTCGTAGGCAAGCCATATCTCACCCGTCCAGAAGCCCGTCGTCCAGTCGACATTCTCCGTTGGCTCATAGAAGCCGTTCACGCTGTA
Source organism: uncultured Eubacteriales bacterium (assembly GCA_900545455.1). Classification (GTDB taxonomy): domain Bacteria; phylum Bacillota; class Clostridia; order Lachnospirales; family Lachnospiraceae; genus CAG-882. The sequence goes on from UQZF01000079.1 coordinate 2,209, forward strand.
AGCCTTTTCAAAATGCTCGGTAAACTCGGGAAGCACATGTAAAATCTGCTTTACCGCGAACTCCATGCCGCCGTCGATGTCTGCGCTGTCTATGTTTTTGTAGCTCTCAAAATATTTTTTCATTGCCGCAAATTACCCCTTTTTCTTTTTATTTTACCCCTTGAGTCCCGTCGATGCAACGCCCTCAACGAAATATTTCTGGAGGCACATGAACACGATAATTACCGGGATGAGTGAGAGAACCGAGCCCGCCATGATAAGACCGTAATCCGAGGAGTACTGGCTTATGAACATCTTGAGTCCGAGCTGGATTGTCTTTTTACTCTCCGACTTTAAGTAAATGAGTGGTCCAAGGTAATCGTTCCATGTATTTACGAATGTAAAAATCGTCAGCGTCGAGAGAGCCGGCTTCGAGAGCGGGAGCATGATGTGCGAGTATATCTGATACTCCGTCATGCCGTCGATTCGCGCCGCCTCGCTCAGCTCATTCGGTATTCCCTCGTAGAACTGCTTCATCATAAACACACCGAATGCCGAGAACGCCTGAAGGCATATCATCGCAAGCAGCTTATCGTTGAGTCCGAAGCTTCTCATCATGAGGAACTGTGGAACCATGTATACCTGCCAAGGCATCGCAATCGTCGCAATGTATGCGAGGAACAAGCCGTTTCTGAACTTGAAGCGTAGCTTTGCAAATGCGTAGGCTGCGAAGCTGCTCGTAAAGAGCTGTAAAAACGTAACTATGATTGTGAGGAATACCGTGTTCTTTACAAATGTGAGCATCGGTATTTTTGTCCATATCTTAGCGTAGTTGCTCCACTTAGGATTCTTTGGAATGAGAACAAACGGATCCATCTGGAATACTTCCCTGTCCGACTTTATAGATGCCGAGAGCATCCATATAAACGGAATAGCCATTATCACCGCTATGAGTATAAGTATCACATAGAGTACAACTTTTTTAATTAAATCATGTTTTGACTTTGATTTTGTCTTTGCCATATCGTTGTCCCTCCTTTAGTCCGATGTCTTTTTCTGATATGCGAACTGCACTATCGTTACCAAAAGCACAATTCCGAAGAGAACCATCGCAACCGCACTCGAATATCCTAAATCCCAATCGACGAACGCCTTCTGGTAGATGTAATATACAAGCACCGTGGAGGAGGTTGTGAGCTCTCCCGAGCCGCCGCCCGCAAGCATGATTGCTATATCGTATACCTTGAAGCAGTTGATTGTGAGCATTACCACTACGAAGAAGGTCGTTGACCTTAACTGCGGCCATGTTATGTACTTGAACTTCTGCCATGTGTTCGCTCCATCGAGTGAGCCTGCCTCGTAGAGCTCTCCGGATATTCCCTGAAGTCCCGCAAGGTAGATTACCATGTAATAACCCATGTATTTCCACACACTGAAAAGTATCAGTGAAAGAAGAACCAGTCCTCCCGAGAACCACTGTGGTAGTTTATCGAGCGGTACGTTGAATACATGATATAATATTGAATTTATAGGTCCCTTGGATGGATGGAAGAGCATCTTCCACACGGAGGTAACCGCTACAAGTGAGCCTACATAAGGGAAGAATGACAATGTTCTGAATATCGCTCTTCCTCTAACCTTCTGATTGAGTATGATTGCCAGTGCCAGCGAAGCTATCATTGTGAGAGGCACTGTTCCGATGCAATAGATTATTGTGTTTTTAAATGCCGCCTTGAAAAATACATCACTTCCGAGGCGCTTGAAATTCTTGAGTCCCATGAACTCAATCGCGTTGCTTCCATCCCACTTAAGGAATGCAAGTGCGAATGCGAAAATAATAGGAATAAGTGTAAATACCGCAAATCCGATGAAGTTAGGTGCTATGAATGAATATGAAACCAAATCCCTCTTAAAATCACGGCTGAGCTTACTTCCCGATCTCTTTTTTGAGAGTGTTCTTCTCAGCTTTTCAATACGGGATAAGCATTTTTTCTCTTCTTTTTTATTGTCTATTCCGTTGCAGACTCTCGCAATGAGCTCATCAAGTTCGGTCTGCATCGTGTTGATTTCCGCTATATTTTTTCCACCCATACAATCCTCTCCTGTATTGATTCTTTTAAATATGGGACTGTCACTCTCACCGAGCAGCAGTCCCAATCAACATACAGCCTAATTTTTTTATTACTTGTTCTTGATTGCCTTTACAGCCTCTTCCATAGCTGCGATACCTTCATCAACGGTCATCTCACCGCTCATGATTGAACCATGGTAGGAATCGAGTGCGCTGTTGATTTCAGATACGTTCTCAGCGTAAGGAACCTCAAGGTAAAGGTTAGAAACATTGAGTGCTTCCTTGGATGCCTCATCCTGTGGGAAACCATCAAGGCTTGTGATAATGTTCATGGCATCCTCTGTCATGATTGCAGGGAAGTTACCTGTCTCAGCCATAACCTTTGCACCTTCCTCGCCGCTTACCCACTTAACGAAATCCCAAGCTGCATCCGGTGTATCTGTTGCTGTTGTAACTGCAAGACCTGTGATTGTACCAAGAGTTGAACCCGGCTCAACACCCTCTGCATGAGGATACTTTACAATGCCCCAGTTGCCGCAGAGACTTGAATCATACTCGCCGCTCTTTAAGTTGGAGATAAGTGTTGCAATAAACCATGAACCCATGTTCATCATAGCTACATCTCCGCCTGAGAATGCTGCCGAATAATGTAATCCCTCTGTCTTTAAATCAGTGTACTTACGGCATACGCCATCCTTCTCCTCATTGAGAACCATGTTGTAGTAATCTTTGAAGAAGCCATACTCACCGTCAAGAATTGTGTGCTTTCCGTCGAGTACACCGAAAAGCTGAACTGCTGATCTCCAAGTGTGGTAGTGAGCACCGTATACCTGATTACCGAAATCAGTCTTGGTGAGCTTTCTTGCAAGTGCATCATACTCATCAAATGTCATATCGTTGGTTGGGTAGTCAACTCCCTCTGCATCAAAGATGTCCTTGTTGTAGAAGAGTACCCAGAAGTCATTTCTGAACGGAAGCTCGTAGAGTGAACCGTCAACTGTTACCTGATCTGTAACGCCTGCGTACTTTGTGAGGTCAACTCCATCTGCCTTTATGTAGTCATCAAGTGGAAGAATTGCTTTCTTCTGAACGAGAGTTGCATACCCCGGAACATCCTTGATTGTTACGACATCGAAGTCGGAGCCTGAACCTGATAGCTCTGTTGCAAGTACTGTCATGTAATCCTGTGATCCGAGGTCTACCATGTCGATTGTCACATTCTGGTGTGTTGCCTCGTACTCATCCGCAAGTGCCTGCCAGTATGCCGTGGATTCCTTATCCCAGATAGCCCACTTGAGTGTAACCTGCTCTGCCGTGTCAGTTCCTTTCGTTGTCTCTGTTGTTGTGTCACCCTTGGTTGTCTCCACCGTGCTTCCCTGTGAAGGTGCCGGTGTTGTGGTTTCGCTTCCCGCGTTGTTGGAGCAGCCCGCCATAAGAGTTGTCACCATCGCTGCTGAGAGCAGCACTGATAAAAATTTTTTCCTCATAGATTTTTCCTCCTGATTTTGTTTTTGAAGATTGGTTACGTCCATCTCTTAACTATGGCTTTATTATAGCGGAGTAAATGTGCAAATCGAATGGATAAATTTAATTTTTTATTAATTATTTTGGGTATTTTCTGCTTATTGGCAAATTAAATAATGTAAAATTCTATAAAAACATGCAATATTTAACGACCGTATTTTATAATTTATAAAAATATGCTAAAATAAACCGATAATATATGAATTTTGAACTTAAAATCACTCTATAGGAGCCAATATGAACAGGAAATTTCACCATAAGCTTCATATAAGAGGGCACCGACGTTCACTCCAGGGCACAATTCTTGTAATAACGCTCATTTTTACAATATTTATAGGTGCTGTGCTGTCCCTTCTGTCCGTGTCCTTCTATAATAAGTACATAAAAACCGGCCTTATCGAAAACGCAGATGCCAACCTCTCCTTCATGGTCGACTCGATTAACGAGAACATATCTGAGGCGAACCGCCTCGTTTCCTTCTGTCAGACGCACTCCTACATAAGCCGTTTCATGAAGTACACGGGGACAGGCTCTCCCAACACGGCTCTGCGCGCCTACGACAGACTTAACGATGAATACCTCACAAACCCGGTAAGTAATTACATACATCGTATCATAATAGGCAACAACTACGACCGCTACCTGCAGATTGTTGATGCCACATACTCGACCTCACGGAATGTGGCTGAAATCACGAGGACACTTGACATCTATGAGAGCCAGCTTGCCTCCGAAAAACTTGATTTCACGAATGGTTTTATCCCGGATCCTTATCTTGACAGGACATCCAAAAATGTGCTTATACTGATAAAACCCATTTCCTTCGAATACAGCTTAAAGCAGGGCGGCTATGCCTGCCTGTCCATCCGCGAGGAATTTTTCACCGCACCGATGCACTACTACTCCATGGCAGACGACAGCAGACTCTACCTCACGCTCGGAGAGCATGTCTACCTCATGGACAACGGTGCTCTCACGGAGCTTGACATCACGGACACCGACATCGACGAGCTTCACTATCAGGAGATTTCCACGGAAGCCCGCGTGTTCCACTTTAACAGCGATTCAGGCTCGGGCTACTTAATAAGCAAGCCTCTCTCCGCGGACGGCTGTTACATAACCCAGCTCATATCCAACAAGGAAATGAAATCCTACGTTCCTTATTACTTTATTATAATACTTGCGATAACATCGCTCATAATCCTCATCGGTTTCCTGCTCTCGACCATTCTGTACCAGTTCATAAGCGTTCCGGTCCAGAAAATCCAGAAGTGCCTCGAGAAGATTTCGCACGGAGATTTCAGCCGCGACACCTCAATCGAGTGGAACCACGAGCTCGGCGATATCGGGCGCGGAATCAACAATCTCTCCGAGAACATCGAGTCGCTCATGAACAGCAAGATTCAGGATGAGAAGGACAAAAAGGACTTAGAGTACAAGATGTTACAGAGCCAGATTAACCCGCACTTCATATACAATACGCTCAACTCCATCAAATGGATGGCGGTAACCCAAGGGGCTGACGGAATCGCGGAGATGACCACCGCCCTGTCAAGACTCCTTAGAAGTATCTCAAAAGGTACGCGTGACCTCGTTCCGATACGCGACGAGCTCGCTCTCATAACGGACTACTTCACCATACAGCAGTACCGTTACGGCGGCACAATAAAGATGGACATAATCGTCGATGACGACGAGCTTACCAACTGTCTCATCAACAAGTTCACGCTCCAGCCGCTTGTGGAAAACGCAATCTTCCACGGCATAGAGCCGAAGCAGTCAACAGGACACATAACAATACATGTCTCGCAGGAGAACGAGACCGATATAAATGTCAGCGTCGAGGACGACGGCGTCGGAATGACTGCCGGACAGATTGAAAATATATTCTCCGAAAGTTCCAATGACAAATCCCAGTTTTTCAAGGAAATCGGTCTCATCAACATTCACAAGCGCATAAAATATGAATTTGGCGACGAGTACGGCATATTTATAGAGAGCGAGCTTGGAAAATACACAAAAATGATTGTAAAAATAAAGAAAATGGAGGTTGACAAATGTACAAAGTTTTAATCGTCGACGACGAACCGCTTGTTCAGGTCGGAATAAAATCAATGCTTAATTGTCAGGCTCTCGGTCTGGAAATCTGCGGTGTCGCAGCCAACGGCGAGGCGGCACTCGGAATCATAGAGACTTCATCGCCCGACATCGTAATCTGCGACATAAAGATGCCGATAATGTCGGGGCTTGAGCTCATAAAGATATGCTGTGAGCGCTACGGCTATCGTAAGCCCGTATTCATTTTTCTCACAAGCTACGAGGAATTTTCCATGGCAAAGGAGGCACTCACCTATCAGGCTTCGGATTATCTCGTAAAGCTTGAGCTGACACCCGCGGTGCTCGACGAGGCGATAAAGCGTGCTATTGAACGCATTCCTGCCGAATCGTCCGCACGCTCATCCGCACCCGACACCGAACAGCTCCACTACGACGAGAAGTTCTATATCAGACTTTTGCAGAACATGTTCGACAGCCCCGAGCAGATTAAAGTTCAAGGCGAATACCTCGGAATAACCCTCGGCGACACTCCGTGTCAGTGTATCTATATCGAATTTTTTGACCACACAGGCAACAATCTGTCAGCTGACAAGCAGTTATCACTCTACTCGAGTGCATTAAACCTGTTAAACGAGCTGATTCCAAAGTACCTGTCGGCTAAGGTTATCCCGCTCGATGTCAACCACTGTGTCGTCATCGCGGACATCCAAGCGGAAGCAGAGCATTTCACGCCCGACACAGCGCACATCACGGAGATTCTCGGCGAGGTGCAGGCATCGCTTCGCAAATACTACAACATACTCATAAAGGCGGGCATCGGCTCCGTTGTCGACAGCCCCCTCGAGCTCTCCGAATCATACCAGTATGCAAGACAGGCTTACTCTTTTATCGATGATGACCACTCTGTCCTCTCGATAGACGAATGTCAGGCGGAAGATTATAATCATCGCATATTTAACCTGTCCATATTCCGTCCGCAGCTGCAGACCGCATTCGAAGAGTTCGACGATGAAGTTCTCTCACAGACCATCGACGAGCTCACGGAGATGTTCAGGCAGTACCCGCAGAGAAGCCTTCAGGCACTCGATGCCGCGTGCAGCATACTCTACATGGCTATCCCTGCCCTTCCGGGCGGTGAGCAGACCGTCGCTGAGATGTTCTCGGACTCCCCCGACGGCTACCGCTCCATCTATCACAAGCAGTCCATGGAGCAGATTATATCGTGGCTTGATATTTTTAAGAAAAAGGTGTCAGACTATTTTATCTCTCGTGAAAACAGCCACACGAACCATACGGTCAACCTCGTAAAGCGCTACATATCGGAGCACGTCTGCGACAAGCTGACACTCAACGACGTTGCCTACAGCTTCAACATAACACCGAACTATTTAAGCCAGCTCTTTAAAAAGCATAACGACCTCGGCTTTAATGAGTACGTCACCGCATGCAAAATCAACGAAGCTAAGAGGCTCATGTCCGACGGCAGCATGAAGATATACGAGATTTCCGACAAGCTCGGTTTCGAGAGCTCCTTCTATTTCAGCAAGGTGTTCAAAAAGCGCGAAGGCGTATCCCCTAAGGAATACATCAACCAAAAGATTGACTAATTTTTAACATAAACTATTTCGGGAGGATTAATTTACGATGAATAATCTGTTTAAAGAAATCAGTGAACAGTTTTTGAAGGACAGGCATTCCTTTTCCTCATTTGCCCCGTACCCAAAGGCATCAGACCGTGCAGCTTGGGAGAAGCTCGACAGCGAAGCCACGACTGAACTTGTAAAGCGCGGCGAGGCATTCTCAGGCTTTGACTACCCTTACCTTAAAGCCACGGACTTCATCGAATTTTCCAGAACGGGCAACCGCGTTCACTACGAGGACAAGCTCTTCATAAAGAGAAAGGCACTTAACGCGCTTGTGCTCGCCGAGTGTGTCGAGCACTCGGGGCGCTTCATGGACGACATCATAAACGGCATATTTGCAATCTGCGACGAGACGGCTTGGCAGCTCCCGGCGCACAACTCATATATAAGGAACTCGCCGCAGCTCATTCTTCCCGACGTGACAAATCCCGTAATCGAGCTCTTCTCCTGCGAGGCGGCTTCGGTGCTCGCCACGGCTTACTACCTTTTAAAGGATGAGTTAGACAGCATAAGTCCTTTTATATGCTCGCGAATCTTCTACGAGGTCAAAAGACGCGTGATAACGCCGTACCTGACCAAGCATTTCTGGTGGATGGGCAAGGGAAAAGAAGAAATGTGCAACTGGACAATCTGGTGCACCCAGAATGTGCTCCTGTCAGCCTTTTTCCTTCCGTTCTCCGACGTCACGAGACAGAAGGTATTTAAAAAAGCCTGTGCAAGCACAGACTTCTTTCTCAAGGATTACGGCGACGACGGCTGCTGTGACGAGGGTGCACAGTACTACCGCCACGCAGGGCTCTGTCTCTTCCAGACGCTCGACATCCTCTGCCGCGTAACCGACGACTACTTTGCCTCACTGTGGGACAACGAAAAGATTAAAAACATCGCCCTGTATATACTTAACGTACATGTCGATGACAAATACTATATCAACTTTGCCGACTGCTCACCGATTGCAGGCAGGGCGGGTGTCAGGGAGTACCTCTTCGGAAAAGCCTGCGGTCTTAACAACCTCGCCGAGTTCGCCGCACTCGACTACAAGCGGAACCCCGACAAATTCCAGCCCGAGGAGAACAATCTCTACTACAGGCTTCAGGAGGTATTCACCCGAAGGGCGATTCTCTCAGAGGACACAAATGCTCCAATCTTTCATCCGCCCGTATTCTACTCGAGCGTCGGTCTGTGGATAGCCAGAAATGACTCCTACACAGCCGCCGCAAAGTGCGGTGACAACAACGACAGCCACAACCACAACGACACGGGAAGCGTCACGCTCTACAAGAACGGCAAACCTCTCCTCGTCGACATCGGCGTAGAGAGCTATACGGGAAAGACCTTCTCGAACAGACGCTACGAGATATGGACGATGCAGTCCGATTATCACAATCTTCCGACCGTCAACGGCATCATGCAGATGAACGGCGAGGAGTACCGCGCCACCTCCGTCACCCAATGTTTTACCGAAAACGGCGGAAAAATCTCGATGGACATCGCGGGCGCATATCCTGACGAAGCGCACATCAAAGAGTACTTGCGAAGCGTAACTCTCGACGAAGGCGGTCTCGCACTCTCCGACCGCTGGAGCTTCGCGGACGGCGAAAGCCACCCTGTCATACTCAACTTCATCACCTACGAGAAGCCCGTGCTCTCAGACGACAGCCCGAATGTGTTGAATATCGGAGAGCTCGGAACGCTTGAGATGAATGTTGCTGCATCCGCTCCGCATATAACCGTAGAGGAGCTCCCTATCACGGACGGGCGCCTCATGCAGTGCTGG
>UQZF01000080.1 GCA_900545455.1 uncultured Eubacteriales bacterium
ATCGGAATCCCCCTTAAAGCTCAACGTCCCGTTCTCCATAACCCCTATGAAATCCGCGATACGCTCAAGCTCCTCCGTCAGATGCGTTGAGATTATCACGCTCACCATCTGCTTCTCGACCGCCTCCTGAAGCATATACAAAAACTCCCGTCGGAATGCCACATCAAGCCCGCTCGTCGGTTCGTCAAGCAGCAGAAGCTCCGGGTGATGTCCCATTGCAAACGCGAACTGAAATCTCACCTTCTCACCCTTCGAGAGCAGACCGTACACCTTGTGGTCTCCAAGCCTCACGCTATTTAGACGCGCATAAAACTCCTCCTCGTCATAATCATTGTAGAGATTTTTAAACAGCTCCATATTCTCCTTTAATGTCGCGCCCTCGATAAACGGCGCATCCTCCATGATAAAGCCCGCCTGCTTATCGTATAACACGCTTCCGCTGTCCGTGAGGCTCGGATTTAATATGCTCCTTAAAAGTGTCGTCTTTCCCGAACCCATTCTCCCGACAAGCCCCATTATGTAGCCCCTCGGAAGCGTGAAGCTTATATCACGAAGCTTAAATTTACCCTGTTTTCTGCACAGATTTTTCACCTCGAGTGCAATTTTTTCCTTATTATTTTCTTCCATGTTTTATTCCTCCCAGAGAAGCTCAAGCATCGACTGTATCTCGTCGAACGAAAGCCCTGCCGCGCGGCTCTCGCTTATAAGCTTCGCCGCCGTCTCCTCTATAAGCTTTAATCTCTTTTCCTTCAAAATCTCGACCTTGCTCGGCGAGACAAAGAAGCCCTTTTGCGGCACGGAATATATCATGCCCTCATTTTCAAGCTCCTCGTAGGCCCTCTTGGTCGTTATCACGCTGATTTGCAGCTCCTTTGCGAGCTGTCTTATCGACGGAAGCATCTCATCCGCCTCGAGCGCGTGGCTTAATATTCCTTCCTTTATCTGTTTTGTAATCTGCTCATAAATCGGCACATTGCTTTTATCTGAAATAATTATCTGCATCAAATCCCTGCCCTTTCGTTATATCACATCACGCATTGTGTTTCTGTCAGAATCTCTCATCAGCCACGTTGCTTTTCTTTCTCTGCTCACCGTACAAGCCCTGACCAACATTCACATACTTGTATTCATCAAACTTGGAATGAACCATATAATACAGCTTCACAAGTCCCTGAACAATAACTCCGCCAATCCCAAGCCCCGTCGCCACATTGCAGAATACGCTTCCGGCCTCATACGCTGACATACATACTCCCGTAAAAAACATAATCCACGCGATTATGCCGAAAAATATTCCGAATCCTTTTTCATTCATCGTCGCACTTTTATACCATCCGCAGAAGTACACCGCACTTCCCATCTCAAACAGCATCAATGCAACCACAAACAGATTGTTAATAAAATACGCCTGAACGGCGCCCTTATATCCGTAAATGACATACCTCATAATGCCCAGCAGAAAAATAAGCGCCACGAATATCCCTTCCATAATAAGCTGTCTGTACACCATAAACTTTTTTCTTTCCTGCCCATCCGTCGGCATGATAAAAAGCATTCTATCGCAGCACGGCATCATTTTAATCACCAGCATCTCGATAACCCATGCAAAGCAGAGCACCGTCGTGTTGTCGGGCGGCACAATCGCACAAGCCGCTATCGCAAGCATAAGAATAATCCTGTATCCCGTAAAACAATGCTTTATATCGCACCATGCCGTATCAAGTGCCAGCTTAAACATTCCGTTATTCATAAAACCGCCTCCTCAAATCCTACAAAAGATATTCCACAATGTCTCCGAGCCCTGCCGGCTCATCGACAGGTGCAAGCCTCAGATGCTCCTTCGACGTATCGACAAGCCCTGACGAGAAGCTCTCCTCATCCCTTCTTCCGACTAACGCCTTCTCCATGCAGTCGAGCTGATTTTTGCTTCCCTTCACGGTGTGATACTTCTCCGTCAGTTCCTCCTTCGTCCCGAAGTACACCTGCTGCCCCTTCCTTATGGCGAGCACATAATCTGCCATTCTGTCAAGCTCCTCCATTGTATGACTCGCCCAGAATATGATATGTCCCTCATCCTCATAATCGCTTATGAACTTGTAGAGCTCCTCCCTCGCGTAGCTGTCAAGATGTGCTGACGGCTCGTCAAGGAACAGCACCTCCGACTTGTACGCGAACGCAAAAGCCATCTGCACAACCATGATGCTTCCTCTCGAAAGCTTCTCAAGCGGCTTGCCCTGCGGGATATTGTACCTTTTCAGGACATCATAATACTTCTCTCCGTCAAATCCCTCATAGAAGCTTCCGAAGCACTTATAAAGCTCCTTCGGCGTGTAATTTTTCGGAAAAGGGCATCGCTCAAGAATAAATGCAAAGCGCTTTTTCACATCCTCATTGTCCTCCGAAATCCACTCGCACTCACCGTCCGCATTCTCCGTCCCGAGCAGACAGTTAAACAACGTGCTCTTGCCACAGCCGTTCCTTCCGATGACCGCCACAATATATCCTGCGTCAATGTCCAAGTCAATCGGTCCGAGTTCAAAATCATTGTATTTCTTTTTTAAGTTTTTTATATGCAGCCCTTTCATGTAATTCCTCCCTGCCCTCACGATATTATGAATAAATCAAGCTTCATTACTTTTATATGCGTTTCTGTATATATCTGTGTATATACAATATATACAGCTTATGTACAGATTTGTCAACAGCATTTTGAAAATTATTTTTACACAAAAAGCCCGGCTCTCCCCAAGCCGGGCTTCCACGTTAAATTATACTCCCATCATTCGATTGTGTCTGATTTTTAAGCCTTTTTATCTTTTTCCCAGAAGCTCAAGCCTTCCGTTCTTGAACTTGTAGTAAGAATATGTTTCAATCTCCGGTCCTGACATAGTCTCAAGATTGATGTCCTTGCCAATCCTTATTATGCAGCCGCCCTCGCCCTCTCTCAAGTCGTTATAGAAATCATACTCGTATGTACAGCCCGCCATGAGGTTTATATAAGGATTCTCGAGAAGCTCACCCTCCTCGTTCCACCAGCCCGCCTCACCTATATAATAATCTGTCCGGTCATCCAAGCCATACCATCTTTCCCTCTTAATATAATCCCTCGCGTCCTTCACAGCGGTTTCGTTCATTCCCTCAAGACGATATGTTATGATAAAATCATCATAGACACCGTACTCTCCAAGCTGCGGCGAATAATCGTAAAAATCGCACAGAGCCTCACCGTCCACAATATCTATAAAGCAGAACGCATTGCTTCCTCTTGCCCCAATCTCGGAATTTACAATAAGCTCATTTTCACCGTCTCCGTCCGTGTCAAGCTCGGTAAATTTCATGTGCTGAGCAGGAAAACCGCTCCAATCCTTCACTCCCGGCAATGTGTAGCTGTTGTCTCCCCATTCAAGCACACATTCATCGGAATCCTTGGCTGAATAATCTCTGTATATGGCAATGTCATCGCCAGAGCAAACCACGATGTTATCGCCCTCCTTCTGCTCAGCTTCGGTGACGCGCACATTTGTGACAGTGCCAAACGTCTCATACTCCAAGAGCTGTGATGCCATCGTCTCGTATGCCGAGCGCATCTCATTCATCAGGTCCACATCATAACTGCCGTCCGCCCTGCCATACGAAACATTTGTCGACTCCGTTTCCGATGTACTCTGCATCTCCGTAACGGTCTCCACTGTGCTCTGTGACTCTGTCTCCGCAACGCTTTCTGCCGTGCTCTCCGCATCCTTTTCCGGCTCGGTCACGCTTTCCGTAATGTTTTCTGTAACAGGAACGCTCCCCTCGCTGCTGTTTTCATTATTCCTGCCGCATCCCGCCGACACAAGCGCGAGTGCAATAAGCCCCGATGCCAAAATATATTTTCTCATAAGTACTCACCTCTTTCTGAACGCTGTAATCATGTTAACATACATTGGCATCCGAATGGTTACAAAAACCTTACATTTTGTTATAAAAATATTATTTTTTGTTACGATTTCGTTTAACATGTTACAGAAACATGAAACAATCCCCGTCAGAGTTCGGTCACACCCAGAAGGCTGTAATTGTTCAACTCGTAAATATATATACTCTCGGCACCATCAAAAATATAGAGATAATCCCCGATATAGTTCGCTCTCGGGTAGTCATAAGAGAACACGTCAAGTACACATTCGATAAGCTCTACAAAGCCCTCATTCTCATCGTATCTGTAAAGTCTGTATATCTGCGCAAGCTTTCCGACTATGTTTGCACCCGTCTCATCCGTCTCAATTATGTTTTCCTCGGTTGAAAAACCAATCAGATTCCTCTGCGCGTTCACAAGTATAGCCCTGTGCTCGTACAACGCTCCCGAATAATACGAATCAAGCTGCAATCTGCTCTCCTCCGATATGTCGTAAGGATTGCTTATGTCAAACATGCTCATTTTCACATTGCTGACTATGCCGTTGCTCTCATCCGCCTCATAGCCAAGCCCGAAGAGCCTGCCATCGCCGTAAGGATGAAGATATTCCGAAAATCCCGGAAGCTTTATCTCGTCAACTATCACCGGATTTGCAGGATCGGTCATATCAACCGCAAACAGCGGATCGGTATTTTTAAATGTAACAAAATACACCATCTTTCCAAGAAAACGCGACGACTTGACGCTCTCGCCCTTCGCAAGCTCATCAATGCTTCCGACAAGCTTCATATCGCTGTCAAAAATATACAGTCCACAGCTCTGCTCATAGTAAGTGTAGTCGTATGCCGTCGTCACAAGCCTGATATACCCGTTGTATTCGCTGAAGGAGAACTGGCTGTCCGCACTTCCGTATACCTCCGCCTCGCCCGCATATTCAATATTGCCATTGTCTATGGAAAATTTTATAAGCCTGCTCTTTTCTTTTTGCACGCTCTGATTATCCGTGCCCGCTGCATCGGTTCGTCCCTCATCGTCCTGTGCATCGTTCAATATCTCATATCCATACCACATATACGGCTGATATGAAAGAAAATATATCGCATTTTCGCTCACATACATATTGTCCGTGCCCGAGACCACCGCCTCTGTGTCCTTATAGGACATCGGACTGCTCAAATCCACAGAACCGATAACCGTATAGCTCCTGTCATTTATATACTGCGGCATATATATATCGTTCTCGCCGACAAGCTCGCTGTTGTACGCTGGAATATACGCCCTGTAATTCCATGCCTCACAGCTATAGTCGGGCGTGTAATGCGACACCATATACAACACGCCGTCCGTGATTCTCGACGAGACATAGTATCCGCTCTGGGTTACCATGTTCACATAGCTCGGCGCCGTTCTGTCGGAAATATCATAGAAAATGCCAAAGCTTATCGCCCCTGCTTCATAAATATAATCATTGTAAGCGTTTCCCGTAATCACGAGCATATCCCCGTCAACATACATTGTGTTGTAATCGACGTACTCATAACCATCGATTTTTTCAAGCTGTATCTGACTGCACTCGGCAAGCTTACTGCCGTCCGCCTCACATATCGAAACCGCGCGCGTCCCGGCATATATATCATCAGGCTTTTTCATGACATACAGATAACTTCCGTCCGTGATAAAAATATTGCCCTCGGATACGCCCTCCTCCTGGTCGTTATTCTTTGAAAAATCACCATTATCCTTGCTAAGACTTCCGTCATCATAGACAATGTCATCCGACTCAGGATACATAACATTCCCATCCTCGCCGGCCATTGTGACTGACTCTCCGCGGTCTCTGTCACTGCTGTCATTCGTGATGTAGTACCCATCATAATAGCCGCTTCTCTTTATCAATAACTCATAGAGCTCATTATACTTTGAATTATACGCACTTCCCGCCGCCTGTGTCTCCTGTGCAGTTGTCTCATACTGCCCATGCGCAGCTTCATTCCCATACATACCCATATCACTTCCTGTTTTTTCATTTGCTCTCCCGCCGTTTCCTGCTCCTGCAACAACCACAACAACCGCCGCTGCCGCGAGTGCAAAGCTTCCCGCATACCTTACGATTCTGCTCATTTTATTTTTCCTGCTTTTTTTAACGTCCGCATCAAGCTTTTTGGATATATTCTCCGGGAGCAATGACTCCGGAACCTCTATATCACTCTCATTTATCTTATCCCTCAAAAATTTGTCATCCATAACTGTTCCTCCATTTCACAGACAACCTTATTTCTATGCCAACAGCTTCCTAAGTTTCTCTAACGCCCTGCTCTTGACCGTTCTTACCGTGTTGTGATTCATTTTCATAAGCTTCGCAATCGTCTCGCCATCGTAGCCCGCAAGCACCGACATGGCAATCACCTGACGCTCCCTGTCGTCAAGCCTTGCAAACGCATTCTGTAAATCAACCCTGCCCGCGACGTCATCCTCCTTCGACATCACGGCATCCGGCAAATCATCAAGCTCTACTGTCCTGTTGACATACCCCTTGAGCTTTCTCTTGCACTTAGCCGACAAAATCTTAAATATCCAGCCCTTGAACGCCCCCTTATCCCTCAATTTTCCAAATTCGGCATACGCGTCCACGACCGCCTCTCCAACGGCGTCCTCGGCATCCTCCCTGTTGCCGAGGACATAGAGCGCATACCTGTATAAATCCTTATATACCGCTGTATATAATTCAATAAATTCATCCTTCATGTAAAATCCCCCTGACGGCGCTGTCTTTTTCGGTGCCATCGCACCGCACACTTTAAAGTCATACAATAAGTGTACATATATGTTGGAAATGTTTCAATGAATTTAAAAATAAAAACTGCACCCGGCAGATTTCCGGATGCTATAATGGACATGAAAAAAGAGCAACCAAACAGTTGCTCATAAAAGTCAATCTTTTTTATCAATTCACTGGCTCACGCCAAAAACATAATAGTAAATCGAAGAAATCTATTATGTCAATTCACTGTCTTTCGACAAAACAAAATTACCATAAAAATCGCTATTTTTCAACGCTCTTTGTATCATTATATACAATTTCCGCCCTATTAATTAGTCTGAAGCAGATAATTTACATATCCCACAAATCAAGCTGTATAATACACAACATTAACGGACATAATATGAAAAACAATAAAAAAGGAAAGTATTGAAACATTGTAATCTCAATACTTTCCTTGGGTTTTAAACCTTGCCAAAACTACTTAGCATAATCAACTACTCGCGACTCGCGGATTAAGCTGACCTTAATCTGTCCGGGATACTGCAATTCTGATTCAATCTTCTTAGAAATATCCCTTGCAAGAAGTACCATCTCAGCATCATCAACTGCCTCAGGAACTACCATAATTCTGACTTCTCTACCTGCCTGAATAGCAAAAGACTTCTCAACGCCATCAAAGGAGTTGGTAATATCTTCTAACTGTTTAAGTCTGTTGGTATATGTCTCAAGTGTCTCTCTACGTGCACCAGGTCTTGCAGCAGATATAGCATCCGCAGCCTGTACGATGAAGGCGATGAGTGACTGAGGTTCAACATCTCCGTGGTGTGCCTCTACTGCATTGATAACAATATCGGACTCCTTGTACTTCTTACAAAGATCAACACCAATCTGAATATGTGAGCCTTCCATCTCGTGATCAAGTGCCTTACCAATATCATGCAGGAGACCTGCACGCTTGGCGGTTCTGATATCAACACCAATCTCACCGGCAAGCAAACCGGAAAGATGTGCAACTTCAATTGAATGCTTGAGTGCATTCTGACCATAACTTGTTCTGAACTTCATCTTACCGAGAAGTCTTACAAGTTCAGGGTGTATGCCATGAACACCAACTTCAAGTGTTGCAGCTTCGCCCTCTTCTCTCATCATGGTCTCAACTTCCTTCTGTGCCTTCTCAACCATCTCCTCAATTCTTGCAGGATGGATACGGCCGTCAACAATAAGCTTCTCAAGAGCTATTCTTGCGACCTCACGGCGTACCGGATCAAATCCGGACAGAATAACTGCCTCAGGAGTATCATCGATTATTAAATCAACTCCCGTCATTGTCTCAAGAGTTCTGATGTTACGGCCCTCTCTACCAATGATTCTGCCCTTCATCTCATCATTAGGAAGCTGAACAACTGAAATCGTGGCTTCAGATACATGATCAGCAGCACACTTCTGTATTGCTGTTACGACATATTCCTTTGCCTTCTTGTTCGCTTCTTCCTTAGCTCTGGCCTCTAACTCCTTGACCATAACTGCGGTTTCATGCTTTACTTCATCTTCAACAGTCTTCAAAAGATATTCTTTTGCCTGTTCGGAGGTTAAACCAGAAATTCTTTCCAGTTCCTGTACTCTCTTAGAGCTGAGCTCCTCGACTTCCTGTTTCTTACGATTAAGTTCCTCTTCCTTGCGTGTGAAATTAGCTTCACGACGCTCAGCAGCTTCAAGCTTCTTATCTAAGGTTTCTTCCTTTGCAAGGACACGACGTTCATACTTCTGAACCTCTGCACGTCTCTCCTTAGTCTCTTTGTCAAGTTCATTCTTAGTCCTGATGGACTCTTCCTTCACTTCCAAAAGAGCTTCTTTCTTCTTGGTCTCTGCTGTCTTGAGGGCTTCATCTATTATCTCTCTTGCCTTGTCTTCCGCACTGCCAATCTTTTTCTCGATTACATTGCGTCTATATGCGTTAGCGACAAACCAAGTAATAGGTGCAACTATAATAATGGAAATTACTACAGCTAAAATCGTCTGTAACACAGGAGCACCTCCTTATTTAGTTTTCATTGTACAAAATACAACATTTAAATTGTATACTTTTTTCACTTTTGTGTCAAGTGTTAAACAAATATTATAAAAAATTACAACAAATTCAACATTAATATGCCATTCTCAGTCATGTACGTTCAAAAATCACTTCGCAGCACTCTTGTTATACAGTCGGACGAAAATCCCTTCCTCATAAGATAAGCATACAGCTTCCTTCTCGCGTCAAAATCGAGCTCACCTATATTATCAGGCGTAACCGACTTCCTGCGAAGTGCTTCCCACACGGCATCCGTATCATCCTCCGTGTCAGGTCTTAATTCATCAAGCACACTGCTTATAACGTCACGGTCTATACCCCTTCTGTAGAGCCTCTGCTCAATATCTCTTCTACTCCTGCCACGGCATGAATTTTCGACAAAGTACTGTGCATACCTCAGGTCATCGATATAGCCGAACCTCTTGGCATACTCTATGCCTATCTCGGCATACCTCTCGGTATAACCTCCCTCGAGCAGCTTATCGCGAACCTGCTTCTCGGTCTTTTGCGATGACTTGAGTATATATAAGGTTCTCGCCTTGACTCGTTTTGGAATGAGTTCTCCATGTATCTCTCCGTAAACCGAAGCCTCAATCTCCTCCCCGACCTCAAGGCGGTATCTGTTGACCTCCTGATTGTAGAGAGCAAACGCGTATTCACCGTCTATACTTATTCTCTTACGCTTCTTATCCATGTCCGTGATGTCTGTTACAATCATACTGCCCTCGTCAATGATATTCGCAATCCGCTTCGCTGCCTGCGAATATAAAATCATTCAGCTATTCAGAATATTTAACTGATTACTGCTCTTCCTCCTGCTCAGGTGCAGCAACCGTGCTGTCAGCCACAACAACATCTGCTGCAAGTCCGTAGTGCTCACGAACCTTCTTCTCGACCTCCGCCATGACCGCAGGGTTATCGCGGAGATACTGCTTCGCATTCTCGCGTCCCTGACCAATCTTCGCATCATTGTACGCGAACCACGCTCCGCTCTTGACAATGATATTGAGATTAACTGCAAGGTCGAGAATATCTCCCTCTCTTGAGATTCCCTGTCCGAACATGATGTCGAACTCTGCCTCCTTGAACGGAGGAGCAATCTTATTCTTGACAACCTTAATTCTGGTTCTGTTACCTACAACCTCGCCGCCCGACTTGAGAGCCTCGATTCTTCTGACATCAAGACGGATTGATGAGTAGAACTTGAGCGCACGACCGCCCGTCGTAGTCTCAGGGTTACCGAACATAACTCCAACCTTCTCACGAAGCTGGTTGATGAATATGACAACACAGTTAGTTTTGCTTATGACCGCCGTGAGCTTACGGAGTGCCTGTGACATGAGTCTTGCCTGAAGTCCGACATGAGAATCACCCATATCGCCGTCAATCTCAGCCTTAGGAACAAGTGCCGCAACGGAGTCGACAATTATAATGTCAACCGCTCCCGAGCGAACCATTGTCTCTGTTATCTCAAGTGCCTGCTCGCCGTTATCAGGCTGTGAAATGTACAGATTATCAATATCTACACCTATATTCTTCGCATAGACAGGATCAAGTGCGTGCTCGGCATCAATGAAGCCTGCAATGCCGCCTCTCTTCTGAACCTCCGCAACCATGTGAAGTGCGACCGTAGTCTTACCACTCGACTCAGGTCCGTATATCTCAATGATTCTTCCCTTAGGAACTCCGCCCATTCCAAGTGCAATATCAAGACTGATTGAACCTGTAGGTATTGTCTCTACATTCATCTGTGCAGACGGATCACCGAGCTTCATGATAGCTCCCTTGCCGTAAGAACGCTCTATATTTGAAATAGCAGCTTCCAATGCCTTAATCTTATCTTCCTTAGCCATAATTTCTAATCTCCTTCTCTAATCACGTTCGACGCAAACTAATGTTCGTATGTACCTACTATAATACATACATCTTAAAAAGTCAATATGCAATCGAACAAATTTTCGTATTGTTGGGATACACTGAAAATCGGCTCCGTGGGAATTGGGATATTGCCGATACAACAAAAGATATATTATTTCTTACCATTAGTTATTATACCATATCCCACCGGGTAATTCAACAGAATTGTAAAATCATATTAGCATCATATTAGTTTCAGCTCCTGTTGAAAGGCTTGCAGTTAATGCATTCACATTTTATAAAGAAATAAAGAATGTGCCTTGGCACATTCTCGCGCCTGCGGCGGTCGCTTGCGACATCTACATTGTACGCCGCAGTGCGCATCCACGCGGAACGTTTTTGTGTAATAGAAACGAAGTTTCCTATTACACAAAAAAATATCGAAGAAAACTCTTCGATACTCTTTCGGGTTGGGCTATTCAATTAATAGCTAGCAGCTCGACGGGGAATCGAACCCCGGTTTCCGCCGTGAGAGGGCGGCGTCTTAACCGCTTGACCATCGAGCC
>UQZF01000081.1 GCA_900545455.1 uncultured Eubacteriales bacterium
AAGAACTCCGCGTTGTCGATATTGTTGAGGCGCGCATTCTCCCTCGCATCGTCGATAGCCTGCGGCACGATTTCGACGCCGTAGACTTTCTTTGCCTGCTTTGCGAGGAAAAGAGAGATTGTGCCTATTCCGCAGTAGAGATCCCAGACGACCTCATTTCCCGTGAGCCCTGCGTAGTCGAGTGCGGTCTGATAGAGCTTTCTCGTCTGAACAGGATTTACCTGATAGAAGGAGAGCGGAGATATGCGGTACTTCACGTCACCGATGTAATCCTCGATGTATGAATTTCCCCATAACGTCACGCACTTGTCACCGAGAATAACGTTGGTGTTTTTAGTGTTTACGTTGAGCATTATACTCTTAATGTGCCATGCGCCCGTCTTTGCAGGGTTTACCTCGCGCATGAGCTCGGAGTTTGCCGTGACACATGAAAAATCAAGCGCAAGAAGCCTGTCGACCAGCTTTTCCGCGTGAGGAAGCTTGTTCTGATTGATTACGGGACAGACCATGATTTCGCCCGTGGTGTAACCGCAGCGAATGAGAATGTGGCGGATTATTCCCGTTCCCTTCTCCTCATTGTAAGCACTTACATTGTTCTCGAGCATGAACTCACGGACTGCATTTACGATGAGCTCATTCACGGGAGCTCCGATATAGCAGGTCGGAGTCTCTATGATTGAATGGGTTCTCCCCGCGTAGAAGCCGATACGGATATTGCCGTCCTTATCTTCGCCCACAGGAAACTGCGCCTTATTGCGGTAAAAGTACGGCTTCTCCATGCCGATGACAGGCTTAACCTCTACGTCCGCTATGCCGCCGATTCTTCTTATATTGTTCTCGATTATGCCGCGCTTGAATTTAAGCTGCTCCGCATAGTCAAGCTCCTGCAGATTGCAGCCTCCACACTGTCTCGCGATAGGACAGCGTGCCGATACGCGCAGAGACGACGGGGTGATTATCTCCATAAGCCTTGCATAACCGTATGTCTTTTTGGTCTTGATTATCTTTACGCGAACTTCGTCGCCGATTACCGTGTCCTTAACAAAAAGGGCGTAGCCGTCAACCTTGCCTACGCCCTCTCCATCATGGGACATATCTTCTATTTTAATGATATATTCCTGATTTTTTTCCATAATTTATCCCTCTGATAATAAGCTGCCTGAAAGCCCTGATTCCAAACACATTTTAAAACTATACCAATGTCTTTCTCACATTTGTATCGAGCATCTTCTGGAAACCCAGCCACTCTCCGCTCTGTGCCTGCGGAGTTGAGAGAAGCTCCTTGAGTGTCTCCATCTTTGCATCCATGTTGTCGGCAAAATTAAGTGCAAAGGCTTCCATAATTGCCGGTTTCTTCGGTGAACCGTACTCGAACTCGCCATGATGTGAGACAATAAGGTGCTTAACCTCTGCCTCCAGCTTAGCCGGGAACCCGTCTATTGTTCCTGCACGCTCCCCAATCATCTCGACACCGATAATAATATGTCCTAAAAGCTGTCCGTCGTCAGTATAGTCGTTCGTAGGGAAGTCCGAAAGCTCTCTTAACTTTCCTATGTCGTGAAGCATTGCTCCCGTAAGAAGCAGGTCACGGTTAAGCATAGGATAGCGATCAGCAAAGCAGTCACACAATGTCGTCACGCCAAGTGTATGTTCCAACAATCCTCCGACAAAACCATGATGTACGGACTTCGCTGCCGAATGGATTTTAAATGCCTTGATAAGCTCTGCATCATCAACAAAAAAACTATCGAGGAGCTTGCCAAGATATGGGTTTGTGACCTTATTCTTGAGTGACATGAGTTCGGCATACATTTCCTCAATATCGCGTCCGCTCACAGGCAGGAAATCCTTCATATCGAACTCACCCTCGCTGCACTTTCTCGCACGCTTGATGCTCATCTGCATTGCGCCATTGAACACTGTCACCTCACCTTGAACCTCTATGAAGTCAAGTGCCTCGAACTCCTCTATTCCCATTGAGTTAGGCTCCCATATTTTAGCGTCCAAAGTACCTGTCTTATCCTGTAAAAGCACATTCTCATAAGGCTTACCGTTCTTTGTCGTAGCCGCATTCTTCTGCTTACACATATATACACTTGTTATTCTCTCGCCCTCATGAAGGCTGTCAATATATCTCATTACTGCTCTGCTCCTAATTCTAATGTAATCTCTATATTGCGGTATCCGTCCTTGCCCGGTCTGCTTATATACATAACAACACTGTTACCCGGCTCCATTGTAAAGAGCACATTCTGAAACGTCCTCGTGGTTGAAACATTCTCCGTTCCAACTGATGTTATTATATCGCCGCTCTGCACTCCGGCATAGAAAGCAGGCGAGTCCGCCTCAACACTGCACACATAAATACCATCCGGCATGCCGTAAGCTTCCTTCATTGCCGCGGTCACCGTCTGTGGCTTGATACCGACATACGGTGTTACTTTACCATTAATCAGCCTCTCAATCAAGCGTTTTAGCTCAGAAATTCCATAAGTATTGATAATTTCTCCGGACATATTCTCATTGTGGTAAGGGATTATCGCAATCACCTCTCCCTTGGTATTCACAATTATTCCCGTATCGTCCACGCTTGCTATAATATCGGTTCCGATTATTCTGTAAGTACAATCCGTATCAATAAGTGTATTCTTAGTCGATGTGACCGTCGTATACACTGCCATGTCACCCTGTCCGTATATATTGCCAAGTGCAACCAGCGGTTCGCCCTGCTTGAGCACATAGGAATTGCCGAGAACAGCCGTCTTCACACTGTCAGGAATCTTTCCGTTGTACACGCTCTTATCCGCAGCTATTACTGCAAGATTAGTTGTTACGTCCCCGGTAAGATATACTCCCTGAACAATTGTCCCATCACCCATGATAACCGAGAGTGTCTTACCCTCCACAAGCTGCTTAACAGTAACTATGTAGAAGAACATATCATCCTCAGCCACAATAAAGCCCCTGATTCCCGCATCGGAAATATAGTCCCATGTGACACCGTCCTGTGATACTTCAATGGAAACTATCGACTTGTTAACCTCTTCAATGACATTTCTCACACTGCCGTACAGAGAATCATATTCCTCGATTCCGGGACTATAATTTTCAAACGCCAGCTTAATCTGCTCATCGACAGCCGATACAAGCTGTTCTCTATCCATATCCGTTTCTTCTGTCACTTCACCGGATGTACTTTCCTGAGAGCTTTCCGCCTCAGACTCTCCATATTCACTGCTTTCCTGCTCCGATGTCTCATCCTCGGACGGTTCAGCCTCATCCTCCGACCATATATCTGTCTGACTGTCCGTCGGTATCACAGCCCCCTGTCTTGTCGTAGTCTCCTCCTCACCGATAAATCTCTTCGCGGTCGGATACACCACTGACATGACAAGACCTGCCACAACTCCAAAAATCACTGCCGAACCAATAACCTTTGCTACATGCTTCACTGCTCTTTTAATCTTATTACCGGGCTTTTTTACTATCTTTTCAGTGTACAGATTGTACTCATTTCCCTCACGCTTGTCCTGTTCCTGCCCCGGTATGTTGCGATTATTATCCATTGCGAATCCCAGCCTCCGGATTATCCATATTAGTTCGTTTATTATAAATCATAAATATGAATTTTTTATGACATAGCTGTAAAAGAAAATTTCCACTGCATACAGCTTATCATGAATGCCGCCGCAATCGCCGGAATCATAGGTCCGGTTCGTATGAACTTAAATTTACTTCCGTTAACGGCGCACCGTATCATGATTACAATATTTTGAACAAGAAGCATCAAGCAGAATACCATTCCGGACAACCACACAATATTCACGGTATATCCGACCACAGTCTGTCCTCTTACTGCTGCTGCGGCAATAAGCATTACAAATACCTCCGCATCTCCCTGCGCATACATGTGAAACGCCACTGACAAAAGAACAACCGCAGCCACGCACAATACGGCACTTATGTACTCCTTCCCCGCCATGCCTCCCGCAATACACACAATAACATCTACAACAATACATATTCTTGTAGGCAGACAGTATACCTGTCTCACTCTTATATCCATATAGGAGTGGAATACCAGCAGAATCCAGATGGGTATATATCTCCATCCACAGACAAATCCGCCCGCCACGACCACGGCAAAACATACACATACATACGCCGGCTCCGTGGCACACCCTGTTCTTGCACCGGCTGCCGTTATCACGTTTCCATCAGTTCTTCTGCTCCCTATCGTACATACATCTCCCGACTCTGAGCGTTCCCCTCTCAAGTGCAATATTAAATTCCTCCTCCTTTGATTCCGGTATGACAATATTCACAACCATTGCTGCCGCCCCATCCTGCACAGCCTGCTTTACCTGCACTCCCGATGAGGTAAACACCCTCGTCACATAAGCGTAATCACAGATTTTTTCCGCCTCCGTGATATTCCCGCCATTCTCATTTTTTTTGCTCACCGACCAGATATTAATCCTGTCACCTTCACGTATTATTCCCCCGACCACCTGCGACAGGCTTCCTGCATCAAGTGACACTTCAACAGGCGATTCAATTCCTTCCGTTCGCAAATCGGAGGCTGACAATCCTGAAATAGTCACAATTTCATTTTTTTCATAACCATGTCTGACCATCTTCCCAAGAAGCTGCGAGGCATCACTCACGCTCCCGTCGGGAATCCAGTCGCTCCGTCTCTCCTCAAGTGAAAACAACTCATTAATATTTTCCGTCGTCACAAGAGTATTCCTCTCAACCATTACTTTGGCAATATAGACGTCAACATAATCCTCCGACTTTAATATTGTCCTCTCAACAAAAATCATTGCACTGTAAAGCACGAGTGTCATTATAAGACTGTAGATAAACACCCTTGGATTTCCTTTTTTTACAATACGTTTTCTCAAGACCTTCCCCCTCTCTTTAATCTGTCACCGCAATAAGCCTTGTAAGGCTGTATTCTCCGATTCCCGAAATATTAAATGTGATTTTGGCACACACCGACGTCTCCTCAATATCAACAAAACCGCCATTTGCCGATACACGGACAGGCTTATTTTCTGCATGTCTTAATGTATATGCCTGACCGTCAACAATGCCGCATTCTACAATCCGAAAATTCTCGCCGTCGGTTATATAATTATAGATTTTATAAAATGCTATTTTGACGTCATCACATATTTCAGACACACCTTCAGCTCTCATATTTTCATCAAGAGCCATATTGCACATAAGGCAGTCAGCGAATCTAAGATACGCATTGAGAAAAGCCCTGTCACCCGAATCCGGCTCGTCCGCATCTGCGATAATCAGATTTCCGCTCTCCGCATATTCTTCAAGATTCACAACCGCCGATGCAAGAAGCGAATATGTAAGATTGCCGTCAATCTGCCCGCACTCATATTCAAGCATATTCCTTTTATATGTAAAAATAATAAATGTGCTCATAAATACCACAAGCATCATCACCATCGGCATAAGTCCTGCCGACGCTTCGTTAACCGCTCTTGTTCTTCGCCGTTGATTTTCTGTATATCCTGAAATTACTTCCGCCCTCCCTTATAAACGTAAAATTCCGGGTTATCCCCGCAACCGCGTTGGTTTTTATAGTGCCTGTCACAGATAATACAACCTCCTGACCGTATCCGGTTGCCGTTAGCGTGGTTCCGTTAAATGAAATATTTAAAACCCCCAATGCCGTGAGTTCATTTTTAAGTGCTTCCTGTCTCTCGGGTGTGAGATATCCCTGCGTCTCCATATACAGCATATATTTTCGCTCAATTCCGGTTTTTCTTATTGCAAGATTGACCCTAGCGTATATATCAAGACCTAAATACATAATAATGAACATAAACAGAATGCCAAGCATACATGACAGCATATTTCCTACTGCCTTTTTTCTCCCAAATACAGTCCCCATACAAATGTCCTTCTATGATGCGAACATCTGCGAAGCTGTCGTAGTCATTGTCGTCCAAATATCCTGAATGAACTTGATGCCTCCTGACTTAAAAAGTGCAGCCATCGCTACCACAACAATCATGACAAGCACCTCGCCGATAACCGCACTCGCCTCTTTCTTTTTACCGATAATCTTCTTTGCTTCCTTAACCGCGTTTAATACAAAATAATTGTTCATATTCTTCCTCCTTTTAATACCCTGTGGTAAATAACTTTGCTGATTCGAGCAATCCCGCAACACTTGCATACACCAATATTGCCATCATGCAGAAAAATACTGCAAACATGCAGATATCACCCATGCGCTTAGTCCGCTCCTGCTCATACCTGTTATAGCTTGACATAAGTGTCGTCAGATATTGTCTTATATCCGACAGCATCGCGTCCGACACCCCGTTTCTCATAATCTGCTTGACAATGACCACAAGATTGTCGATATTCTCGTTCTCAAACTTCTTTCCAAACGCTTCCATTGACGTGACAACATCATTCGTCGATATTATATCTCCCGTCAGTGTTATAAGTGCCGCTTTAAGCCTCGGATGCGATGCCACCCTGTATGCATCTATCAGAGTCCTTGTTATGTATTCCCCTGCATTTGTCTGCAAATACACAACATCATACACATCCATTATGCTTCCCAGCATCCTCATGTTGTCCTGCCTGTTTCTGACAATCGCCCTGATATCGGGATAAAAGAAAGCAGCCGGCGCACATACGGCCGCCAAAATCGGATTAAACATCCAGCCGATTGCAACCCCTGCTGCCGCACATATCAGCTTTCCCGCAATATATATGCGCGGCGTGATTTTTCCTCTCGAATAATATGTGATTCCAAGCGCATCAAGCCTTTTCCCGACAGAAAACATCATTATCCCATGCCTCTCTTTCCCTTTATGAACGTGAAGTATACTATAAATACAAAAGTCACACACGTTGCCGCAATAAGCATTCTCCCAAGCATATTTCCCGCCAGCATGTTAAACAGTCCGTATATTCCGGTTCCCAGGATTGCTTGTGTCATGATGACAAGGCATGCAGCCGCTCCCACAAGTATTGTGGCAAGCCTTATCTTTGCCTCCCTGTAAATCTCATCAAGACGTCTGCTGTTATCCAGCTGTCCCGCCAAAAGCCCTCTGCACTGCACCGTGATTTCACGATAGTTTGCGTTATTCCTTGATGAAATTTCAAGATTTCTCATGAGCGTCCTGAAAAATTCATGCTCTATTCTGTTCTCAAGTCCGCCTACAGCCACACCTCCCTGCACACCGCTTCTCACCCGCGCTACCGCCCGCAGAAGTTCATCGTGTATAGGTCCCTCCACCATGTTTCCGGTCTTCTCAAGAATATATATAATGTCATCCGACTCGGCTGCACTGTTCTCGATACAATTGACCATTGCAAGAAGCTGTTCCTCCTCTCTGCGATACCTGTAATCGCGAATTTTTGAAAACATATACTCAATGATAAGCCACACTGTTACCACGGCCGCCAAACCCGCATACCATTTTCTTGTCAGAATACATCCTCCCGCAAACAGAACCGTCGACACGACAGTCATGATAACTATATAAAACTCCGGGGTCACCCAATTAAGCTGCAATGTCAGTCCGCTGTATTCGAGATTGTCCTGGACATGTGCTATAAAACCTCTTCTTCCCATACTTCCGTATAATGCCTTAAGTTCCGCCGAAATCTCCTCACGGCTTCCCGAAAGGCTGTTTATCCTTGCATGAAGTTCTTCAATGCTCTCACGGAGCATGTCGGTTCTGCCGATATACTTTAGGAGTGCGAACGACGCAGCAAACGATAATGCGAGCATGAAGACATGTGCCGACATGATAATGTATATAATCATCAACAGCTCCTCCGCTCATAAATTGTGTTAAATGTCAGTTCTTTTTGTGTTTCTGACCATCCTATTTCAGCTATTGTTTGAATTTTATATTTTTTCAGGAAAATACAATTTTTGAGAGAACGAAGCATGAACATAATCTCATCGGTGGAATGTGAACTGCTTCTCTTGACATAATCGGCAAGCCGGAAATATGCGTCCTTCGGAGAGTCAGCATGTATGGAGGCATAGCATATTGCCCCTGTGTGAACCGCATACAGAAAATCCCTCGCCTCACCACCCTTAATCTCTCCTACCATGTATACGTCAGAGTCGACGAGCAGACCGTTTTTTGAAATATCTTCAAGTGAATATCTAAGCTTTCCTTCACCACGGCTCTCCACAACATGATATGCACAAAACTCCCTCGCCTGCATGGAAAACAGCTCCTCCGCCTCCTGCACGCAGAATATTGAATAGCGCATCGGTATTGCCTCAAGCATTGCATTCATGAGCGTAGTCTTGCCTGCTGAGCCGGCACCGCACACTAAGAATGACTCGCCAGCCTCAATCTTATCCCTCAATATATCCGACACTTCCTCACTGAGCATTCTCTCCGCGACAAGTCCCGGAAGAAGCTTCTTTTTCCTTGCATGTTTTCTTATATGAAGCATTGGTGCCTCCGCCGAGAGAACGAACTTGGTTGATAGATTAAATCTCAATATCCAGTCAGGCTGACTCTTGTCGGTGAAGATATTGATGGCATTGTTGTTTGCCATATTTATCTTATTTTTGAGCGCAACCCTCTCTATGAAACGCTCATAATCGTCAGCACTCTCAAATCGAACTCCCGACAGACTCCGCACGCCACGCTTCTTGATGTACACATGCGACGCATCCGTGATTCGTATGTCCGATATGTCCGGATCCGCTATCAATCCGTCGATAATATAATAGCTCCACACGAATCTTGCAAACTGCTCATATATACTGTCTGCCTGAGCCCTTGACACATAGTAATTGTTTCTGATATATGTCTTAATCTCACCTGCAAATGTCTCCCTGCTTATCTCACCGCGTTCGCACATGTTGAATCTTGCCACATTAAAGCCCGATGTGACATAATCGACAACCCTCTTCACAATGTCTGTCTCTGAAAGCTGCTCTGTGAGACGCTCCCTTTTAGTTTCCGGCAACACCTTTTTTCGTGCCGCAAAAATCATGTATACCTCCTTTCAAAATTAACAACTGGGTAAATACCTGATTACCGGTAAAAAGAAAATTCATGAATTATTACAGATAAAGCTTGATATCAGCTTCGATACCGATTATAGATGTATCTCATAAGATTGTCAAGTATCTTTTGCGAAAATAGTTTGCAGTTTTATACATTTTAAGCTAGAATGTAAATAATAATTCCATCAATAGATATAGTGCGTGGCTGCTTGCAGACAAAGCACTATATCTATTGGATGGATAAACAGACATGAGCAAGTAATAGTTCAGCGGAGCTGAACTTATGGATTGCGAATGGCTGTTGTGATTTCGACAGTTCACTGAACGGAGAAATCACAATTATTATGGTATAATAAATTCATCAGTATATAGTGCGTGGCTGCTTGCAGACAAAGCACTATATCTATTGGATGGATAAACAGACATGAGCAAGTAATAGTTCAGCGGAGCTGAACTTATGGATTGCGAATGGCTGTTGTGATTTCGACAGTTCACTGAACGGAGAAATCACAATTATTATGGTATAATAAATTCATCAGTATATAGTGCGTGGCTGCTTGCAGACAAAGCACTATACCTATTAGAAATTTTTTGGGGAGAACACCGTAATGAACGACAAAGCATTAAGAATTTTAGAGTATACAAAAATCATAGACCTGCTATGTGAGCAGGCAGCCTCCGACATGGGAAAAGAGCTCTGCAGAAGACTCACTCCGATGACGGACATAGATGAAATCAAAAGAGCCCAGCGCGAAACTTCGGACGCACTGTTCAGAATAGTGAAAAAGGGCAGCGTGTCTTTTTCGGGTCTCAAGGATGTCGGAATGTCGCTTAAACGCCTTGAGATTGGTGCAAGCCTTGGAATGAGCGAACTTCTCGCGCTCTCCTCCATGTTAAATGTCGCCAACCGTGTAAAGACCTACGGCAGACGTGAGACGGACGACGAGTCGCGCGACTGTCTCGATTCGATGTTCGATGCGATTGAACCGCTAACAACACTGAACCGCGAGATTAACCGCTGCATCATATCGGACGAGGAGATGGCTGATGATGCAAGTGCCAAGTTGAAGGACATAAGAAGGCACATAAGAATCGCCAACGACCGCATACACTCCGAACTCAACTCCATGGTCGGCGGTCAGCGCACCTACCTTCAGGATGCCGTCGTAACCACAAGAGCCGGGCGCTACTGTATTCCGGTCAAGGCTGAATACCGCTCACAGGTTCCGGGAATGATTCATGACCAGTCCTCATCGGGCTCAACACTTTTTATCGAGCCCATGGCTGTCATCAAGCTCAACAATGAGCTCCGTGAACTTGAACTGAAAGAGATTGAAGAAATCAATGTAATTCTCGCCAATCTGAGTGCTGAAGCTGCACAGTATATAGACAGCCTTCACTCGGACTTGAAGGTGCTCACACAGCTTGACTTTATCTTTGCAAGAGCTAACTTGTCAAAGAGCTATAACGGAAGCGAGCCTGTCATGAACACCAACGGCTACATCAACATCAAGAAGGGCAGACACCCTTTGATAAACCCTAAGAAGGTGGTTCCTATTGATGTATACCTTGGCAGAGATTTCAACCTCCTTGTAATCACGGGTCCCAACACCGGCGGTAAGACAGTAACCTTAAAGACCATCGGTCTTTTTACGCTCATGGGGCAGGCAGGACTTCATATTCCTGCATTTGACGGATCAGAGTTATCGGTATTCAATGAAGTGTTTGCCGACATAGGTGACGAGCAGAGCATTGAGCAGAGCCTTTCGACTTTTTCATCACACATGACACACATTGTGGATATTCTTGCAAAAGCAGACTACAAGAGCCTCGTTCTCTTTGACGAACTCTGCGCAGGTACGGATCCTACCGAAGGTGCCGCCCTCGCAATATCGATACTTCAAGACCTCCACAAGCGTCAGGTGACCTGTGCCGCTACAACTCACTACAGTGAAATCAAGGTATATGCGCTCTCTACTCCGGGAGTTGTCAATGCCTGCTGCGAGTTTGATGTCAACACTTTATCCCCTACCTACCGTCTTTTAGTCGGTATCCCTGGAAAAAGTAATGCTTTTGCCATTTCCG
>UQZF01000082.1 GCA_900545455.1 uncultured Eubacteriales bacterium
ATAAGAGAGTCTCCGCTGTAGGAACCGGCATCAATTTTAAAGGATAACGATTTGGTTGTGGTTCCATATGTGAAATTAAGTGACAATTCGTCGTTGATCCCACTTTTAATTTCTGAGATTTTGTTTTTTACATCTTTTCTGCCGACGATATATGCGGCATCGGTGCTTTGCTTTCCGGCGGTGTCGGTTATCGGATTGAGTTTTTCTGATACCTCTGTACAGGAACAGATAATTTTATCATAGAAGTCTCCCGAAAATGATGAAAACTGACAGCTGTTACCCGGCTTTACAGCCTCTATGCGCACGCCGTTGGCACTGGCTGTCACGTTCAGAAGATTAGTTCCGGCAGCAAGACTTGTTCCGGTAACGGCATCAAGCTTATCTTGGAGCATTGTCTGCAGTGAAGAAAAATCATAATCTCCGTCAGGCACGGTTATTGAATATGAGGTTGAGGTTCCGTCATGCGTAAAGTTGAATTTTAGCTCATTGTTCCATTGGTCTATTTTAATTGGTTCGGTTAATTTATTTCCGTTTATATACGACTTGCTTGATGGCACACTTCCCGGCGTTGAAGTAGGATAGGTATAACTTGTGCTGCTTGCTGAAGGACAGAAATAGCTGTCAGAGCCTGAGACAACGGAGAAACCGACACCATTGTCACTTTTTAGTACGAGCTTGCCGTCATTGTCAAATGATGCAGAAATTTTAGGCGACGTGGTTGTCGTCTCACCATATATTGCGGACATGGATGTGCCTCCGTCACCGTAGGTCATACGGAGCGTCTTGTCACTTCCTGTCTTCGTACCGGTGAGCACAAGTCTGCCTGATGATACGGATGCAGTGACCGGAATACCGGCACCGGTTAATTTGTCATTAAGCATGGACAAAAAGCTGATTTGAGTATAGGTTCCGTTGTCAAGTGTTACAGTCTGTAATGTTCCGTTCACCGTGACAGAGAAGGTGTTATGTGTATCATCTATTGTGATAGAGTTCTGCATTTTCTGATCAGGTGATATGACAGGGGCTGTCTTGGTCTCCGCAGGTCCGAAGACTGCCTCGCTTGAAGTGCCGCAGTCGGCACTGTTAAGCTCAAGAGCGTATCCACTGCCGGCGTTGTTGGTCTTGAGGGTAAGGCAGGTTCCACTGGTATCTAATGATGCGGTGACAGCAGTATTGCTTGCGGCAAGCTGCTTATTGAGCTCATTGATAAACTGCGAGCGGCTGTAGCTGACCGATGATAATGTGAGTGATACATCTCTTGTCACACCGTTCTCGGTGAGCTTGAACTTAAATGTATTGTTGGTGCTGTCGATATTGATTGTATCTGACAATGCTGTGGTAGTGATCAGTGCCGCAGGATCTTTTTTAGTCTGCAGGGCTTTTAAAAACGAGCTTGTATTGACAGAGCAGGATATATTGGCATAGTTGCTCCGAAGCTTTGTTGTGAGAATGAGCTTATTGCCTGATACGCTGACGGCAAGACCTTTGTTTCCCGTGGCTCCGAATGTCTTGTCGATTGCGTCCTGCAATGCATTGGCGAGGGACGAAGCTGAGCTGTATGTGCCTGATGCTATGGTTACTTCTTGTGTATTTCCGTTAATTGTAAGCAGTATTTTATTGTTGGAACTGTCAATGGTATAGTCAGACGGAATATAGGCATCAATTGTAATGGATGCCGGTTGGTTCATTGAAGAATCTGTGATATCACCCAAGGTCCCACTGTATGTTTTTCCCTCGCTTCTATAATTTGTTGTTCCGACTACTGATTCTTTTCCGTTGCCATTCCAATCTTTGGCAGTAGATTTTGTGGTACCACGTCCAAATACTTCAGCAAATGTATTTGGTGTGGTTGTGGTTGTTCCGGGATATGCTGCATTGATTGTATCGGTGATTGCTGTCTTATCATTGCCGGTAGGCAGGGTAATTGTATTGTTGGTGCCGTCTACCTGTATGGTAAGCTTGTTGTTGCTGTTATCAAGGCTGTCTCCGGAGCCAAGCGGTGTGTCAAGAGTGAGCGTCGGGGGATTGCCTGATGCAGTGAGCGTCTTTTTGGTATATGATATGTTGGTATTTACAAAGATATCATTATAGCCTGTGTTGCCGGACACGGCCGACACGTCGATTTCGGTTATGTTACTGCCAATTACACTTTCAAGTGTGATTTTTCCTGATGAGGTACTTGCCGCGAGCTTATCTTTATATCCGGCAGGTGCGGATGACGAGTTGAGCTTGCTGTTGATTTCCTGAGCAAGTGAAGCATTGTCATAGATTCCTGCATCGAGAGTTATTGTATAGGAAGAAGTACTTCCGTCAGCTAATGTGAGCTTAAGCGTGAAGGCATCATTCTGTCCCGCTTTTATTTCAAGATTTTCCCCTGATGAGAATGTTTTTCCACCTGTGAGCGATGCTGCCTGGCTGGATGAGGTATCGTTCTTCGGGGAAACAGTTGAGCTGTATTGATTGTATGTACGGTTTTGAAATAGTGTCTCATAAGCACTGCTGTTGGCTTTATCAATGTTGATTTCGCTGGTTAGTCCACTGATATCCGAAGTAATTTTAATGCCGTAAAAATTATTACTTGTTGTCAATGAGGCGGTGAGCATAAGATTGTCTGCGTTAAATGCTTCATTGAGCTTGTCAATTATCTGTGCAATGGTGTAATCGCCATTCGCAAGTGTTATTGTGTGCTCGCCAAGACCGTTAGGTGAGAGTGAGAGCGTGTTGTTGGAGGAATCAATGTGAATCATTTTGTGTTCAGTATCACGGCTGTCAGCAGAGATTATTCCGGCACCTTCGAATATGGCAGGGGTCTTTGCAACATTCCCGTATTTGGTGTTGTCATAAAATATGGAGTGATATAATGAGCCTTTAGGGTCAATCTTGAACATGTTGCCGCTGAAGCCGGTTATGATGCTGTCGGCACTTGAAAGCTTGATGCTTCCTGCATAGGCTGAGGCTGTCACGGTCGTGTTTGCTTTGGTTAATTCGGAGTTTAATATATTGATTAGCTCTGAACGAGTATAGGAGCCTTCACTAAGCTTTAAGGGAATAGTTTGATCACCACTGCTTTCGCTTACTATTGTAAAAACAAGTTCGTCATTTTGACCGGGAACAATATCGAGTGTGGCATCTTCGCTTTGAAAGGTTGTCGTACCAATAAGCGCACCGAGAGCCCCACCGTTGCAGGTATCATACAGAAGATACGAAAGTCCGCCGGAGACATTGTCGACAATCTCCCCGCCCTCAAGATTGAGATTGCAGGTTCCTTCGTCGGTGTATTCAAGCCTCAGAATATCAGATAATCCCGCCGCGGTAAAAGCATCATCAAGCTCATCAATAAGCTCCTGCGTGGTGTACACGCCTTCTGGCACGCTTACAGTGACGGTCTGAGACTGCGAATTGGCATCCTTGCGGTATTCTATTATGAGGGAGTTGTCGGGAGAGTTGACAGCGTGACAGCGTGATTGCTCCCACTGTATATTTCCCGTGAACTGATAATATGGTTCTTTATGTTCATCAAAAACATTCTTGGTGTTAAAGGTTGTATCGTTGGCAATCTTGTCTATTTCGCTTTGAAGTGCATCATATTCGACTTGAAGTGCAGCACGGTCTGCGGCAGTGTTGGTGTCGTTGAGAGACTGTACGGTAAGCTCTGTCATTCGATGAAGAATATCATGAACTTCGTTGAGAGCAGCATCACCTGTTTGAACCCATGATATTCCATCAAGACCGTTGCGGCTTCCTCTGTCAAGACCGCGAATCTGCCAGCGGAGCTTTTCAGATATGGAAAGCCCGGCGGCATCATCGGCGGCTTTACCTATTCGGTAACCGGAGGAAAGCTTTTCGGCAGCGTTCGCTCTCTTTTTAGTATTTATTTTCATGTCCTTGTTAGCCTGCATCATTGCAAGATTGTTCTGTATGCTGATACTCATAAATTACCCCCGATACAAGAGTTTATTAAAAGGTATATTTATGAAAATTATAACATATAGTCACGACTATTACAAGCGATACTCAATAAAAAGAGAGTTACTCGGTAAAGTAACTCTCTAAAGCGAACA
Source organism: uncultured Eubacteriales bacterium (assembly GCA_900545455.1). Lineage (GTDB taxonomy): Bacteria > Bacillota > Clostridia > Lachnospirales > Lachnospiraceae > CAG-882. The sequence goes on from UQZF01000082.1 coordinate 4,062, forward strand.
GTCAAACATCATTCCTGTATAAATTGATGCCGCATAGGGCGTTGAGATAAGCTTCTGTGGATTTTTGTATGCGACAATCTTCTTATTGATATATTCCATCGGATTGACTTCAATATTGTCAACACGCTTTTTGAGTGCATCTTTAAAGCTGTTTAAGTTCTTGAGATTGTCGAATATGGTGCCTTCCTTGGCAGCTTTTTCAAGAGATTCATGGTCAACGGACAATGTATAGTCGTCGTTGACGTGAAAGCCGTTGGATTCAAGAAGCTCGCGGTTGTACTTGATTGTTGATGTCATGTTGGAACGGAGCATTCTCAGTTCGTGTGTGTCTTTTCTGCCGGACAATGCGATGAGACTGTTGTAATTTTCGGCAAGACTTTCATACTCATCCACAAGAGGACTGCCATCCTTCATGGCACTGACAGTTCCTGTTCCTAGTTCATCGGAGGTACCGTGGAGAGTGACCTCATATCTGCCGTCAACCATAAAGGAATTGCTCTCGGATATATTGGACTTGCCGTTAATATCGAATACGGCATTCGACGGGTAGATGCTTATATTGTCAAGACCGAACATCTTGACTGCACCTGATAGCGTACCGGAAGTGTTTTCAAGTACGCGGAACTGGCATGGGGAACCCTTGTGGCTGCCCGTAGTCTCAGATGTTATCTTGATTGCTTTCTGAGAATACTGATTCTGAATGACTTCGGCGTTAAGACCTATTCCGGAACGTGTTATAGAGCGTGCAAGCTTGTCAAGCACCGTTCCGTTGTTGTCGGTATCGCTTACGTTGAATTCTACCTCGTATGTTGTGCCGGAACTTTCTATATTGAAAGAATATGTTCCGGGAAAAAGAGCGCGGGCACCGGAGGAGACATATTCTCCAATGTTGACCTGTGGAGCAGCAAGCTGTTTTACATCAAATGTGAGTTTCTCGTTGTCGGGTGCGTCGCTTCCGGTATATTCCGCGGTGACAAGAGCCGGATTGTCGGAGACCGCAACAATTCCTATCGGCATATCATTGTCGGATATGTCTGTAATGTCGCTCAATGTATCCGTGAGAGAACGCGCTGCTTCCTTGATATCTATGGCGAGCTTCTGGGAATTCTCGGACATATCAACCTTATACAGCGGAGCTGCTCTGTTGATTTTTACTATGTTATTGTATATGTCGCGCAGTTCACTCCGCTTGTGTGTATCGTGGCGCGATACGGTTCTGTTGCCGTATGTACTGATATAATAATCGTATACACTGTTAATCAAAAAAGTCACCTCCGTGTGGCAAAATGATTACATTGATTGCTTTCAAAGAAAATCCGTTTTCTGTTGAAATTATTATATTTCTATATTATACCGGAAATATAACATATAATAAGTAGAAGTACAATAGTCATATAGGGCGAAAATATGAAAAAAATGCAGATAAACACGGCTTTTTTCAAAAAAACTCTTGACTAACGGTATGTCCTATGATATTCTAAGCTGGCTATGGAAGAGCTAAGGCTTTTTTTTTATGCCTTAAAAACACTAATTTTTTAAAAGAAACTAATTGGAGGTGGAAGTTGTGCGTGTAAAGATAACATTGGCATGTACAGAGTGCAAGCAGCGTAATTACAACATGACTAAGGACAAGAAGACACATCCGGACAGAATGGAGACAAAGAAGTATTGTAAGTTCTGTAAGTCACACACATTACACAAGGAAACAAAGTAATTGGAGGTAACTATGGGCGATTCTGAAAAGAAGAGTAAGAAGCCGGCGGCTAAGAAGTCAAGCTGGTTCAAGGGCCTTAAGGGACAGCTTAAGACTATCTCGTGGCCAACCCCGGAGACCGTCGGTAAGCAGACCGGAGCGGTTGTGATTATCTCAGTTATTTTAGGTGTGCTGATAACCGTTATTGATGTTGTATTTCGTTTCGGTTTAGGGTTCTTAGTAAAGTAAGGAAAAGGTGGATTTGGAATGTCAGAGGCAAATTGGTATGTAGCCCACACTTACTCAGGTTATGAGAATAAGGTTAAGGCTAACATTGAAAAGACAATTGAAAACAGACATCTTCAGGATCAGATTCTTGAGGTTCTGGTACCAATGGAAGACGTTCAGGAAGAGAGAAACGGAGTCAAGAAACAGGTACAGCGTAAGATGTTCCCGGGTTATGTGCTTGTGAACATGATTATGAATGATGATACCTGGTATGTTGTCCGTAATACTCGTGGCGTCACCGGCTTTGTCGGACCGGGATCTAAGCCTGTTCCTTTAACAGAGGCCGAGATTAAGGCGTTAGGAATGAGCGAAGCTATTCTTGCTACTGCGGATTCGGAGTACAAGGTTGGCGACAGCATCATCGTAACCAGCGGCGTCTGGGACAAGACAGTCGGCATGATTAAGAGCGTTAACGCAGGCAAGCGTAGCGTTACAATCAATGTTGACATGTTCGGTCGTGAAACACCGGTTGAGTTAAGTTTCACAGAGATTAAGAAAATGTAACATTTTTTAATGCGTCCGTGATGCGATGTACATAATATACACAGCATTCGGAAGTGGGAGGGATTTCCCCGCAATTACCACATTATTTAGGAGGTGCCAAAATGGCAAAGAAAGTAGAAGGTTATATCAAATTACAGATTCCTGGCGGCAAGGCAACACCGGCTCCACCGGTTGGTCCTGCACTTGGTCAGCATGGTGTTAACATCATGCAGTTCACAAAGGAGTTCAACGCAAGAACAGCAGATCAGGACGGAATGATTATTCCTGTTGTTATCACTGTTTACGCTGACAGAAGCTTCAGCTTCGTAACAAAGACTCCTCCAGCAGCAGTTCTTCTTAAGAAGGCTTGCAACATTAAGACCGCTTCAGGCGTTCCTAACAAGACTAAGGTTGCAACTATTAAGAGATCTGAGGTTCAGAAGATTGCTGAGCTTAAGATGCCGGATCTCAACGCAGCATCCATTGAAGCAGCTACAAGCATGATCGCAGGTACTGCAAGAAGCATGGGTATCGTTGTAGAGGATTAGTGTAAAATCAATTTCGGCATGAGCCGAGCATAAGACGTGGGAGGGATTTCCCCGCAAATACCACTAGGAGGTTATTAATAATGAAAAAAGGTAAGAAATATACAGAAGCTGCCAAGTTAATCGATCGTACAGTAGCTTACGAGCCGGCTGAAGCAGTAGCTTTAGTTAAGAAGGCAGCAACTGCAAAGTTTGACGAAACAGTTGAAGCGCATATCAGAACAGGTTGTGACGGACGTCACGCAGAGCAGCAGATCCGTGGTGCTGTAGTTCTTCCTCATGGAACAGGTAAGACTGTAAGAGTTTTAGTTTTCGCTAAGGGAGACAAGGCTAATGAGGCAGAGGCAGCAGGCGCTGATTATGTTGGCGGCGAGGAGCTCATTCCAAAGATCCAGAACGATGGCTGGTTCGAGTTCGACGTAGTTGTTGCTACACCTGATATGATGGGCGTTGTTGGTCGTCTTGGTCGTGTACTTGGACCTAAGGGCTTAATGCCAAACCCTAAGGCCGGTACAGTTACTATGGATGTAACAAAGGCTATCAACGAGATCAAGGCTGGTAAGATTGAGTACAGACTTGACAAGACTAACATTGTACATGTTCCAGTTGGAAAGGTTTCTTTCACAGAAGAGCAGTTAGCAGACAACTTCCAGGCTATCATGGATGCAATCGTTAAGGCTAAGCCATCATCATTAAAGGGAACATACTTAAAGAACATTACACTTGCTTCCACAATGGGACCTGGTGTAAAGGTTAACACAGCTAAGTTCGTTGGTTAATTCTTTCTCAGTTCGGTAAGTATTTTCGATTTATTGAAAAAACGGTTGACACCGGATATATATTAATGATATAATGCATTTCGTTCGGGTTTATCCCGAACGGAATGTAATATATAGGTTCTGTCATAATTGATGTGAACCGACGCATGTACCGCTTGCGGTCGTGTGATAATTTGCCGTAGACAGCAGGTATCCGGACGGATATAAGGCCAAGTACACCTGCCGAGGGATAATATAAGTACCAGACTTATGTGTGCTCTCCGGCTACGGGGGGCTTTTTTCTTATATTATATATGGCAAAGCAACGAAATATAATAGGAGGAAGAAAACATGGCAAAAGTAGAGATCAAGAAGCCTATCGTTGATGAGATCAGCGCTGCTCTTGACGGTGCTGCAGCTGCTGTAGTTGTTGACTACCGTGGACTTACCGTTGAGCAGGATACACAGCTTCGTAAGCAGTTAAGAGAAGCTGGTGTTACTTATAAGGTATATAAGAACACACTTATCAACATAGCAGTTAAGGATACTCCTTTTGAGGAACTTTCCAAGAACCTTGAAGGACCTACAGCTATCGCAATCTCCAAGACTGATGCAACTGCACCTGCAAGAGTATTATATCAGTTCTCTCAGACAGCAGACAAGCTTCAGTTAAAGGGCGGTGTTGTTGATGGCACATACTATGATGAGAACGGTATCAAGGTTATTGCTACCATCCCATCAAGAGACGAATTACTTTCCAAGTTCCTTGGAAGCATTCAGTCCCCTGTTACCAACTTTGCTCGTGTTCTTAAGCAGATTGCAGAGAAGAACGCAGAGGCTTAATTGGCAGATGCTTTTAGAAGCATATAATTAACTTTTTAAATCTCATAATATTAAAATGGAGGAAAATAAAATGACAACTCAGGAAATTATTGAAGTAATCAAGGGTTTAACAGTATTAGAGCTTAACGATCTCGTTAAGGCATGTGAGGAAGAGTTCGGCGTATCTGCAGCAGCAGGCGTTGTAGTTGCAGCAGCAGGTGCTGGCGCAGCAGCAGCTGAGGAGAAGACAGAGTTCGATGTAGAGCTTACAGAGGGCGCTGGTGTTCCTGTTATCAAGGTTGTTCGTGAGATCACAGGCTTAGGTCTTAAGGAAGCTAAGGATCTTGTTACATCCGCTCCTAAGGTAGTTAAGGAGGGCGTTAGCAAGGAAGAGGCTGAGGCTATTAAGAAGCAGCTTGAAGAGGCTGGTGCAAAGGTTACTATTAAGTAATTTAAGTTTACCGATAAAGGGCTATGCGGCGACGCATAGCCTTTTTACTTTTTTGAATTCAATGAATTATAGAAAAAATATAAAAAATTTTAAAAAAAGTGACAAAAAGTGCTTGACAGCGTAAAAAACTGATGTTAGACTGGAAAATGCTACATTATGGGTGAAAGTCCCTATTAGTGTAAATTTATGGAAAACCATATAAAATCAACGCAAGGGGTGAAACGTCAATGGAAAAAAACAGATTACGTCCGATGCATTATGGCAAAAGCATTCGTATGAGCTATTCAAGACGGAATGAGGTTCTTGAGATGCCAGACCTTATTGAAATCCAGAAGGATTCATATAAGTGGTTTCTTAAGGATGGTCTCAAAGAAGTTTTCGCGGATATCTCTCCTATTGCGGATTACAGTGGTCATTTGAGCCTGGAATTCGTAGACTTCGCATTGTGCGAGGATGATGTGAAGTATTCAATAGAAGAATGTAAGGAACGAGATGCTACTTATGCTGCACCACTTAAGGTAAAGGTCAGACTTTACAATAAGGAGACAGAGGAAATCAAGGAGCACGAGATATTTATGGGCGACCTGCCTATCATGACTGCTACAGGTACCTTTGTTATCAACGGTGCAGAGCGAGTTATTGTAAGCCAGTTAGTGCGTTCTCCTGGAATCTATTATGAAATTGGACATGACAAGATTGGTAAGGAATTATATTCCTGTACAGTTATTCCGAATAGAGGTGCATGGTTAGAGTATGAGACAGACTCCAATGACGTATTCTATGTTCGTGTTGATAGAACGAGAAAAGTGCCGATTACAGTATTGATCCGTGCACTTGGTATCGGTACCAATCAGGAAATCGTCGATCTGTTCGGCGAGGAACCGAAGATCCTTGCAAGTTTTGGAAAAGACGTTGCAACGAATTATGAAGAAGGTCTTCTTGAGTTATATAAGAAAATCAGACCAGGCGAGCCGCTTACTGTTGAAAGTGCGGAGAGCCTTATTTCTGCTATGTTCTTTGATCCGAGAAGATATGACCTTGCAAAAGTAGGCCGTTACAAATTTAATAAGAAACTTATGTTAAAGAACCGTATCAACGGACATGTTCTCGCAGAAGATGTTGTAAATCTTGCAACCGGAGAGATCATTGCAGAAGCAGGTACGGAGGTAACAAGAAGTCTTGCGGATGATATCCAGAATGCAGCCGTTCCATATGTATGGATTCAGACAGAGACAAGAAATGTCAAAGTTCTTTCATCTATGATGGTTGATTTAAGAGCATATGTAGACTGCAATCCAAAAGATCTTGGTATCACTGAGTTAGTATATTATCCGGTACTTGCCCAGTTAATGGAAGAACATACAGATATTGATGACTTAAAAGAAGCTATCAAAAAGAATGTGCATGATCTGATTCCAAAGCATATTACAAAAGATGATATTTTTGCATCCATCAACTACAATATGCACTTAGAGTATGGTATCGGAAATGATGACGATATCGATCATCTTGGAAACAGACGTATCCGTGCAGTTGGTGAGTTATTACAGAACCAGTACCGTATCGGTCTTTCCAGATTAGAGAGAGTAGTACGTGAGAGAATGACCACATTAGATTTAGATGGTATTTCCCCACAGAGTCTGATCAACATTAAGCCGGTAACAGCAGCGGTAAAAGAGTTCTTCGGATCTTCCCAGCTGTCACAGTTCATGGATCAGAACAACCCGTTAGGTGAGCTGACACATAAGAGACGTCTCTCCGCATTAGGACCGGGTGGTCTTTCAAGAGACCGTGCCGGATTCGAGGTTCGAGATGTTC
>UQZF01000083.1 GCA_900545455.1 uncultured Eubacteriales bacterium
CTAAGGATCTAGTCCATATTGCTTGGGTGCGGGTTCAAGTCCCGCCGACTGCACTTATTGAGACCTTGAGAATTTTCTCAAGGTCTTTTGCTATTATCAGAGATTTTCTTAACAGAATTATAATTTTTGCAATCCTTGAATTTTCCCCATGCCTGTTGTATAATCAATTAAATAATGCTGCGCAAAATGCGTGAATTCAGGAGGTCGTAATGGGAGAATTATTTTCAGAATGGATAGTTAAGAGGAGGACACCGCAGAAGGTTAAGATGATACAGACCTTACTTGTCATAGTATGTGTGCTGTCATGTGCACTCATTGCCATTCCGTATGTCGGAGTGCTTGTGGTTGCGGTTATAATCTTTCTTACTTATCTTTATTTTAAGAATAACGATGTGGAGTGGGAGTATGCGCTCGTCGAGAAGAGCATGTATGTTGACAAGATTATGAAGAAGTCCAAGAGAAAGAGAATGGGTGAGTATGACCTTACAAAGACTGAGGTCATGGCACCGGAGGATTCTTCATACATCAAGGAGTATGCCAACAGAAATCTCAAGGTATGCGATTATTCATCACTTATTCCCGAGAACAAGAAGTATGCAATGGTAATTCTTAATAATAATGAGCTTATCAAGCTTATTTTAGAGCCTGACGAGAGAATGCTCAGAGAACTCAGGGATATTATTCCGAGACAGCTTCACGTGGACTGATGAACTGTCAGCTTTTTAAAATGAACGGTTGACATTTGCATGAGTATTTGCTAATATTGTTAAAATTATAAAAAATTAAGAAAGCGAGGATATTTAAAATGGGTAAGATTATTGGCGATGGCATTACTTTTGATGATGTGCTGCTGGTACCGCAGTATTCGGAAGTTACTCCGAATATGGTAGATTTATCAACGAATCTTACAAAGAAGATTAAACTGAATGTTCCTATTATGAGTGCCGGTATGGATACAGTTACCGAACACAGAATGGCGATTGCAATGGCAAGACAGGGTGGAATCGGTATCATTCACAAGAATATGTCCATAGAGGCTCAGGCTGAGGAAGTTGATAAGGTTAAGCGCTCCGAGCACGGAGTAATCACTGATCCATTTTATTTATCACCTGAACATACACTCCGCGATGCGGACGAGCTCATGGCTAAGTTCCGTATCTCAGGTGTTCCTATCACAGAGGGAAGAAAGTTAGTCGGAATCATCACTAACCGTGACCTCAAGTTCGAGCAGGATTTTGACAAGAAGATTCGCGAGTGCATGACGAGCGAAGGACTTGTAACAGCTAAGGAGGGAACTACTCTTGAGGAGGCTAAGCAGATTCTTGCCAAGGCGCGCAAGGAGAAGCTTCCTATTGTCGATGACGATTTCAACCTCAAGGGACTCATCACAATCAAGGATATTGAGAAACAGATTAAGTATCCTTTATCCGCCAAGGACGAGCAGGGACGCCTTCTCTGCGGCGCTGCGGTAGGTATCACCAAGAATATTATGGAGAGAGTTGATGCACTCGTTGAGGCGAAGGTTGACTGTATCGTAATCGACTCAGCACACGGTCACTCCAAGAATATCATCACTACACTTAAGCAGGTTAAGGCTAAGTATCCTGACCTTCAGGTTATCGCAGGAAATATCGCAACAGGAGCGGCTGCCAAGGCTCTTATTGAGGCAGGCGTTGATGCAGTTAAGGTTGGTATCGGACCTGGCTCCATCTGTACGACAAGAGTCGTTGCAGGTATCGGTGTTCCACAGATTTCAGCAGTTATGGATGTATATGAGGTTGCCAAGCAGTACGGCATCCCTGTAATCGCAGACGGCGGTATCAAGTTCTCGGGAGACATCACCAAGGCTATCGCAGCCGGAGCTGATGTATGTATGATGGGAAGCATGTTTGCAGGCTGTGACGAGGCACCCGGAGACTTCGAGTTATTCCAGGGACGTAAGTATAAGGTATATCGCGGCATGGGTTCAATCGCAGCCATGGAGAACGGAAGCAAGGACAGATACTTCCAGACAGATGCCAAGAAGCTTGTTCCGGAGGGCGTTGAAGGACGAGTTGCATACAAGGGACTTCTTGAGGATACTGTATTCCAGCTTATGGGCGGCTTACGTTCAGGAATGGGTTACTGCGGAGCTCCTACAATCCCATATCTGAAGGAGAACGGACAGTTTGTCAAGATTTCCGCAGCATCACTCAAGGAAAGCCATCCACATGATATTCATATCACAAAGGAAGCTCCTAATTACAGTGTAGACCAGTAAGCGGGAGACTGATTGAAACGCAATTTGTAAGGGGTACCTGAATGAAAAAAGGTATGTTAATCTTATCAGGAGTATTTGGGCTGTCTATGATAGCCCTGGTACTCCTGATTATGGTATATATAGGAAAAAACAGCATAGATAAAAACGCCGGCGCACAGGAGAGTACGGAAACTGTGCAGGAGACGACCACGGCTCAGTCGGTTTATCTTGTTACACTCCCAAAGGAGCCTGAGCTTCCGGAGTGGGCGGATGAGTTCAAGAGCACGATAGATGAGGACTTACTTCCGGTCAATCCGTATTCGAGACCCGGAACCGAGCTTGAGAAGGTTAATGCCATTGTAATGCACTATGTCGGAAATCCGGGGACAACGGCGGCGCAGAACAGGAGCTATTTTGAGAATATAATAGAGACGGGTGAAGCATCTGTCAGTAGTCATTTCATAGTCGGCCTGGAAGGAGAGGTTATTCAGTGTGTTCCGCTTGATGAGATTTCCTACGCCTCCAATACGCGCAATGAGGATACGATTGCCATTGAGACATGTCATCCGGATGAGACGGGAAAGTATAATCAGGCGACTTATGATTCGATGGTGAAGCTTACGGCGTATCTTTGTATTCTCTACAATCTCAATCCCGACAAGGATGTCATAAGACATTACGATGTGACGGGCAAGGAGTGTCCTAAATATTTTGTTGATTATGAAAATGAATGGAGCCTGTTTAAGTCGCAGGTGAAACGCCAGATGAGCGAAAAATAAATTTTAAGACATAAAAAATGCAGGTCATTATCAAAAAAGATATTGACTTGCATTTTTTGCTTAGTGAAATTAGAAAAATTTACTTACTTTGCAATTGGTATTGAGTCCTGCGACCATCATATCCTCAAAAGCGTCCTTCTGACCGTCAGGAATGTCATTATGTCTTATCATAACGAGCACTTTGCTTTTCTGAAACATCATGTAGAAGCCGAAAACATTGGTGTATACATGTGTGAATTCATCATAACGGATGAAATTATGCACATCGTACTCAGGCACATCGATGAGTATTCCGTTCTGCATAAGACAGAATTCACACGGAGCTGTCTCGGATGGATCCCGGTGCTTGAGATGGTAGCGTATGCTGGAATTGAACTGTGTTATTATCAGCACAGGGTAGAATAAAAATACTATGCAGAGTATTGCCCAGAAGGTATCCATTGTACCGCTTGCCAGTCTGTAGATACCGCAGCCTATACTGAGTAAGATGAGTGCAAGCATTATAACTGTCTCAACTTTGGTTCTCACAAATCTGTTCCAGTAGGTTATCTTTTTGTATTCGTCGCCGTCGGGCTTCTGTGTTGAAGTGAATCGTATTACTGTATTCATAATAGTGCCTTTCTTCGTGGTAATTTCTTCAAAATTTTTATAGATATTCTTTTATAGCATTTACAAAACAGTATAATACATGACAATAGTTACGTCAAATATTTCTTGACATATTGACCATATCAAAGTGAGGTGGTATTATACATCCGATGGACAAATGTATAGAGCATATAACATTTGAAAGTTAGGGAAATATCTCCAACCTTCAGGGCAGAGTGAGTGCATGGTAATATTACAGCCATGTACAATTCTCGACTGGCAGTACAGTCTGCGACCCGCTATGGCGGCTGACTGGGCGTAATTCCCAGACCAACGGTACAGTCCGGATGAAAGAAGAAGGCGTAAGCCTTAAGGAGGACTATAATGAGTAAGAAGTCTTTTATCAGTGTACGTACACTGACTGTTACCGCTATGATGACAGCGGTATCTTATGTTTTGTATCTTTTTGGATTTCACATTCCGATTGTTCCAAGCTTTTTGACAATGGATTTTTCAGAGCTCCCTGCCGTGATTGCGGCACTTTCGATGGGACCTGTCGCGGGCGTGCTTGTGTGCCTGTTAAAAAACCTTCTGCACCTTGCAATTTCGCACACGATGTGGGTTGGCGAGTTGTCCAACTTCATACTCGGAGTTGCGTTCGTTGTGCCGATAGGTCTTATATATAAGAAGCATAAGACAAAGAAAGGAGCTGTGGCTGCACTTATATCGGGAGCTGTTATCATGGCACTTGTCGGAGTGGTTTCTAACTACTTTATAATATATCCACTTTACGATAAGCTCGCATTTCCGATGGAGGTTATCGTCGGCATGTACACGGCGATTCTTCCGGGTGTGACGACGCTTCTGCAAGCACTCATCGTGTTCAACCTACCGTTTACATTTGTCAAGGCGATGGTGAGCGTTATAGTGACCTTGTTCATATACAAGCCTCTGTCACCGATTATAAAGGGAACATACAGATAAATACATGTACAATACAGCCGGAAACAAGTCCATCGCTCCGGCTGTATTTTTTCTTGCATTGAATATATGGTTAGTGGTAAAATTAAGCACATGGTATGCTTTATTACAGCAGGGAACGCGCGTTCCCGGAATGGAGATTATTTATAATGAATTATAACAGCGAAATCTATGAACTTGTTATGGAGCAGAAGCTCGACGATATTTCTGCCATAGGCTACCTGTTCAGACATAAGAAATCGGGTGCAAGAATTGCTATGGTATCCAATGATGATGAGAACAAGGTATTCTGTATAGGATTCAGAACACCTCCTGCTGACAGCACGGGAGTTCCCCACATACTTGAGCATTCGGTGCTCTGCGGTTCAGATAAATATCCTGCGAAGGATCCGTTTGTCGAGCTTATGAAGGGCTCGCTCAATACATTTTTAAATGCAATGACATTTCCGGATAAGACAATTTATCCGATTGCGAGCTGCAATGATGTGGATTATAAGAACCTCACCGATGTTTATATGGATGCTGTTCTTCATCCGAACATCTATAAGAGAGAGCAGATTTTTAAGCAGGAGGGCTGGCATTACGAGCTCACAGACCTTGACGCGCCGCTCACCTACAACGGAGTAGTGTACAACGAGATGAAGGGAGCTTTCTCATCACCTACGCAGAGAGTGTACCGCATGTGTCTCAACTCACTCTATCCTGACACGGCTTATGCTACCGAGTCAGGCGGAGATCCTGTGTACATTCCCGATTTGAGCTATGAGCAGTTCTTAAAGTTCCACAGCACACTCTATCATCCTGCTAACAGTTATATCTTTGTTTACGGTAACTGTGATATGGAGGAGAGACTGAATTACCTTGACAGAGAGTATCTTAGCAAATATGACAGGATAGATGTTGATTCAGTGCTTGTTCATCAGAAAGCTTTTGATAAGATGAACAGAGTTGAGGGCGTGTACTCTGTTACGGAGGATGAGGGAACCGACAATAAGACTTATCTTGCATACAATGCTTCAATCGGAGAAGCAGGTGATATGAAGCTTTCACTTGCATTTACCGTGCTCGAGTATGCGCTTTTTAATGCACCGGGAGCACCTGTACGTCAGGCACTCATTGATGCGGGAATCGGCGAGGATGTCAGTGGTTCATACGATCATTCCATCATGCAGCCGATGGTGACAATCATGGCGACCAACACCAATGCGGACAGGGAAGAGGAATTTATCAGGATAATTAAGGATTCCTTAAAGAAACTTGTTGATAAAGGAATCAACAAGGATACATTAAGAGCCGGAATCAATTACAATGAATTCCGATACAGAGAGGCTGACTTCGGAAGATGGCCTAAGGGACTTATGTACGGAATAGACATGCTCGACAACTGGCTTTACGACGATAAGAAGCCGTTCCTCAACATGCAGATGGGAGAGGTTTATGATTTCTTAAAGACACAGGTTGACACGGATTATTTTGAGCAGTTAATAAGAAAGTATCTCTTAGACAACCCACACTCGTCGCTTGTTGTGTTAAAGCCTGAGATTGGTTACACGGCTAAGATGGAAGCAGCTACGGCAAAGAAGCTCGAGGCATATAAAAAGACTCTTTCGGTTGACGAACTCAATAAGCTTATAGAGGATACCAAGGCACTTAAAGAGTATCAGAGCGAGCCTTCAACCAAGGAGGAGCTTGAATCCATTCCGCTTCTTAGAAGAGAGGATATAGGGAAGAAGGCTGCAAAGATATACAACACAGAGAAGAACATTGCCGGTGTCAAGGTTCTTCACCACAACATCAACACTAACGGTATAGGATACCTCACATTGAGCTTTAACATGGATAAGGTTGAGGATGAGCTTCTTCCTTATGCGGGACTTCTCTCTAAGGTGCTCGGCACAATCGGAACGGAGAAGTACAGCTTCATAGAGCTCTCAAACGCAATGGATATAAGAACCGGAGGAATTTCCGTATCGACCGCGGGAACAAGCTTTGTAAAGCCGTCAAGCGGATACAGATATTCATTTGACATTGCAGGAAAGGCACTCTACTCGGATATTGCGGCTCTCACCGAGCTCATCGAGGAGATTATGAACCATACCGTGCTTGACGACTACAAGAGACTCAAGGAGATAGTCGGTGAGACCAAGGCTGGAATGCAGGCGAGAATGCAGTCGACGGGAAATGCAGTCGGCGTTGCCGAGCTTGCTGCGCAGATTACAGAGAGTGGTGCAGTCAAGAAGCAGGTCAGCGGAAGAGGTTTCTACAGCTTCTTAGACGAGCTCTACAAGAATTTTGATGCGAAGAAGGAAGAGACCGTCGTTAAAATGGAGAAGGCGGCACAGCAGATTTTTGCAAAGTGCAATCTGCTTGTATCCTACACGGCTGACGATGAGGGCTACGAGCTTGCAGGCGGACTTATAAAGGAGCTTATCGACACACTTAATACGCAGGAGCTTGTGAGCGTTAAAAGAGCGTTGGAGCTTAAAAAGACAAGACTTGCGTTAAAGACGAGCGGACAGGTCAACTTCGTATGCCGCGTCGGCGACTACGCGAAGAAGGGATTAAGCTATAACGGAGCTCTCAGGATACTGTCGAGCATGATGAACAGCGATTATCTCTGGATTAACATTCGTGTTAAGGGTGGAGCATACGGCTGCGGAGCTTCGTTTGGAGCATACACAAGCTCGCTCGGAGCGTTCACATCCTACAGAGATCCTAACCTTGAAAAGACCAACGAGATATATGAGAAGGCTCCTGAGTATGTAAGAAGCTTTGAGGCGGATGAACGTGAGATGACTAAGTATGTGATAGGAACAATTTCTAATCTTGATATTCCAAAGACACCATCTGCAAAGGGCGCGGCCTCATTTGATGCTTATGTGAGCGGACTTACCGAGGAGATGCTCCAGAAGGAAAGAGACGAGGTACTCAGCGCAACACCTGCCGATATCCGTGCACTTGCGGATATTGTTGAGGCAGTTTTGGAGGACGGATATTTCTGTGTTGTCGGAAACGAAGATAAGATAAACGAAGCAAAGGATATGTTCGATGTGATCGAGCCTCTTGCTTAACATTTAATCAGATGGAAATGAGGATAAAATGGCAGAATTAAAGACAGGATTCGTGGCACTCATAGGACGCCCGAATGTCGGAAAATCAACACTGATGAACAGGCTGATAGGACAGAAGATTGCTATAACGTCCAACAAGCCGCAGACTACAAGAAACAGGATTCAGACCGTGTACACGGAGGAGAGAGGACAGATAATATTTCTCGACACTCCGGGTATCCACAAAGCTAAGAATAAGCTCGGTGAGTACATGGTGAACGCTGCAAAGCAGACGATGAACGATGTCGATGTCGTGCTCTGGCTTGTGGAGCCTACGACCTATATCGGGGCGGGAGAGCAGCAGATAGCAGCAAATCTTAAAAACTGCAAGAAACCTGTGATTCTTGTAATCAACAAGGTTGATACGGTGAAGAAGGAAGAAATTTTAAAGTTTATTGATGCGTACAAGAATATTGTACATTTTGATGAGATTGTGCCTGTATCGGCTCTCAAGGGGCAGAACACGGATGACCTTATTGATGCAATTTTTAAGTATCTTCCTTACGGTCCTATGTACTACGATGAGGACACCGTGACAGACCAGCCGATGAAGCAGATTGCGGCGGAGCTCATAAGGGAGAAGGCGCTGCGCTGTCTCAGTGATGAGATTCCTCACGGAATCGCCGTCACAATCGAGAGAATGAAGGAGAGACTTGACGGCAGCAACATTATCGACATTGATGCGACCATTATATGTGAGAGGGAATCACATAAGGGTATCATAATCGGAAAGGGCGGGGAGATGCTCAAAAAAATTGGTTCCGCCGCGCGTTTTGAGATAGAGCGCATGATGGAGATGCAGGTCAACCTGAAGCTCTGGGTTAAGGTTAAAAAGGAGTGGCGTGACAACGACCTCCTCATGAAGAACTACGGCTATGACGAGAAGGCATTGAAAAAGTAATTATGGCAGAGTTGATTGAAGTGACCGGGATGGTCATAGCATCTGGACCTATAGGTGAATACGATAAGAGAGTTGTGCTGCTTACCAAGGAGCTTGGCAAGATAAGCGCGTTTGCGAGGGGCGCGAGAAAGCCCGGCAATGCGCTTATGGCGCCGTGTGAGAGCTTTGCGTTCGGAACCTTCTATATCTATCCCGGGAAAAATTCATACACGGTCGAGAAGGCTGTGATAAAGAATTATTTCAGGGAGCTTGCCGACGACCTTTGCGGGGCGTGCTACGGGTATTATTTTCTTGAGCTTGCGGACTATTTCGCGCGTGAGAACGAGGATGAGAGGGCGATGCTTGAGCTTTTGTACTACACGATGAAGGCTCTTTTGGACGCAAGGATTCCAAATAAGCTTGTGCGAGCTGTGTATGAGTTAAAGCAGCTCGTGATAAACGGTCAGTATCCTGAATTTTTCTGTTGCAGCGCGTGCGGCTCGACGGAGAACCTGACGGGATTTTCCATTTTGCAGAACGGGGTTGTGTGCGCATCGTGCCGCGACCGGAAGGGCGTCATGGAAATTTCACCCGCAACACTCTATGCACTTCAGTTTACGGTGAGCACGCCGATTGATAAGCTTTACTCCTTCACGGTGAAGGAGGAGGTCTTGGCAGAGCTCACACAGGTTATGCACAGGTGTGTGGATGCCTATGTTGATAAGAGGATGAAATCGCTCGATATGCTCGAGATTGTGGATAATTAGAGCGGTTATGCCTTGCAATTATGACAAATGTGTTGTAAAATTCTACACATGCACGAAAAATGTGAATAAAAAATGCAAAAATTTGCGGAAGTGAGGAAGATTATGGAAAAGACAATGGAAAAGATTGTAGCCCTTGCCAAGGCGAGAGGCTTCGTATATCCGGGCTCCGAAATTTACGGCGGCCTTGCAAATACCTGGGATTACGGTAATCTCGGAGTTGAGCTCAAGAACAATGTAAAGAAGGCATGGTGGAAGAAGTTCGTTCAGGAGAGCCCGTACAATGTCGGAGTTGACTGCGCTATCCTTATGAATCCTCAGACATGGGTTGCATCGGGACATCTCGGCGGCTTTGCAGATCCTCTTATGGACTGTAAGGAGTGCCACGAGCGTTTCAGAGCGGATAAGCTCATCGAGGACTGGTGTGCAGAGAATAAGTATGAGCTTGAGGGCTCGGTTGACGCTTGGAGCCAGGAGCAGATGAAGAGCTTTATCGACGAGAAGAACATTCCATGTCCTTCATGCGGCAAGCATAATTTTACGGATATAAGACAGTTCAACCTTATGTTCAAGACCTTCCAGGGTGTTACCGAGGATGCCAAGAACACGGTTTATTTAAGACCTGAGACGGCACAGGGTATCTTTGTCAACTTCAAGAATGTTCAGAGAACATCGAGAAAGAAGGTTCCTTTCGGTATCGGACAGATCGGTAAGTCCTTCCGTAACGAGATTACACCGGGTAACTTTACTTTCCGTACAAGAGAGTTCGAGCAGATGGAGCTTGAGTTCTTCTGCAAGCCGGGAACCGACCTTGAGTGGTTTCAGTACTGGAGAGGCTTCTGTCGTGACTGGTTACTCTCACTCGGAATCAAGGAGGACGAGATGCGTCTGCGTGACCACTCCCCTGAGGAGCTCTGCTTCTATTCTAAGGGAACAACCGACATCGAGTTCTTATTCCCATTCGGCTGGGGCGAGCTCTGGGGCATCGCGGACAGAACAGACTACGACCTTACACAGCATCAGACCGTGTCAGGCGAGGATATGTCATACTTTGACGATGAGACTAAGGAGAAGTATATTCCTTACGTTATCGAGCCGTCACTCGGTGCTGACCGTGTGACACTTGCATTCCTCTGCGCAGCTTACGACGAGGAGGAAATCGGCGAGGGAGATGTGAGAACCGTTCTTCATTTCCATCCGGCAATCGCACCTGTGAAGATTGGTGTGCTCCCGCTTTCTAAGAAGCTCAACGAGGGTGCCGAGAAGATTTACACAGAGCTCTCTAAGGTATACAACTGCGAGTTCGACGACAGAGGCAACATCGGTAAGAGATACAGACGTCAGGATGAGATTGGTACTCCTTTCTGTATCACTTATGATTTCGATTCCGAGACAGACAACTGTGTTACAGTCCGTGACCGTGACACGATGGAGCAGGAGCGAGTTGCAATCGCTGACCTCAAGGCATACTTTGAGAAGAAGTTTGAGTTCTAATATTTAAAATTATCCCCTTGTTATCAAGTATATCGTCTGTGAGGACTTGCTGGGGCAGGGGGAATTTTTGTAG
>UQZF01000084.1 GCA_900545455.1 uncultured Eubacteriales bacterium
AGACTACAGGGCTGGTGTCGCAGATTAAGTGGCCTAATGACATTGTTGTCAACAAAAAGAAGGTGTGCGGCATGCTCACCGAGCTGTCTGCAGAGATGACACAGATTAACTATGTTGTCATAGGAATCGGAATAAACGCCAACAACAGGGAGTTCCCTGACGAGATTAAGGAGACGGCGTCATCGCTTTTTATCGAGTCGGGAAAACAGGTGAAGAGAGCTGCTGTTATTGAAGCGGTCGGCAGATATTTTGAGCAGTATTACGATGAATTTATAAAGGCGGGAGATTTGTCTCTCATAATGGATGAGTACAACAGCATGCTTGCAAACGCCGGAAATCAGGTGAGGATTATCTCGAATGATTCCGAGGAAGTATACACGGCAATCGGAATTAACCCGCAGGGTGAGCTTATGGTGAAGGACGCGGACGGCAATGTCAAGGATATACGCTCCGGCGAGGTGTCGGTGCGCGGTCTTTACGGGTATGTTTGATAAATATAACAAAGTGAGGATTTAGAATGTATTACGAGGATAATGTGGTATTATGCGTTTCAAATGCGTATGAGAAGAAGTATTATCTCAATCAGGACTTTAATGGGCTCCCTGAGCATATCAAGAATGAATTAAAAATTATGTGCGTGCTCTTTACGGAGGATGTTGGCGGCATCATGATACTTGAGTATGATGAGAACGGAACTCTTCAGATTAAAACTGAGGCTGCAGAGGAGGATATTCTCTACGATGAGATAGGAGCGGCGCTAAAGATTAAGCAGATCAGAAATGAAAAGGCGGATCTGCTACAGTCGCTTGAATTGTATTTTAAGGTATTCTTTCTCGACGAGGATGTGTAGGAGGAGCGTATGCTTTTAGCGATTGATATTGGCAACACCAATTTTACGGTGGGTGTATTCAGGAAAAAAAAGCTTGAGGCTACATTCAGAATAACGACAAAGCTGCAGCGGACATCCGACGAGTACGGAATTGTATTTATCGAGCTTTTAAGAACAAGAGGATTTGGTGCGGAAGATATTGAGAATGTGATTATCAGCTCGGTTGTTCCTAATGTCATGCACTCTGTTGTGAATGCCATGATTAAGTATTTTAACAGGCAACCGATAATCGTAGGGCCGGGAATTAAGACGGGAATTCGTCTGTCCTGCGATAATCCGAAGGAAATCGGACCTGACAGAATAGTGGATGCCGTCGGGGCATACGAGCTGTACGGCGGACCTGTGATTGTGATGGACTTTGGCACGGCTACGACTTACGATGTGATACTTGAGGACGGCGTGTTCACAGCGGGAATAACATCGCCGGGACTTGCAAGCAGTGCACGCTCGCTCTGGTGCGATGCGGCAAAGCTTCCTGAGATTGAGATAGTTAAGCCTAAGAGTATTCTTGCGAAGAATACGGTAACGAGCATGCAGGCGGGACTGGTATACGGGTATATCGGTCAGACAGAGTATATAATCAGAAAGATTAAGGAAGAGACGGGACTTGAGAATATTAAGACCGTTGCAACCGGAGGTTACGGAAGGCTGATTAGTGAGAACACCGACAGCATACAGATATATGACAATGAACTTACGCTGAAAGGTCTGCAGCTCATATATGCGAAGAACTGTTGATTGCTTTGACAATGAAATGATTTGTGAGGAAACATGAAGATTGGAAATGTAAATATAGATAATAATCTTGTGCTCGCACCGATGGCAGGGGTAACAGACCTGCCATTTCGAATTCTCTGCCGTGAGCAGGGCTGCGGACTGTTATACACGGAGATGGTGAGTGCAAAGGCAATTCTGTACAATAATAAAAATACGGAGGCACTTCTGGAGGTGGAGCCGGGAGAGAATCCCATATCACTTCAGCTTTTTGGTTCTGACCCGCAGATTATGGCTGATATGGCGAAAAGGCTTGAGGACAGACCTTTTGACATATTTGACATTAATATGGGGTGTCCTGTGCCGAAAATCGTGAACAACGGAGAGGGCTCTGCACTCATGAAGAATCCGGTTCTCGTCGGTCAGATAGTCGAGAGCATGGCAAAGGCGGTAAAAAAGCCCGTGACTGTCAAGATAAGAAAGGGATTTAACGATGAGACGGTAAATGCACCTGAGATTGCACACATCGTCGAGGAGTCGGGCGGTGCGGCGGTAGCCGTTCATGGAAGAACAAGGGAGCAGTTCTATTCGGGTAAGGCTGACTGGGATATTATAAGGCAGGTTGTCGAGAGGGTGAACATTCCGGTAATCGGCAACGGCGATGTGTGCAGTGCGGAGGATGTGATTGCTATGGAACAGCAGACGGGCTGCGCCGGAGTAATGATTGGCAGAGGTGCGAGGGGCAACCCTTGGATTTTCTCGAGAATCAACGAGTACCGCAGGACGGGAGTGCTTCCGCCAAAGCCGGATGTCAATGAAATCAAGAGAATGATAAAAAAGCACGCCGAGCTGCAGCTCAAATACAAGGGCGAATATCTCGGAATCCGCGAGATGAGAAAGCACGTTGCATGGTACACGACGGGGCTTAAGGATTCGGCAGCACTCAGAAATGAAGTCAACATGACGGAGACGATGGATGAGCTCTTTGCGCTTCTGGATGAAAAGCTCACGGAGTAAAGGGTTATAAGACGAAATTAGTGAATGCAAAGGTTGACATTTACTTTTTATTATATTATAATACGGTGCATTGAAATGGGCTAATATGCCCTAAAACAGTCGTGTTACAATATTTTGTACACAAAATCGGGAAGGTATAGGTGTTTTATTATGGCAGATAAGAAAATAGTCATGACTTACGAGGGAATGAAAAAGCTTCAGGATGAATTACAGGATCTGAAGGTTGTAAGACGTAAGGATGTAGCAAAGAAGCTTCAGGAAGCAAGAGAGCAGGGTGACTTATCCGAGAACGCAGAGTACGATGCAGCTAAGGATGAGCAGCGTG
The DNA here is from genome assembly GCA_900545455.1 of uncultured Eubacteriales bacterium. Taxonomy (GTDB): domain Bacteria; phylum Bacillota; class Clostridia; order Lachnospirales; family Lachnospiraceae; genus CAG-882. The sequence continues at coordinate 2,946 of UQZF01000084.1, forward strand.
ACATTGAGGCAAGAATAGATGAATTAGAGGCAATTTTAAAGAATGTAGAGGTTGTTGCAGGTGAGGATGTTGATGCAGATAAGATCAGCATCGGATGTACGGTTGAGCTTCTTGACATCGAGTTCGATGAGACATTGGAGTATAAGATTGTCGGCTCTACAGAGGCAAAGAGTCTTGAGGGACTTATTTCCAACGAATCCCCTCTCGGAAAGGCTCTCATGGGCGCAAGAATAGGTGACGAAGTTAAGGTTGAGGCTCCTGCCGGAGACATCAGCTACAAGATTCTCTCAATCAGAAGATCAGAGAACAACTAAAAGCAGATAACAGGAGATTTATTAAATGGCAGAGAATAACACACAGGCTCAGGAGAATGTCTCCAGCCAGAATGTTAACGAACTTATAAGAGTAAGGAAGGAGAAGCTTGCAGCTTTACAGGCGGCAGGAAAGGATCCTTTTAAGATTACCAAGTTTAATCAGACTCATCACACCGATGAGGTTAAGAAGCTTTACAATGACCACGAGGCTGAGCTTCTTGCAGGCAGAGTGAGACCTTCGACAGAGGGACTTGACGAGCGGCAGGCTAAGGATGTGATCAACGAGGACTACAACGAGAGACGAGCAATCATGGATGCAAGCCCTATCGAGGTTTCCATCGCGGGACGTATGATGTTCAAGCGCGTTATGGGTAAGGCTTCATTCTGCAACATCGCCGACTTAAAGGGAAATATTCAGGTTTATGTCGCAAAGGATGCCGTTGGTGAGGAGTCCTACGCTGACTTTAAGAAGTCCGATATAGGTGATATTTTCGGTATCAAGGGCTATGTTTTCAGAACAAAGACGGACGAGATTTCAATTCATGCGGAGGAGGTTACACTTCTTTCCAAGTCCCTTCAGGTTCTTCCTGAGAAGTTCCACGGAATTACCGACACGGACACAAGATACCGTCAGAGATACGTTGACCTTATAATGAACCCGGATGTAAAGGACACATTCGTAAAGCGTTCAAAGGTAATCAGCACAATCCGCCGCTACCTCGACACACAGGGCTTCATGGAGGTTGAGACTCCTATGCTAGTTGCCAACGCAGGCGGTGCCGCAGCGAGACCTTTCGAGACACATTTCAACGCTCTCGACGAGGACCTCAAGCTTCGTATTTCACTTGAGTTATATTTAAAGAGATTGATCGTAGGCGGAATGGAGCGCGTATATGAAATCGGGCGTGTGTTCCGTAATGAGGGACTTGACACAAGACATAACCCTGAGTTCACACTCATGGAGTTATATCAGGCATACACAGACTACCACGGCATGATGGATCTCACGGAGAACCTCTACCGCTATGTGGCTAAGGAGGTAACAGGTTCGGAACTTCTCACCTACGGTGAGAACGTGATGGATCTTTCCAAGCCTTTCGAGAGAATCACAATGGTTGATGCCGTTAAGAAGTACTCAGGCGTAGACTTTAATGAGATTCACACTCTTGAGGAAGCAAGAGCTGTGGCAAAGGAAAAGAACGTGGCATTCGAGGAGCGCCACAAGAAGGGCGACATCTTAAATCTCTTCTTCGAGGAGTTCGTAGAGGAACATTTAATCCAGCCTACATTTGTTATGGATCATCCGATTGAGATTTCTCCGCTCACCAAGAAGAAGCCGGAGAATCCTGAGTATGTTGAGCGTTTCGAGTTCTTCATGAACGGCTGGGAGATGGCAAATGCTTACTCCGAGCTCAATGATCCTATCGACCAGAGAGCACGTTTCGCAGCGCAGGAGGAGCTTTTTGCAGCAGGAGACGACGAGGCTAACCACACAGATGAGGATTTCTTAAATGCCCTCAGCATCGGTATGCCACCTACGGGCGGAATCGGTTTCGGTATCGACCGTATGGTTATGATGATGACCAACAGCCCTGCGATAAGAGATGTTCTTCTCTTCCCAACAATGAAGAGTTTGGAGAAATAAAGCTAGTAAAATCAAGGGTTTCAGCGAATAAGAGTCGAGATTTACGACCAATTTACGACCAAATATAGAGAACACGTTCAAAAATAAATGCGACAGAAGGAAAATCAAGCCTTTTGTCGCATTTTATCTTTTGTGTGGTGGAGTTGTATTATTCGTCAAGCCGCCAATATAGTCTAAAGATACATCGTAGAATTTAGCAAGAGTAACTGCCAACTCGAAGGGTAATTCTCGCTTGCCTGTCTCATAGTTATAATATGTGGTTCTGTGCATGTGAAGCAGATCCGCAAGCTCTCTAATAGACAGATCTTTATCTTCTCTTAAATCCCTAATTCTTGGATAATATCCCATTACATCACCTCGTTGACAGTGTACAACAAATGATGTACAATTATTCTGTTTGTACATCATATGACGGACAAACAGGAAATATAAAAGAGAACAGGGGATGAGTAAAAGGTACAATAATGGATCTGTGTATGTCGAGCAGAAAGCTGGGGATAAAATGGATTTTATTTTAGTTATAACGGCTCAAAACTCATATACAAGTAAATCATATTTCAAATTGAAGTGCTGAAAGAGAGAGGAGAATCTTAAAAATGAGAAAGAAACTATTAACCGTTACATTAACAATTCTTATGGCACTCAGTCTTGCTGCATGCAGTGGCGATAAAAAAGACTCTGATGAAACTGATGCCATGAAAACAGCAACAGAGGAAACAACTGTTGAAGATTCTATCGAGGAAACAATTGTTGAGGAATCCGCAGAGGAAACAAGCGTAGAAAAAAAAGTAGAAGAGCCTGAAGTTGTTGAACTAACAGCCGATACTATAGATAAGTATTACGGCTTTGAGTATGCTGCTACTGCACCGGATAGCATGGCCGGTTTTAGTATTGTCTGTGAATCGGAGAATGAGTATTTTGCATCACCAACTGTGCCAGCTAAACTCTCAGTTGTAACAGCGAGCGCGTTTGATAATAATAACTCAGAAGATAGACTTTGCGGCGGTATTTTCACTGGTTGGGATTTTAGTGGAAGATACTTCACGGATGGTCTCATGGTGGGATCATGTCGTTGGTTAGTTGATGACCCGCAAACTTGTATGTCTGGAATGAATTGCGAAATGCTTGATCCGGGACAACCTACTTGGATTGTCTCTGATTATGAGCATCCCACTGCATTAAAAGAAACATTTGAATTGTTAGAAAATGTACATCATGATCCAAAAGAACCAGGGGAGTTAGAGTATTATACTGTTCTTTCACCATATGAGATACGTGAAATTTTTGGCAGATACGATCAGATCATTGAAGTCACAAATTATTCAGATCAGTGGGCATTTGGCGACTGTGAGGTTACCGCATTTTCATATAGCATTAGCAAAGAAAATGATAGTTATTGCAATACTCTGACTACTATAGCTGATTCGATTACTGTTAATTCAAAGCTTGCTGATGTTGTAGAAACCAACGCTCCGACTTCCGGCACATTGGATACTTCTGGTAATGTTGTGCTTACTTGGCTCACGGAATCCGGAACTACGGTTGATATCACTTTCGATGCAACAACAGAGCAGCCTATTGAGGTAAGCATTGTAGCTGCAACTAAGTAAACATTTACAATCAAATCAACAAATATTATGTACTATGTGCCACAAGTCTATATTTTTATGGTTTGTGGCACTAATATTTATATTCTTCTTAATCAAATTCTGATTGAACCAAATCGTTGTGCTAAAGTCTGCTAAGGTTGTGGCGTAATTTCTTTTACAAAATAAGAAAGAAGTAAGTAAGAATCAACCATTTTTATACTACATTTCAGATAAAAAAAGCGGTCTCCCGGAGCATTCCGGGAAACCGCTGATAAGGGATATTCAGGCAGCGACATCTATGGTCTCTGTCTGTCGGGAAAATTTGTAGACACAGTAACTCAGACGATCTTTTTCATCAACATTTGAATTGTTGACATCAAAAACCATTTCCTTAAGAGCTTGTGGGTCTGCGATTTCTTCGCTTATGGCGATAAGCTCATGTTGGCTTGAGGGGAGAATATACAGATTGCTGCCCATTTTTTCGGCAAGAGCCTTGAAGCACTCTTTTGCAAAAATCAAAGCGGTTGCCCCATAAAATTTGGCATGGTTGGAAATGACGTACATGGAATTGTCCGATACAGAAGGGCTGTTATCGGTGCATACAGTTGAACCTACTCCACATGCTTCCTGCAAAATATCCATTATATTTTCTGTAGTATACCCCTCTGCTTCTGCGTTGGCTTTTGCAGCCTCATAGAGCTCGGATTCGCCTACACCCCAATGGGAAAGATGTTCAAGCCGGATTGTTATGCTTCCACGCCCGAAATCTTCTTCCGTGTCAACAACATAATAGTACACAATAGCAAGGTCCAGATAATTCCGGTGCGGCAGTTCGCTCAAAAGGCTGTCGTCAGCACTAACAAGCCTCGCATGAATTTTCTGCTTTGCAGTTTCCCAGTCCGTAAAGGATTCCATATTAAAATGCACTCTGCTTTTGTCAGAACTTTCGATAATGTCATAAATTCTTTTTAAGGATTCGTGCACATCCATCCCGGCAAGATAATCCAGATAAATTGTCGGTGCAATGTTTTCATCCTTTCTTTTAACTGTAAGGCCGCGAAGCGGCTTCTGGGAGAGTTTAATTACATCTCTTATCTCAATTTCATAATCTGCCCCATAATGTTCCTCAAGGCGTTTAACCAGTTCTGCTTCAAATTTTACATCTCTTGTCATGTTAATTCCTCCATTTGTATAAAAATGTTTATAGTAAAATAAATACACTGAAAAAGCCGGAAAGATTACAGCGGACTTTCGTACGAGGCAATACGGTCAGGGTATATTTTCTCGTAGTTATTAAAAATGTAGTTATTGACTTGCTCCTGTATTTTGGAATTGACAGCCCTCATGCCAAGCCCGCTTTGGAATGCTGTTTCAGCAATAGCATCCAGATCGGATTTCTTAAGGATATGCTTCCTGATATAGCCGGACTCGAGATGATAACTTTCTTCGATCTGTTGGATAGGGGAAGCAGACTGGCTTTTAATGACAGCTCTGTAATCGTCAAGAGTGATTGGACGTAAGTTGATTATTTCATCCACACGTCCTGCCAGCTCAGGAATCATGCCAAAATCTATCAGATTTTGCAGGGTAAGCTCTTCCTCGTAAGCCTTTGGGGTCTGCTTTACAGCATTAAATCCGAGACCGGAAGTCTTTTTCTTTGCAACAATATCCTCCGCTGCTACCGCAAAGGAGCCGCATAATACCCACGAACACGCCTTAAGATTAACCTTGAATGGATGCTGCCCATTTCCTACTGTCACCTCTTCATTGCTGGGTTGTATCAAAGCCAGAAGTTCAGACTGGATTCCCTGCGAAACGTTTTCGTTGCGGGAGGTATAGGATGGCTGTACCAACTTATCTATTTCATCAAAAATGAAAATCGGAGCCCAGTGTGAATGCGGATTGATTTTTGATAGATTGTCTGTGATATTGGGGCCTGTAAATCCTGATCTTGTAATGTTGGCAGAATTGACAAAAATAATATGTGGAAAGAGGTTCTGCCTGATTACATCCCATAGATATGTTTTTCCGGAACCAGTGGGACCGCAGAAGAGAGAAACCCTCGTTTTCCCAAAATGATTCACATGCTTAAAAAGAAAGAGGCTGGCCGCTTTGATGGCTGCATCTTGTTTGCAAATCCTTTTGGATAAATAGTCATAGACCATCTTGGGGGTAGTCAGCCGTTCCCCCGTTTTTGCAATAAAGGAAATCTGTGGAGCTGTACCCGTATAGTTGTAGTCGGGCCCATAGTTGCAACTGGACATATAAATCCCCCCTCTCGTTTTTATAAAAATAGGATGCGAACCTGTTCGCATAAAACGCGAAATCGATTTTCGAATTCGCTGTGGGTGATGCAGTTGGTATAGCGGAAGGTCAGAAGGAATGACTAGAAAAGAAAATATTAAAAATTTATAAAATCTTGTTTGGAATTGTATATTATATAATATATAAGGCAGTTTGAAGATACGAAAAATGTTTGTTTAACCGCTTGACATTGCTTCGCTAATAGTGTATTTACTATAGTAAAAGGAACAATGATTTTGTTCTTTGATTGTTAAAGGAGGAAGCGATTCAGTATCAGAAGCTGGTAAGTTGTCATTCTGATATGTGAATCCATTTACAGGTTCAGGGCAGACCGAAACGATGCCCCGCTGCTAAGGCAGTGGACTTCACTGACATTTACCGGCAAAGTGATGTCGCGCATGAAGCGGATGTGGTTATTTACCGAAAGTGCCATGAACGGTGTGGGAAATAATATAGTTAGTTTTTTATTATATGAGAATAAAGTCGGGTGACGCATACCTGACCTTACCACCCAAATCGGACAGTTTACAGAGCAAAAAAGTCAAACAACAGGTGATAAAGATTTGTTGTTTTGGCTAAAACCATTCTGTGGCTGTTATTCCGATTTTGGGTGGTTTTTATTTTGTCCGGAATCAGAAAGGAGGTAGTCGCTATGGCGCTAAATATGTCAAAAAGAGATATCGAAATGTTGCAGGCTCTGCAGAGAAAGCAGAAGGAAGCTCGGCAGGAACAGGCGAAGTTTCGCAAGATGATTCTGGAGAACAGAGACTTTGTGATTAAGGTCTTAGAGGAGTCGTCTGTAGGAACCGGAAAAGCCGAAGGCGGCTCCGGTTTTGGGGAATCCAAAGGGGAGTAGACCCCTTTGGCACCGTATCTCTGCTTGCAGAGATGTAAGGTGCTACATCTTTATTTTGGACCAATTTGGACCATTTATTGGGCACAAATTGGCCCACCATAGAAAAGCAGAGGAGTGATGAAGATGGCTTCACTAAATTTAATGAAATTAAAACAGAATGAACTTAAACCTTTACTCCGTCACAATGATAGAGAGATTCGGCTTAAAACAAACCATTCAAACATGGATATCAATAAGGATTTAACCATGAATAACTCGCAGATGGCTTCATCATATGAGGAAGTATGTAAGAGGTATGATGATATGCTTGCGGATCTGGATAGTAGACCCAATAAGCCGAATACACGCATCGACAGAGTAACCGCATATGCGATTGAAGGAGTATTGCCAGAAGGAGCATATACTGATAGTGCAAAACGGGAACAATGGGTGCAGGGGATTCAGGACATTATCCACAAAAATTATCCGGAAGCAGAATTTTTAGGGACATATTTTCACTTTGACGAAATTCATACGTACACAGATGTCAGAACCGGAGAGTGTGTTGAAAGTAAACCACACATGCATATGTTTGTTATTCCGATAGTTGGAGAGGGAGAAGAAGCCAAACTGTGCTCTGCCAAATTCTTTCCCACACCGCTTAGCATGAAGAAGTTTCATGTAGATGTGGATAATCTTACAATGGAAATTTTTCATGTTCATTATATGGATGGCTCACAAAAAAAATCACTGGGATCTGTTGAGGAACTTAAGGTAAAGAGTGCCAAAAAAGATATTGTCAGACTGCAAAAAGAAGCCTTGGAATTGGAATATGTCGTTCGTAATATGCAGGCGGAAATCAGACAGCAGGAAAGATTACTGGTGGAACGTGAAGCAGACTTGATGGAGCGAGAACAGATGGCGATGTCGGAGGATATTTCAGATTTTCTCAAATCAGAATTCGGACAAAGAGCATTTGAACGTTTTAGAGTACAGAAGATAAACGCACATTCCAAAGTGAATGATATGAGTCAGGTTAGGGCGGGCAAACACAGAGGTAAGAAGCCTAGAATGGAGG
>UQZF01000085.1 GCA_900545455.1 uncultured Eubacteriales bacterium
TAGATATGTAACACGCTTCGGTTCTCTATCCTCTTATATTGTAACCATTGGGGTCAGTTACCACATAGGAGCTATGCATCTGCATGATATTTGGCTCTACAAAAAATCTTGTCTTACCTGATCCAGAACCACCGATTACAAGAACATTTTTATTTCTTGCATACTTCGGCATTTTAGGGCGGCTATTCATGGTCAGCCCCTCTGTCTGGGTAAGAATGATATTCTGCTCCGGATTATCATCCATATAAGGCTTGATGTCCTCTGGTTTACCCCATCTTGCAGAACCGTATTCCTCTCCTTGCCTGAACTTCTTAGCGTTTTTGCTTTTCATATACAGTGCCAGTTTTAACACCAGTGCAAGCGCAACACCAACAAGTATGTCTATCGGATGGAAACTGGGTAGTGGATTTGCAAATGCACTTGAAAGATACATGGTACATCCATATATCTTCATCCCGGCATTAGGCGCATCCACCATACGGTAAAGCCAGCTGATTTTGTCAGCAAAGTACCACACGAACACAAACGGCAGATTGAGGATAATTAGTTTCTTAATATCCTTTTTCATTATCTGTCTTGCCCCCTGTCCTTTGTCTTGACCTTTTCACGCTGCCTCATGTTCTTCACAGCCTCCATAGCCTTTGACAGCTTCTTTCGGATAGATTGTTTCATCTGGGACTTTTTCAGATTTACTTTCGTATAATCCTTAAATGCCTCCGTCATGACATCCACATCCCTTGCCTTGAAAAAGACAATGTACTTAGGTGGGTCTACTGACTTATCCTTTTTGAGTGCAAAATCAATATTGTACTTCCGGGCTGTCTTCTCAAAATCTTTGATGTTTCCATCTGTGATTTCAAGATTTGTAAGTCCGGTATTCTGCTCCATCAGTTTTGCTATGGACTGCTTCCCATGTTTCACAACATCCCCGGTAGGCTGTTTTGCTTTCTGGTCAGCAAGATATTTTTCCAACGCCCTGCGTAGCTCTGATGCACCCATTTTGGCATTGTTTACCACCAAAGCTACCACTTTCTCATTGATTTCATCCTGCATGGGTTTCCTCCTTTCCTCTTTGATACCGGGTGTCTATCCACTTGATAGGGTGGATGCACCCTTTCCCATAACCACAGTTTCATTAGAAACCACCTCCCATATCATGATTGACCAACTGCTGATAATAGTTATTTATCGTGAGTGGTGCATTATATAAAACAGCAAGTAGATACTGCTTTACATTCCTTATCTTTGAACAATTCTTATTCAGACTATCAAGCACATACCGAATGTGTCCGTAGTCCAGTTTCAGTAGCCGGGACTTCACTACCTCTTTAGGTCTATCATCCCCGGCAATGCGGATTACTGACCTCTGACTGCAAATGGTATCTACCATAAGTTCAACCAGCTCATCCAGTTCCTCTTTCCTATACTCTTGTAGCAGAAATGGGTATTCAATATTCTTATGGATTAGCTCCAGATATTGTTGCCGTTCTCTGCACATTCTGTCTGCATCTTCTTGTGAATACATCCCTGCCTCCTATCAAAAAAAGAGCATCCTGCCCTAAGACAAAACGCTCTCTGTTATAACCTATTTTGTTGCAAAATACATTTCCAGTGCCTTTTCTATAATGGATACTGCTTCTTTTGGCTCTACTTCACGGAAATACCGCTGATATACAGCCGTTTGGAGCTTCACGCTCTGGAATTTCTTTTCTGTTTTCTTACCATTGACCAAATCATCAATCGTATCTCTTACCACCTGCTCTGTTAATGTTTCCTCACTGTCCCGGAACAATTTAGCTATTTCCTCACTGATTTTATAGCCATAATCATTTACTGCATGGAACACCCACAACTGCTGTTCCTCTGGCATGAAAGAAATATGGAAATATGCACCTTTATTTATGGCATTTGCATCCACCATATCCTTAAATGGCTGTACCAAATGATTGATTCTAAGCATCCTTGCCATCTTACTACCGGACATACCATATTCACTACTGATAGCATCACGCTTATCTAACTTCTGGTCAGATTGACCAGAGGTTGATTCAATACCGCTTAGCTTCTCAATCTCACGGATAATATCATTTCTTTTGCCCTGACTGATTACCTTATCATATTCAATTTCTAAGGCTGCCGCCTGTTCGGATGGTAACAGCTCTGAAAATCCTCTCTGTATAAGGTTAGTTTCAATCACATAGGTATATGCTTCCTTTTCGGAAAGTCCTATCTTTTCAATTACCGGTACTTCACTAAGTCCTGCCTTGATAGATGCATTTAATCTGTTATGACCAGACAAGATTTCCAACTTACCCTTATACATCCTAGCAAGTATCGGTATCATCACACCATGCTCTTTGATACTTTCCACCATATCATCAAGTCTCTGTCCCTCATACAATTTGAACGGATGATTATGGAACGGTACAAGTTTGTCTACCGGGATGAGCTTCACTTCATTTTCCTTAGTTTCAGTACCGCTTTCATCTTCCAAATAATCCAACACATCTGATGCCAGCTTTCTTTTCTCTAATCCCTTACTCACAGCCAAGTACCTCCTTTGCCAATTCTGAATATGCTATACTTGCCGGGGAAGTCGCACAGTATGTAGCAACATTCTCTCCAGCGTACAAGGACTCCCCTACCTTTACGGTGTACGGTATCTTTGCATCATAAATTCTGATTCTGTCAGCCGTGTACTCTAAAAGGTCTTCATACACCCTACGGTACAGCTTTGTTCTGAAATCACACATTGTAAGGCAGATACCGGCAATTCCTAACTTTGGATTCATACGCTTTCTTACCTTTACAATGGACTTAATCAAATCATCCAGTCCTTCCATAGAGAAATACTGTGGACTAACTGTAATCATGACATCATCTGCCACCGCTAATGCATTGATAGTAAGTATCCCCAATGATGGGTTCGTATCAATAAGAATGTAATCATAATCATCCCTAAGTGGCTCAATAATCTCTGCCAATGTTCTTTCCCCTCCGGCTTCTGCCAAGAGCTTTGCTTCGATTGTAGATAAGGTACGGTTTGCACCTATGAAATCTACACCGTTGCAATGGTAGATATACTCTGCTCTGTCCGGAAGTTCCGGTTCATCCTCACTCTCCATACAGATATTCATAAGGTTTGCTATCGTCATATCAATGGACTGCTTACCCTCTTTTGCCAAACAAGATGTTAAATTACCCTGATGGTCAAAATCTACTGCTAATACTCTCTTACCCAGTGCTTCCAAAGAAGAAGCCAAGTTAAATGTTGTGGTGGTCTTTGCTACCCCACCTTTCTGATTTGCTACTACAATAATCTCTGCCATAATGAAATCCTCCTATGCTATAAGGCATCTAATCATGCCCTTAATTACTCGCCAGACAAATACCACTCCACCAATAAGCCCTGCCAACATGACATTGATAAACCAAATGCCTACTGTTGATGCTAAATCATGCTTTACTGGTACAAGGAGACATCCTAACTTTGTGATACCGAATGGAAATCCTACTACTATCCATAGCCATAAAAAATTGCAACCATCTTCTGACACATATACGGTTCGGAATACGCTTGCAAGGACAATAGCCACTGCAATAGGTAGTACCACTTCTGTTACTAAAATAACCACTTTTCTTTTCATCTTCGTTACCTCCATTATTCTGTATATTAACTGTGGTTTGTCTGACAAAAGGACTTCACTATCTATGGCTTCTATATTCAGTTTTTCTGTTCTACTGCATACACATACTTACTTATCTACTGTGTATAGTGTTTTACTTCTACCTCTCTTACACCCATTATCTACATTATTTACACCCCTTATATATAGTAAATATAACAACGATAATAAGAATTATTTCAATCACACCCATGCCTGACTGCTTCTGTCCTGCAAATTTTCTTATTTTCGGCCATACACCGGATAACAATCTTCCCATACTCATCACCTCCTTTCAAAAGCTCATAAATGCCGGAACCATAATGATTGCCATAACCACCACAAGCATAAGCAGCATTGGAAACAACATTTTCGTCCCCGCCTGTTCCCCCTTTTTTCTTGCCCGTGCCTTTCGCTCCTCAAGAGCTTCCATGCACTCATTCTTTAACATTATTCTCAGCTGTTCATTTCCCCTCACAATATTCTGTTCAAGCAAGGTTCCGAGCTTACTGTAACAGTACACCCCGAATATACTTCCAAACCCGGAATACAGTTCACGCTCCGATGCACCTGACTGTATTCGTCTGACTATACCTGAAAGTCTTTTGTATGCCTCACCCTTCCCATCAGCAGCTATGCGGCTCAGTGCATTGTAAGGAGTCATTCCGGCTCCGATAAGCAGGGACAGCTTGGATATTATTTCCGGATATTCCTCTGTCATAATTTCATCCAGCTTTTTTCTTTTGTTCTTCTCATCGGAACGCTTCTTTGCCGCAAGCAGAAGCACAATAATCGGAATCATAAGTAACAGCAATGAATATCCGTTATCCTTTTTTATCCGGTACAGAATCTTTTTCTCCTTGTATTTTTCCGGCAGAATCACCTTTTCATCACCCGGATGTTCTTCTTCTGCCTCAGCAATCAGCTTCTCCAGCTCAAGCTTCCTTAACCTGCTTTCCGTATACGGAAGCACATTTACCTCAAACACATACTCTCTGCCCTCATCAGCCTGCATTGTTCTTCCCTCATATTGGAGCACTGCCGTTATATACGTCTTTTGTGCTGCCGATGTCTGATATACCAGCCCCGTATAGTCGATAATGTTCCAATCTTCCGCATACCAGCGAATACTCATATTGTAATTATCAAGCTTATCTACCAGTTCAAGCTGCCCTGAAACGCTCTCAAAATTCTCATTGTCACCGAGCATCACTTTCCCAAGCTCAACCTTTGCCGCCTGATAGACCTCCTCAAGCTCTGCGCTGTCCAATGCACGCTCCCGTATTAGTACATCAAGGCTCTCAACCTCACCGTCATACAAGACATCAATGCCGTATTCCCTCTCACGCCCCCTATCCGGGCGCTCAAGCTCGGTAATATACACATACTTTTCCGAATTTTCCCTGATAAATACCGGCACTGCCACCACAAACACTATAGACACCGCAGCTGCCATGACAATTGCCCTGCTTCTGCCGGAAAACTTTATCCTCTCCATATGCTCACACCCTTATATCAGCGATTCTAAGTGAAATCACAACGGCTGATAAATATACCGCCAGACACACCGTCATAACCATTACGCCAATCGCATTACCGTACATCCTGTATATAAGTTCAGGTGCTGATATCCGAAGATATATGATTATTCCCATCGGTACTACATCCATAACTGCCTGCTCAAGCTGTTTCTCACTTATGAGAACCGAGATTTCCCTTGCCGTATCCGCTTTCTGCCCTATCGTCGCTGTCGTATTCTGTATTATGTCAACCATATTTCCACCATTTCTCTTTGCATAGGAAAACACCTCCGAGAATGATATAATGTCCGGAACTCCTGAGTTATCGGCAAACACCGAGAGAATATCCTCAATTTTTCTGTTCACCGCCAGCTGCGCCTCAATTCTTTCAAAAAGAGTACATATTCCCGCATTTTTCCCATACATTGCCCTTATCTCTTTTGCTGCAGCAATAAATGCATTCTCAACCGAATATCCGGCTCTTAACGCAACCGCAACAGCGTTCATTCCCTCACGAAACTGTAACAAAAGCTCATTCTTTTTCTTCTTCTCATATCTGTCTTTTCTAATCTTCACATACATTGGAATAACGAAAGCAAGCGGCAAGGCTGCCCACAGCGAATTATAAAATACCATTCCCGTCAAAACCACTCCCGCAAGCCCTTCAATCACATAACACATACATCTTACTGCTCTGTCACTGCATGCCCGCCGCATGAAGCTTTTCCTTATGTATGAACTCACTCTTCGTTCTTTTAAGTTCTCCGTCAACCCTTCCATCTTCATCCTCCACCTCCGTAACATACTCATAAAGAGTGTTAAGCTTTATACTTCCCTTAGCATCCTTTCCTTTAAGTTCTGCAATTTTAAGCACCTTTCGACTTCCGTCACGCATTCTTCCAAGATGAACAACAATATCTATACCTGCCATAATCTGGTTTCTTACTGCCTCAATCGGCATATCCACCGCCATTAGAACCATTGTCTCAAGTCTTAACATCATCTCCTCCGCTCCATTGGCATGGCCTGTCGAGAGTGACCCGTCATGACCCGTCCCCATAGCCTGCAGCATATCGAGCGCCTCCCCTCCTCTTACCTCGCCCACGATTATTCTGTCCGGGCGCATTCTGAGACTCGCTCTTATCATGTCCCTTATAGTCACCTCATTCTTTCCCTCCATATTGGCGGTTCTCGCCTCAAGCCTGACTAAATTATCAACTCCCATCAGTTTAAGCTCCGCAGAATCTTCGATTGTGATTATTCTCTCTTCCTTTGGAATATAGTTGGATAAAGCATTTAAGAATGTGGTCTTTCCCGAACCTGTACCACCTGAAATAAATATATTGTATCTTGCAACGACAAGCTTCTTAAGGAACATGGCTGCCTCCTGCGTCACGGCCCCAAGTTCAATAAGCCTTTCCATAGTAAGAGGATTATCATAAAACTTTCTTATGGTCACCGCGGGGCCTTCTATGGCGATGGGATTCATGACTATGTTGACTCTTGAACCGTCCGGAAGGCGTGTATCCGTAATTGCAAAAGCCTCGTTAACTATCTTGTTGCTTCTCGCGGCAATTCTCTGAACAACATCAAGAAGCTTCTCCCTCGAGGAAAATTCCTTGTCATACTTTTCAATTTTTCCGTCCCTCTCAAAAAATATATCCTTATATCCGTTAACCATAATCTCCGTAACGCTGTCATCGTCTATAAGGTTCTGCAATATATCAAGTCTCTTCACGGCGTTGAAAATATTCCGTCTCAGCTCAAGCTTATCCCTTACCGGGAATGCTGCATACTCATCTTCAAGCAATATGCTGTCCATGAGTCCGCACAGCTCATCATCCTCTATTCCTCCCAGGAGTTCCACTCGGTTATATACCTGCTGTCTTATTCTTTCCTGCCAGTCAGACATCGATACAACTCACCGCCTTTGCATACACACTCCCGGCAAGACAGGCATAATTGATATTTCCGTCCTTAAACAATGAATCATCATTTACAATATCCACCATACATACTTTCTCCATGATGGCTTCATACCCGGATGTGTACATGAATTTCTCAAACTCTTTAATTTTCCGCTGTCTGTGCGGTGAATCCGGAGACGGTATCAGAATTCTGTCCGCATACTCCAATAAGTTCCATGGTTTCTTGACAAGACCTCCCAAATCAACAATAACCAGCTCATACCCACCGCTTTTTATAAGTTCATCCATAAGTCCTATTATGGTATCCGCATCGTAATCTGCAATGTCCTTAGGGCATGCCGCAGGCAGAATGCAGTCAAACCCGTTGCCGTTTTTTATAAGCTGCATTAATTTACCGCCACATATCCGGGGATTAATATGGTAATAGTACAAAATATCAGACAGATTTCCGGATGCCGTCCCAAGTGCCGAAAACTCCTCAAGATTAATATACAGAACCTTTCTGTCCCTGCCCTTTATATGTGCAAGAGCCAGTGAAAGCGTAGTCTTGCCGCAATATCCGTTCGGCGAGTACACACAGACTATTTTCGCCGGATCTGCTGTCTTACTGCATGCAGCAGGCATAAGCTGACCCGTGTATGCACCAAGTACATCCCTTATGATGCCGTCGCTTGCCTGAAACTTGACAACACATGCATCGTCATGCCCTTCCATGAGCATCGGCTGTTCACACAAGCGTATTATCTGTCCTGCAGGAACGCGGCGTGCCTCCTCATAGAAACCCTCATCAACAATAAGAAGCTCCACATCATTATTTCTGGCACAGCTTATATATGCCTCCATATCGGAAAAAGCCTGTACCGAAAACGGAAGCACATGCTTCTTGTTAAAGCACGCACATATACGCACCGCAAAGTTCTCATCGGAATCTAAAATACAACATAACTTACCCATCTGTTTCCTCCAGGAAACAAACACTCATTAAACTGTAACCCGGCCCCCACCGGAAAATTGGAAACACATCGAAGAATATTCGATGTCAGAATTATAAAAAAGAAGAATCATTTACGATTTCTTGTATCTCGGACTATACTACATCAATATGTATCTTGTCAATACACATTTTTATTTTTTTAAACATAGCCGCGGTAAAGTTATTCAGAAGACGAATATAATGCAAAAATCGGTATAAAGCAAAACATACACGGATATAATTTTAACAAGAAAATTTTGGAAAGGAATTAAAACAGTGTCATTTATTAAAACTAACAAAAATAAACCTCCGGCAAGGCTTTTGAGCTATGACGAAAAGTATCTGTTAGACGAGCTTGCTCAGAGCAGGAATGCCCTTGATGCAGCATACTCCTGCTTTGAAAATGCCACCGACCCGGATATCATAGACAGTTGTATTTATCAGGTCAACTCAGCCCAGATACGCTACAAATTTCTCCTTGAGAAAGCCAAAGCGTCCGGACTTACTGTTGCCATTCCACTCAATGTACTTATATGATTTCATACGCAAAATGCCCTTAGAACAGCTTATTTTACTGTCCTAGGGGCATTCTCGTTCCTCATCCTCTATACTCTGTATCCTCTTTTTAAATCTGCAGCACTTGCATAGCTCTCATTTAAAGAATTTCTTGAGTAGGTAAGACCGCTGTAGACCTGCTGTACGTTCTTCATGAGAGGCTCTGTGTTGTCCTGCTCGCTGACCTTCACAAAAGCCGCATGAAGCTTCCCAAGCATCGCACGCACTCTCATTACATCGTCAGTCTTTAGTGTAATATCAGCCTTCACCATAACATTGTTCATATATGTATACAATGAGAGAAGATTGATTGACACCGGAAATCTTAAATCAAGAACAGATGCAAGCTCATTTACGACAGATTTTGCTCTCTTTATATTCACTCTGAACTCATCCGTATTTCCGGACCCGATCGCCGCCATGCCGTCATCTATATACTTGACTGCCATCTCATACATTATGACAATCAGCTCACTCTTAGATGCCTGAGTCACCCTCATTGTATAAGCATTTATCTCTGATTTAGTCAACTATATAACCTCCAAACTACTGAAGAAGCTGTAAAACCGACTGCGGACGTTCATTAGCCTGTGCAAGCATCGAAGTTGCCGCCTGAGTTATGACATTCTGCTGCGTATACTCAGTCATCTCGTCCGCCATATCGGAATCCTCGATTCCGGAAACCGCAGAAGTGATATCCTCCTTGTATGAACCAAGATGTTCTACGGCACTCTCAAGTCTGTTCTGATATGCACCGAGTGTCGACCTTGCGGATGACACCTTGTTGACAGCATCCGCAATTTTGCTTATCGCCTCAGATGCCCCCTGCTGTGTGCAGACATTTATATTGTCAAGACCAAGTGTGTGAACATTAATTTCAGGAATATCCACCTCAAGCACCCGTCCCTCGTTAGCACCTAACTGCACAGTCATGGTTCCCATATCGGTAACCTTCTGTGTGAACTCAACAGATGCCTGACCGCTGTCGGCAACGAGTGTTCCTCCAAGCTCCACCGTCATCTCAAAACCGCCAAAATCCTTGACCGTTACGAATCTGCCGTCAGTTGTAAGCGTTGCCGTGCTGCCGAATCCGTTGCCGAGTGCCGCCTCAGCGTCCGTACCGGGCTTTATGTTGTTGATTCCGAACGCTCCCTGAAGGCTGTCGGAAACCTTGTACTCTATCTTCTGTGTTATGCCGTACTCGTAGGAGCTTATCGTTCCCGTAGCCGAATCGTACTCTAGATTTGCCGCATCGCACAGCTCGGTGAACTTGCTCATGAGAGTTGCTGCCGTATCTCCCGGCTCAACCTTCATGGAAGCTCCGTTAATCTCAATAGTGCCCTCCTCTGTTATGGCTCCTGCATTAAAAGTCACATTCGCCGATGCCTTGGTCGCATCCGCTGTAACCTCTATGGAATAATCTCCTGCATTGACTGAAGATGATACATAATACATTGATACGTTGTCCGTGTCGGAATAACATCTTCTGCTGAGTGTTCCGTCGAGAAGTGTCATAGTGTTGAACTCCGTCGACTCGGAGATTCTGTCAATCTCCTGTGTGAGCTGGTCAATCTCCGACTGTATAGCCTTCCTGTCCGAAAGACCGTTGGTATCACTTGCCGCCTGAACCGCAAGTTCGTTGATTCTCTGAAGAATGCTCTGTGTCTCACTTAACGCACTCTCCGCTGTCTGAATTACGGAAATACCGTCCGATGAATTCTTGTTCGCCTGCTCAAGCCCCTTAATCTGGGTGTGCATCTTGTTGGCGATTGCAAGACCTGCCGCATCGTCCTCAGCGCTGTTAATTTTAAGACCTGATGATAATCTCTCAAGTGCCTTGTCAAGCTTCGTCTGTGAAACCGCAAGGTTGTTGTTGGCAATAATTGATGAAATATTACAATTGACTCTCATTTATATCCTTCCTGTACAGGCTGTGAACCATCCTCGTTCACCGGCACCTGAACACCTTTTTTCACGAAATCCTTTTCATGTTATTTTTATCGGAGCTTTTCCACAAATACTTTAGCCGCTGCAAAAAGCT
>UQZF01000086.1 GCA_900545455.1 uncultured Eubacteriales bacterium
CACCGTAAATCTTAGACCGTTGTCCGTCTTTATATATGTAAAGGAAGGTGAGGCAAGGCCATACATTGAAGCAAAAAAGTCCCCATCGACAATGACATTTCCCACCTGAATGAGCACTATGTAGCCGCCCGTTGTCTTTTCAACCACCTGAAGCTGCTCCACCGCATTCTTTTCTTC
The DNA here is from genome assembly GCA_900545455.1 of uncultured Eubacteriales bacterium. Classification (GTDB taxonomy): domain Bacteria; phylum Bacillota; class Clostridia; order Lachnospirales; family Lachnospiraceae; genus CAG-882. Next base: position 178 of record UQZF01000086.1, read on the forward strand.
GAAATACACATTTTTAAGATTTTTTTTAATCACGGCAGCAAACTCCTTGTCCGTAAAATCATAGACATTGATGTAGCCGTCTTCTAAGCTGTCCTCAGTCTGTATCACCTCACACAGATAATTACAGCTATCGCGCAGATTCCTTGTGTATCCGCTTGTGAGCTTATGGCAGTACGGATAAATCGCCTTTCCTTCATTTGTAATTTTCTCACCATTGGTCTGTTCCACCGCAAGTGTCACTGCAGCTTTTTTTGACTGCCACTCCTCTCCCCATCGTTTCTCGAGTTCTATATCATTGAAAAAAAGTGCTTCATTCTGAGCGTTATTTTCATCACACCACGCGATATATGTACGGCACATGACCGCCATCACCTTCAAAAACTCTTCATTGCTGCTGTAATCGTAAGCCGGAGCTATCACTCCCGCAACATACTCCTCGATATCCATGTTCTCATTTCCAGCCACATAATTCATGCTTACTGTCTGCGTCGATTTTCCGGTGAGGGATTCCGTCAGAGCAAGTCCTATTCTATCCTTATCCAGTCCGACTCCGCTTAAAATCAATGTAATAATAAATGGTATAAAAAAAACTGCCGTCAGGCAGTAAGCTGCAAATTTAAAGGTTCTCTTCATGCAAAACACCCCCTGCACATATTGTATGCAGAGGGTGTTATTTTTATATCGCTTGTTGTTTAAATATCGTATGCATTTTTAGATGCAGTCTGCATCAGTAAGCTCAACCTTAACCTTCTTAAGATGCCATATATCGCGGACATACTCCTCAATAGTTCTGTCTGAAGTAAACTTACCGCTGCATGCAGTATTGAGCATTGCTGAGCGAGCCCAGCCCTCTGTGTCGCGGTACTTCTCCTCTATCTTCTTCTGAGCGTCTGCGTAGGAACGGAAATCCTTCAAAATGAAGTAAACATCCGCACGGTTGCCGCCCTGTGCATGAAGGAGTGAGTCGTATATCTCACGGAACATCTCAGGATCCTCAGGTGAGTAGAAGCCGTTGATGAGCTGCATGAGCACCTGTCTGATGTCCTGATCGTTGTTGAAAATATCCATCGGGTTGTAGCCGCCCTCATTCTCGTAGCGGATAACCTCATCTGCTCTGAGTCCGAAAATCACGGCATTATCTTCTCCAACCTCATTGACAATCTCGACATTTGCGCCATCCATCGTACCAAGTGTGATTGCACCGTTTAACATGAACTTCATGTTGCCTGTACCTGATGCTTCCTTAGAAGCCGTAGAAATCTGCTCACTGACGTCCGCAGCAGCGAAAATAATTTCCGCGTTGGATACACGGTAGTTCTCGATGAATACAACCTTAATCTTGCCATCAATTGACTTGTCGTTGTTGATAACATTTGCAACATTGTTTATGAGCTTGATTGTAGCCTTGGCTCTTCTGTAACCTGCGGCTGCCTTGGCACCGAAGATAAATGTTCTCGGATAGAAATCCATCTCCGGATGTTCCTTTATCTGGTTGTAAAGATACATTACATGAAGTATGTTGAGAAGCTGTCTCTTGTACTCATGAAGTCTCTTTACCTGAACATCGAATATTGAGCGCGGATCTACCTCGATTCCGTTGTGCTCCTTGATGTACTCTGCAAGTCTTACCTTGTTGCGGTACTTAATCTGCATGAACTCGCTTCTGCTGAGCTCATCATCGGCATATACCTTGAGCTTGCTTATCTGCGGAAGGTCTGTGATCCAGTCGTCGCCAATCTTCTTGGTTACCCACTCTGCAAGAAGAGGGTTGCCGTGAAGAAGGAATCTTCTCTGTGTGATACCGTTGGTCTTGTTGTTGAACTTCTCAGGCATCATCTCGTAGAAATCCCTGAGCTCCTGCTTCTCGAGAATCTCGGTGTGAAGCTTGGCAACACCGTTAACAGAGAAGCCTGCTGCGATTGCAAGGTGAGCCATCTTGACCTGTCCGTCGTATACGATTGCCATCTTGCGGATTTTCTCCTGATTGCCAGGGTACATTGTCTTAATCTTCTCGACAAAACGTCTGTTAATCTCCTCGACAATCTGGTAAATTCTTGGAAGAAGTCTTGAGAAAAGCTCGATAGGCCACTTCTCGAGTGCCTCTGCCATGATTGTATGGTTAGTGTATGCACATGTCTTTGTTGTGATGTCCCATGCCTCATCCCACTCAAGTCCCTCATCATCAAGAAGGATTCTCATGAGCTCTGCAACTGCAACCGTTGGATGCGTGTCGTTGAGCTGGAAGCATACTTTCTCAGGGAACTGATGAATGTCGCTGTGCTTCTCCTTAAACTTCGCAACCGCTCTCTGTACACTCGCCGAAATGAAGAAGTACTGCTGCTTGAGTCTTAACTCCTTGCCTGCATAGTGGTTGTCATTAGGATATAAAACCTCGACGATGTTCTTTGCAAGGTTCTCCTGCTCTGTTGCCTTCTGGTAATCTCCCTTGTCAAAGGAATCAAGGTTAAAGTGCTGTATAGGCTCTGCATCCCATATTCTGAGTGTATTTACCACATTATTGCCGTAGCCGACAATCGGAAGGTCGTATGGAACTGCATTTACACACTGATAATTCTCCTGCACAAAGTGGTCTCTTCCGTCATCGCCTCTGTAGCATCTTACATAGCCGCCGAACTTAACCTCGACAGCATACTCTGAACGCTTAACCTCAAACGGATTGCCATCTTTAAGCCAGTCATCCGGAACCTCATACTGATAACCGTCTCTTATCTCCTGCTTGAACATTCCGTACTTATATCTGATACCGCATCCGTAAGCAGGGTAGCCGAGTGTTGAAAGTGAATCAAGGAAGCATGCTGCAAGTCGTCCGAGACCGCCGTTGCCGAGTGCCGCATCCGGCTCCTGATCCTCGATGACATTGATGTCGAAGCCGAGCTCCTCGAGAACCTCCTTAATCTCCTTGTAGCAACAAAGGTTGATCATATTGTTGCCGAGAGCTCGTCCCATGAGGAACTCCATCGACATATAATATACGGTCTTTACGTCCTGCTTCTCATATTCCTTCTGTGTCGCAATCCATCTATCGATAATCATATCCTTGACAGCATACGCAACAGCCTGAAATACCTGCTGCTTCGTGGCTTCCTCGATATTCTTTCTGTAAATGTTCTTGACATTGTCTAACACGGACTTCTTAAAGTCCTCTTTGTTGAAAACAACTGTATCCATACAACACCTCCAAGGTTTTATAATAATATCTGACCTGTATACTTTATTTCTACCATGACATTGAACAATTTTACTATATTACCGACGGACACGCTCTCGCTACATTACAGCTCGTAATGGTGCATAGGCAGCAAAAATACTGCTGCCAAACACCAACGGCTGTAAAGAGTCCGTCTTGCAATATAGTAAAACTGTTCAACTGTTTTGCCACATAGCCTTAAAGAATACAGGCAGATAAACTCTATAAATATAATAGTATGACAAATAGCCAAGTTATGCAAGGCTTTTTACCTATAAATATGTAAAATCCGGTTACGCCTGCTTTATCATGCAGTACTGCGTAAGCCCGAAATGCTTCTGTATCGTGTCATACATCTGGAACCCGAAGTGCTTATACATATCCACATTCTTCGGGTTGTGCGTCTCAAGCGAAATCATCATCTTGTGCTTGTCTGCATAGCTTACCACCTCATCGATAAGCTTTGCCGCGATTCCGTGATGCTGCAATTCAGGGTTCACGGCAAGATATATGATATGAAGTCTGTTATTCTGGTGAAGCTGGTCTGTCCAGCTCGAATTGAGGTAATCTCGTCCTATGATAAAATTTTTAAGTGTTTTCATCGACGGATCTTCCTTCATCAGATAACCGTCGGTCTTAATTTCTGCGAGTGCCTCCGTCAGATAAAAATGCAGGAGATTGTACGGCTCCGCCTCGTCGGACACCACAAGAATACCGTTGATTTCTTCGCTGTCAGCGAATATCTCGCAGGTCTCATAGAACTCGTCGAGGTCACACTTAAAGAGCTCCGGCATAAGTCTCTTTCTGACATCCTCATCCGGTATCATGCTCACATAGAGCGGATCCTTCTCAAAACATTTAATCAACAACTGCTCCAACTTCGGAAAATCTTCCTTTTTCACTCGATATAACGTGTCACTTGTCATAAAGCTTCCTCTTTTTGATTTTTTATGTTATGCGCGGGGCATATACATTTGATGTTTACCTGTCGACGGGGTTATTATAGCACATTTCCTGAAAATCAACTACCTTTTCTCATCAATATAAAGCTGCACTCTGTTCTGTATTATCGTCGCCGTGTCGTCGAGGCTTCTGCTGCCCGCAAAGTACGCCTGCGCCTCCTCGTCGATTATCGCGTAAATGTCGCTGTCGTAATCCCTCATGCCGACGCAGTTGTCGAGAAGGCAGGCTGTTCTCTCCTTTATGTACTCCGCCTTATCCTCCAGCTTTCGGGATTCAAGTGCGTTTTCGAGATTCGCATCGACATACCTGTTCATGACAGGAAATGTTCCCGACATCTGAAAATCCTCGCCAAGGAAGCTCTTTACGAACTCCCATGCCGCATCCTTGTTGGCTGACTGCTCATTTACGGCGAGTCCGAAGAAGAAGCTGACTATAGCATCTCCGCCCGATGCGGGGATTCCAACATACTTTACCTCACTGTCCCCGAAGTAGAGCTTCTCATCCCACATGAGGTCGCTTCCCATATACAGGAGAACCTCGTCGCGGTCGAGCTGACCTGCGGTTGAATTTTCACCCTGAGTGTCTCCCGAAGAACCAATGTCAATCTGCTCCGGTGCCATCGCCGCTATCTGCAACATTGCCTTGAACTCGTCCGTGTCAAAGTGGCACTCTCCCGTCTCCTTATCGTAAAACTCACCCATGGAATACCACATGAACTCCTGCAAGGTCCATGCTCGGTTGAGCCCCGCAAACGGCACGGCACCCTCATATTTTTTCATAATGCTCAGTAAGTCCGTGTAATTCCACGACTCCGTATCTCCGAATACCGATTCCTTTCCCGCAAAAAACGTAATCATCGGTTCAAAGTACAGCGCGTACAGCTTTCCGTCCGCCTGCTCCATCTGCTTTAACAGATTCGGAACAAAATCCTCGCGGCTCAGCTCCTCGTCACCGTCGATAAAATCATATAGGTTGGCAACCAGCCCCTTATCCCCAAGATTTGCAAGGTCGATTCCCTCATCGCCGTCATAAACATAGAATATGTCCGCACCCACGCCGTTTAGGAAGTCATTGTAAAAGCTCTGCCTTGCCACCTCGTAATCGTCAACGCCATCGCGGTAATCCTTGATTTTTACATAGTATTCCTGATTGTATTTGTTAAAATTGAGAATCGGCTGATACACGGATGAGCTTATACCCAATGCTCCAAGCACGAGCTCCGTTCTCTCCTTCACCTGCGATGCAGGCACTCTTGAAGCAGTCGCAAGCTCATATTCCATGTCCATCGTGGAGGTTCCCGGATTAACAATGCAGAAGCTTCCGTCCTCTCCGACACCGAAGGCTGTGCGCTGGTCTATGTTGATTCCATAGTCGCCAGGGCAGAACAGCTTATCAAACTGCTGTGTATTTTCGTCGTATCTGTATATGTTATTTTTGCCATGAGCATAAAACCGCTGTCGGTAATAGTGTTCATGGATGAATAAACGGCGGAGTTGCTGCTCACATCATACGGAACATCAAGCGCCCCGATAAACGCTCCGCCCTGCATATCAAGCTCATATATTCCGCCCTGAACCAGGGAGGAGGTATCTCCACGCATATTGCACACAACATACCACTTGCCGTCCCCCGACGCAATGAGTTCAAACGCCTCGCTCACGTTGTCAGGCAGGCTTACACTCCTTGTGAGATTGTATTCCTTGTCAAAATACAGTACCTTGCGGTCAAAAATCAGAGCCGTATTACCTTCATTGTCCACGACAACGCTCTTGCAGGCATCAATATTTCCCGTCACCGATTCGTTCACCGCACTTCCAATGCCGACCGTTCCCGTCAAATCCCAGTTGTCATCGTACACACTGAGCATTCCCTGCGACGGATCATAAGCCGCAAATCCGTTTACCTCGTTAAAATATTTTGTATATTCGCCGCTGTCAATGCTTTTTTCGGTCTGTTCGCCCGTCTGTGTATCTTTTATAATAACCGAATTTTGTCCGCTGCCATTCTGCCATGTGTTAACCACCATATAGGTTTTTGTGCCACTTGCAAAACAAGCCCTGCGGGTTACCATCACATCTGCGTCGTCAGCATCGGTCTCCATTTTCTGCTGTGAAATTGCAGGCACATACGCATAATCGGAAGCCTGATAATCGTCGGTCTGCTCCTTGCCTGCGCTTCCCGCGCCTGTGTTATCCACACCGTTTCCGCTGTCCGTCCTGCTGCACCCGCTCACTGCAACCGCACACGCCATGAATGTTGCCAGCATGAGCGTTGCAAATTCCTTATGCTTCATTTTGTACGCTCCTCTCTTGTCATTGGTTGGTTAATAAAGGCAGTTATGTATAATCTCCGTTATCTCTTTTACATACTGTGTCGTGTTCTTCACATCGAGAACAAGATACTTCTGCTGACGCGCCCTCGCCTCGGTGAGCACCGCAATCTCACGCGAAATGTCTGCCGCCTCATCGTCCGCGGTCAGCTTATCTATGAGACTTCTCACGACATCGTAGAGATTTTCGTGATGAATTATTCTGCCGTAGCCCCATTTCAGCCTGTCGCGCGGCTGGTCGAGCACATAGCCCGTAAAATACTCATATACCGCCTTCTCGAACTTGAACGCATACTGATTGTTATCGATTCTGTATATCCAGTTGAGGGCATTCTTGATCCTGACAAGCGGCTTTCCGGCATCCTTTTCGGAACTGAGAGCATCTATCGCCTTGCCGAGGAACACGACATCGCCCATCGACGTCTCATAAGGGAACAGGACATCATCCTGCCAGTTGAGCGTCACAAGCGTATCCTGCGCATACGCGAATGCCTTCAAAAGCTCAGCCTCGATGCGGATGTCATCCTCGTTTCTCATGCTCTGTGTCTCATTTTCTTCGACATCTTCCGCACCGTCGTCCGCATCACTCAGTATATTGCGCCCTTCAACGACCACGTTAACCCTCTGCGCCTCCGCCTTTAAGTCGGTGACAGCCTGAATAAATTCATCCGCCGCCTCCCTGTCATCGCATATCTCCCTGTCGAATCTGTGAAGGAGCTCGTCGCACACAATCGTGAAATCCACCGGGGCAACATTCAGGTTATCGAGTCTTAACAGGATATAAGCGTAGAGCTTATGGTGAAAAAGGTACACCTTCTCATCGTAAAACTCGTCGCTGTCGTACTGCGAGTGATAGTGCGACTCCATAAATTTGCCGCCCGCGAACTCATTCACCGTCGACGGAATGCCCGATATTGCAACCGAGAAATCGTCCGACCATGTCTGAATAGGCGCCTTTGTTCCGACGCCGTCAGGGTACGCCTCATGCAGACTGCCCGGGTACTCCTTTAAAATTCTTCTGAAAAAGTTCCTGTACTCGTAGGTCGAGCGCACATAGTCCTTGTTTCCGTGTGCAAACGCAGGAAGCTCAAAGTTCAAATCGGCAATGACCTTTCCCTTCCACTCAGGGTGAACGGTGAACACCTCCTCGTAGGCACCTGTCGACCAGTCGTACTTGGAGTTGATCACGCCCCACTCCTCCGCCGCCATCGCGCAGAGAACAATCGTGTTGCGCGGCTTATAATTGCTCTTTATGAGCATGCGCCCTATCTCGATGAGCATGCTGACCGCCGTGTTGTCATCCTGAAAACCCGAAAAATACGAGTCATAGTGCCCCGACAAAAGTATCATTCTGTCGGGATTTTCTCCCGGAATCTCACCGACTATGTTGTAGGTGTTTGCCTCTTGCATAACCTTTGTATACGCGTCAAAAAGAACCGTACATTCTCTTTTTTTGTCATCCTGCATACAGTCGCGTATGAACTGCGCATCCGCTCTAGATATTGAGAATGCGGGTGCGTCCGAAGGTCCCGCTATGTCCTGCGCATTGAGCGCGTTCTCGGCGACCTCACCGTATCCGCCCGCCTGAACGGCTATGAAGCCCTTCGCGCCCTTTAATTTTGCCTGATAGACCGGAAAATTAATCCACCACTCCTCGCGCTGGTTAATCTCCGCCATGACAAGCTTGCCCTCAACGGATATTCCGAGACGTTCAAGCTCCTCGTAGTCCTCAAGCGTGCCCTTTCCCGCATCGACAATCTGCACGCTCTCATACCCGTCCGTGACAAAATTTGTCTGGTAAGCTCCAAGCTGAAGCTCGCGCTCCGCGCCGCAGGTGCCCGCCTTAATCACCGCACGCTTAAACTCCCACGAGTCCACGTCAATCTTATCCTTGCGGACATTTGTAAAGCCCGCCTCCTTCATCCTTTCAAAAATAAGCTCTCCTGCCTCATGCTCCGCCTGCGAGCCCGCGCTTCTGTAGCCCAGCACGGGGTTGCTGCGTATGTTCTCAAGCTCCTTTGCAAGCCTATACGAATAATTGACATCTGCGCTGTCCAATATATTTTTGATACGTTCCTCACTCAAGCTGCCCATATATCTACCTCGCGTTTTACAATTTTTTCCACATCATTATCTCATCACGGTATGTGCCGTCATCATATTTCATGGCGTTCTTATATCTTCCCGTCTCCACAAAGCCCGACTTCTCATAGAGTGCCTTGGCGCGCTCGTTCCCGTCGATGACACCAAGCTCAATCTGCTCGTAGCCCATCTTCCCCGCAAGCTCGGTCATGTACTCCATCATGGCGGTTCCGATTCCGAGCCCCCAGAACTCCTTTAAAAGGGCGATTGCAAGCGAGCATCTGTGCTTTATCTTACGCCTTGCGCCAACCGCAGTTATGCTGCAGTTTCCTGCCACCCTTCCGTCAACGAGTGCCAGCATCATAAATGCTCCATCGTCCTCGAGAAGCTTGGCAAGAATCTCTTTCTCCCCCTCAACGGTGTATGTGACCTCATCGGGGTTTCTCAAAAGAAACGGTGTCTCCGCCGCCGTGAGCTTCAGATAATCTATCATATCCTCCGCATAATCGGGTGTCGTGCTGCACAGTGTACATGTTCTGCCGTCCTTTAACGTGAACTTTCTCTCGTCAAATCTCATACCCTTACCTCCCCTGCCTGATTTTATCGCGCTATGTTGGTATTATAGCACTGTTGAAGGAATTTGGCTACTTATTGAGGGGGGGCTTTTACAGCAGCCACTTCCATGCAGGAATCACGCTCACATGTATTCCGCCGCAGTCAAGCTCCTCCTCTTCGCTGTTGGTAATCAACAGGCATTTCGCATCAGGAATAAAATTGTGCAGCCTGACAAACGCTCCAGTCTCCCTTTCCCTTGTCTCGATATTGTCGAGAACCTGCATGCTTACCTGTATTGCAAGCTTCTCCTCGGGAACATAGAAGTCAACCTCAACATTACTTTCAAAGTAAAACACATTATCCACGCCGTAACGTCTTATAAGCTCTATGGCAACCATGTTCTCCAACTGTGCCGACTCACAGTCCATGAGCATAAGCCCCAACAGCCCCGTGTCCATAAAATAATATTTCGGCGAAGTCTCCTTCTCAACCAGCTTTGCTGCATAATTATGCAGAGTAAACAGCATATATGATTCCGTCATATACCCGATATAGTTGATTACCGTCTGCTTTCCGATTGATGCACCCGCACTTTTCAAAATGTTGGCAAGCCTGCTGTACGACAACGGCTTAGTAACCGATTCCGCAATCTTCTTTAATATCAGCCTGACCGCAAAATCATTGGTAATCTTGTTTCTTGTTATAATGTCCCCAAGATAAATCGTCTGATAAACGCTGCTCAGATACTCCCGTTTATTCTTTATGTTTACAAGCTCCGGGAATGCACCGTACTTTATATACTGACCGTACATTCCGATGACCTCCGCCTTGTCCCTTGTGCTTATTATGCCATCATAGCTCTTTTCTTTTCCGTTGGCGGTCAGATACTCTCCAAAGGAATACGGATAAATATTCACAATGACAAAACGTCCCCCAAGTGTGGATGCTATTTCACTGCTTAGCATTCTGCTATTGCTTCCCGTGATATTTATATGATACTTCATGTCAGCCATACGTCTTACGAACTTTTCCCAGCCCGCAACATTCTGAATCTCATCCAAAAAAAGATATGGTTTGTTATCAACACCCGCCATTTCCATTCCTATTTCGAGCATAAGATTCAAGTCCCCGGTGGACATTTCCAAAAGTCTTTCATCCTCAAAATTCAAATAGACAATCTCATTATCATGCACGCC
>UQZF01000087.1 GCA_900545455.1 uncultured Eubacteriales bacterium
ACCTCCAAAGTAGATTTTGGTTATTTACCTTGTCTACTTCAGAGGTATCATATCAATATTTCGTTTGAAATAAGGTGCTTTTCATGTAAGTTTTTGTTGCTGTATGTACTCACTCCATGCCTTCATTAAGCCATACGGCAATATCGGAGAAATTAATTTTCAGATTACCGCCGTATATATTAACAGGAACAGGCTGGTCAAATCCGTATATAACCGGGTAAACATCGCTCTCGAAGAAATAGACCAATATCTTCCCCTGTGCAAAATCAACTATCCAATACTCCCGCACCCCGGCTTCCATATACTTAGACAGCTTGAGCGCATAGTCCTTCTTCTTTGTGGAGGGAGAAATCACCTCAACAATGAAGTCAGGAGCACCGTATATGCCAAATCGCTTAATCTTGGCGGAATCGCACACAATACCCACATCCGGCTGAACCATGGTCTTGTTGTCGCAATCCAACTGTACATCCATCGGTGCAATGAACGGACGACATTTCCCGCCGTGTTCCAATATGTAGTTGGCAATCTGACGGTGAATTTCTCCACCGATGGACTGGTGCCCAAAGGTCGGAGATGACATATCGTAAAAGTATCCGTCAATCAGCTCTACTCTACGCTCATCGGGAAGTGCATAATAATCATCCAAGGTGTAACTGCCATTTCTGTCGTGCTTGTGAAAAGCAGTCTCCTTCACTTCACACGGTTCCACAAAAAATCCTTCCAGTGCAAGAAGAATATCATAACGCAAACATTCCACCTCACCTGAGAAAATCTGCTGAACTGTTTCAATCGGTACACCCGATAAATCCGCTATCTGTTCATCGGTATACCCCTTTTCATTCTTTTTTTCCCGCATTTCCTGAACAGTCATACAAAAATCTCCTTAATGAATAAGAACCGATGGTTTTCATATATATAATAAGCGTTGGCTATCAGAATGTCAATGGTTATTTCGTTTTAGTCTAAAAAAAGTCCCTCTTTACCGTTTTGTCCGGCAAAGAGGGTTCACATATCTTTCAACAATAGAATATAATATTAGTAGTTCTCCTCATGAACCTCGAAGTAGCTCTGCGGATGGCTGCATACAGGGCAAACCTCAGGAGCCTTTGTCCCTACAACGATATGCCCGCAGTTGCGGCACTCCCAAACCTTAACCTCTGACTTTTCAAATACCTGTGCAGTATCAATGTTCTTTAAAAGTGCGCGGTATCTCTCCTCGTGGTGCTTCTCAATCTCACCCACGGCTCTGAACTTTGCCGCAAGCTCAGGGAAGCCCTCCTCATCGGCTGTCTTTGCAAAGCCCTCATACATATCCGTCCACTCAAAGTTCTCACCGTCCGCTGCCGCCGCAAGGTTAGCCTTGGTATCTCCGAGTCCCGCAAGCTCCTTAAACCACATCTTTGCATGCTCCTTCTCGTTGTCGGCTGTCTTTAAAAATATTGCCGCCATCTGCTCGTAGCCTTCCTTCTTAGCCACGGATGCGAAGTAGGTATACTTGTTTCTTGCCTGTGATTCACCTGCGAATGCTTCCTGTAAATTCTTCTCTGTTTTTGTTCCTGAGTACTTGTTAACTGCCATAATGTGCCTCCGTTTTCGTAAGATATTATACACACATTATAAACCCGCCAAGTGCTTATTTCAAGTCTGCGGGGAACCCCACCACCGCCTGAAATGTATCTCCTATTACATTAATATGAAACTCCCCGCCGAGAGCCTGCGTGTAGGCATCGACAATGGCAAGACCGAGACCGTTTCCGTCCGTGTTTCTTGACTTATCGCCTCTCACGAACTTGCCCTTTAATTCATTTTCACCGTACTCAATCGAATGTGCCGAGACATTTATAATTTCCAAATATACTCTTCCCTCTCTGCCGTATGTCTTTACATGGATGCGCGTCCCGTCCAGCGAATATTTCACCGCATTGTCAAGGAGGTTCTGCACAATCCTGTACGCATACATATCATCGCCCTCAAAGAAAATATCCTCATTAGAAAGTCTCGTCTCAAACGGAAGCTTCTTGTCGGGATGCGTCTCCCCAATATCGCTCACAAGCTGCATGACAAGCTTGTTGAGATTGAGTCTCTTTTTCTCAAGCACCGCGTTGCCGCTGCTCGCCTTTGAAAGCTCAAGGACTCTGTCAATCATCTCCTTTAAAAGCTCCGACTTCTGTATAGCTACCTTGAGATAGTCGGAAAGAACAGGTGTAAGCTCCTCCTTCTCCATGAGCGCGAGATACCCTATAATCGCGGTTAACGGTGTCTTTAAGTCGTGTGTCACATTAGTTAACAGCTCAACGCTCAACTGGCTCGCCTTTCCCTGTTCCTCTATCGCCCTGTCCTTCTCCTCAACGGCAAGCTGCTGTTCCCTGCGAAGCTCGGAGTCTAGCATCCCGACTCTGTAGCTTCGCGCTCTCTCGCTCTCAATGATAACCGTGACGAGCACCGACAAAATCGGGACAAGATATATGAATGCAATTATCCAGCCATGTCCATAGTGTACCAAAGCCTCACTGTATGACGACCAAAATCCATTTCCATAAGAATATGTATAACCCGTTCTCAAAATCACAGTTGCCACTACAGCATACGCACCGCATATAATGAGCGCGATTACAAAAGTCATAAAATACCATCTGCCAAATGCCAAGTCGACCATGGTGTCTGCTCTTTTTTTCACAAGCATCATGACAAATCGTGTCAAAAATACTATGCTTATCATACCACTTACAAACATAAACACTATCCATCCCCCACAATAGACATACCCATACGCCTGATAAATCACAATAAGACTCATGACAAACAAAATGCCCGCTGCCACTGCCACAATCAGATTATTTTTTTTGCTTTTTAACATCTCACTGCATTTTTTCCATTTTATAGCCAATTCCCCACACCACCTTTATATATTTTGGATTTTTTGCGTCAATCTCAATCTTTTCGCGGATGCGCCTTATATGCACCATGACCGTGTTCTCCACGGCATACCCGACCTTATCGTCCCAGACGCGCTCATAAATCTCCTCCGCAGAAAACACCCTGTTGAGGTTATTTATAAGCAGATTTACAATCTTGTACTCCGTCGGCGTGAGCTTTACCGCCTCACCGTCCACCATCACCTGCTTTGATGCAATGTCGAGAACGATACCTCCGTTACATATCTGCTCTCGCTTAGAGGTCTTGTCCTCCGCCATCTCATTCCATGCCCTGAATCTGCGAAGAAGTGCCTTAACCCTTGCTCCCAGCTCCGCAGGATTGTACGGCTTGCAGATGTAATCGTCCGCCCCCATCGTGAGACCATATACCTTGTCGCTGTCCTGCGTCTTTGCCGACAGAACAATAACGGGAAGGTGATTTTTCTCGCGAATCTTCATAAGTGCGGATATTCCGTCAAGCCTCGGCATCATAATATCAAGCAGAATCAAATCAGGCTTCTCCTTCTCAAGCTGCTCAAGTGCCTCAATGCCATCCCTCGCCTGCACCACCTCAAAGCCGTCATACTCTAAAAGCTTTGAGAGTGAAAAAAGGATTTCCCTGTCGTCATCGACGACCAATATCTTCTGTGTGTCCATTTCTGTCCCCCTCTCTTTGAATTAATGATACAATGTATTTCTCAAATTTGCCTTAATCTTTTTCTTACGAATTTCTTAAGATTGAACCCTGCACCTCAGTCCTAAAATAAAACGGAAGTACTGTCACCAATACTTCCGCTGAATTTAAAACCGCGCTCGCGCGTTTCTTATTTTTTCACAATCTATGCCGTGTATAATGGCTTATATTTATATATACCGCGACTTTTGGGAGAAGCTTAGTTATTCTTAGAACTCTGTCCTCCACACAGCCACAACCGACAGGATGTCGGTTGAGATGCCACCGCACACGGATGTGCGATTGGCATCGATGGCGGAAGTATGTGATATATTCACCAGAGTTCTTAGATTAACTTAGCTTCGTACAACGAAGCCGATATATATAAATATAAACCATTATACACTCATAGTGTAAACTATAACAATCCGTAACCGCCTACTTTTTTATCGTCACGCTGAGCTGATTGAACGGTATCTCAATTCCGTTCTCATCGAGTGCAAGCTTATACTGCTCAGTGAGCGCCCACTTGGTGTCCCAGTACTTGTCGGAGCTTACCCACACTCTCGTCTCAAGTGTGACCTGACTCGCATCAAGGCTTGCAACGAACACGTTAATCGGCTTGTCGCGAAGGACATTTTCGTTCTTGTCGATAATTCCCATGAGAACGCCCTTTGCCGTCGCTATATCGGATTCATAGCTGATTCCGACCTGAACATCGACACGCCTTTTGTCCATCGCGCTCACATTCTTGACGCTTGAATTTGCAAGCGTTCCGTTAGGAATCACAATCACCTTGTTGTCGACGGTTGCAAGCTTCGTGTAGAACACGTCGATTCCCACAACAGTTCCCTCGTCACCGCAAGCCACAATGTAGTCGCCTACCTTGAACGGCTTGAATATGAGTATCAGCACGCCTCCCGCGAGGTTTGCAAGGCTTCCCTGCAACGCAAGACCAACGGACAGCGTAACCGTACCGAACAGTGTGACAAACGTCGTCGTTGGTATTCCAAGTATCGACACGACCGCTATAAACAGGAGCACATACAAGCCAATCTTTACTATGGAATACACGAACTTTACTACCATCGGCTCAAGCTTTCCCTTGTTAAGCGCCTTGGTCGTAAGCTTCAACACCCACTTTATAAGCCTGCTCGCGATAAAATACACTATAACCGCAAGCAGAATATTTTTTCCAAGCTTCAGCCCGTAATCAATCACGGTGTCAAGCACCTTCTCAAAATGAGATGCACTTGTCTGAACCGTGTCGGCAACCTGGGCTGTCGCTATCTGTTCTCCAGCCATATATCATCCCTCCGTAAATCACTTTTTCGACTTCTTTGTCGTCTCGCTTTTCTTTGATGTCTCAGCCTTTTCCGCTTCTTCATCCTGCTCAACCCTGCGGAAAATACAGATTCCAAGAGGCGGTATCGTGATATGTATTGAATTTTTGCGGTTATCGCACTCGCTCTCCTCGGAAACCCTGACTCTTGAGTTTAACTTGCCCGTGCCGCCGTATTTCTTGGCATTGCTGTTGAAAATTTCCTTGTACTGACCTGCACTCGGAACGCCAATCTTGTACTTTTCGCGCAAAACAGGCGTAAAACTCACCACAACAAGGAGCTCATCGCCGTTCTTTGCCCTGCGGACGTATGACACGATGCACTCGTCAGCCGAGATATTGTTTATCCACTCGAAGCCGTCCGGGTTGTAATCGAGCTCATAGAGAGCGGGCTCCTTCTTATAGAGTGCGTTAAGATCCTTCATGTAGCGGTGAAGCATTCTGTTGCGCTCGTTGGAGAGCTCGTCCCAGTCGAGGCTCTTTTCCTCCCACCATTCGTTGAACTGACCGAAATCCTGTCCCATGAACAAAAGCTTCTTTCCCGGATGCGTATACATAAAGCCGTATGCCGCGCGAAGGTCTGAGAACTTCTCGTCAAGGTCAGCCTCAGGCATCTTGTTTATCATGGAAGCCTTTCCGTGAACGACCTCATCATGTGAAATCACGAGGATGAAATCCTCGCTGTAAGCATAAATCATGCTGAAGGTCAGCTCCCCGTAACGTCCCTTTCTGAAAAGCGGATCTGCACTCATGAAGTCAAGAAAATCGTTCATCCAGCCCATATTCCACTTGTAATCAAAGCCAAGCGAGCCGTCCTTTACCTCACCCGTAACCATCGGCCATGCCGTCGACTCCTCCGCGATGAGCATGGAGGTCTTATTTTTCTTCTTATAGACGGTATTTAACTGCTTGAAGAACTCGACCGCCTCGAGATTCTCGTTGCCGCCGTACATATTGGCAACCCACTCGCCGCTCTTTTTGCCGTAATCGAGGTAGAGCATTGAGGCGACAGCGTCCATTCTGAGACCATCCGCATGGTACTCCTTTGCCCAGAAAATTGCGTTCGCTATGAGGAAATTGCGCACCTGAGGTCTGCCGTAGTTGTAAATGTAGGTGCCCCACTCAGGATGCTCGCCCTGTCTCGGATCGAGATGCTCGTAGAGCGCCGTTCCGTCAAATCTTGCAAGACCGAAGTCATCCTTCGGAAAATGTGCCGGAACCCAGTCGAGAATCACACCGATTCCCGCACAATGTAAAAGGTCGACAAAATATCTGAAATCATCGGGCGTTCCATATCTGCTTGTCGGCGCGTAATAGCCCGTCACCTGATAACCCCACGAGCCGTCAAACGGATGCTCCATTATAGGCATGAGCTCAACATGCGTGTAACCCATCTCCTTTACATACTTGATGATGAGTGGCGCAAGCTCCCTGTAATTGTAGAACTCCCTTCCGTCGTCAGGCTTCATGAACGAGCCCAAATGCAGCTCGTAGATTGACATAGGCTTGTTCTTGTTGAGCTCCCTGTTCTCAAGCCAGTCGCCGTCCGTCCAGACATATTTGTCAATATCATATACGATAGAAGCATTGTTCGGGCGAACCTCACTGTAAAACGCATACGGATCGGCTTTGAGTCCGACCATTCCGCCCTTGTATTTAATCTCATATTTGTACAGATCAAGCGGCTTAACTCCCGGGATAAACAGCTCAAACACACCATACTTGTCGATAAACTGCATCTGGTGTGTCCTTCCGTCCCAACTGTTGAAATCTCCCACAACGCTCACTCTCCACGCGTTAGGAGCCCACACCGCAAAATGTACGCCCTGCACACCCTCAACCTCAACAGGATGCGCACCGAGCACATTGTAGAGCTCATAATTGATGCCTGCCTCAAAGCGCTCAAGCTCCGACTCGAGTATCTGAACCTTGAAGCTGTAGGTATCAACCGTCTGAACCGTATTTCCTTCTCCATAGTCGACTATAAGCTCATACGCCACACGTCTTTTGCCGGGTATCAAAAGTGCAAAGTATCCCGCCTCATCAACCATCTCCATGTCGTAGGTCTTATTTTTTCCGGTAAGTACCACCTTCACGCCGCATGCGCCCGGCTTAAAGGTCTGAAACAACAATCCGTCAGATGTAATATGCTGTCCTAAAATATCGAGCGGATGCTTGCACTCTGAGTACACCACAGCCTCAATCTCAGGCCAGTCCATCAAATCATATAATTTCTTGTCCATGTAATCCCTCACCTTCTACCATTTTTATAGTTTCATTGTATCACCTTTAAATTGTGTTGGCAATTCATTTGTGCTATAATAAGCCCGTCAAGTTGATTAGCAGCGCGACTGCTCGCAGTCAAAGCTGTTACACATACAATGTCAATTCATCAATCCCAATCGGAGGTACATTATGCTTCACACTACAATCGAATTAAAGCCTGATTACAAGAAGGCAGGCATATCCCACAGCGACACCGTGGCTAAGCTCACAACATACATAATCGACCATCACAGCGATTTCCGCGGCGACAAGACACGCCCGATGGTTCTCATCTGCCCGGGCGGCGGTTACACGCATCTGTCCTCACGCGAGGCAGAGCCTATCGCGCTCCGCATGAATGCACACGACTACAACGCCTGCATTCTCTACTACAGCCTTGCGCCTGATATGTACCCGTCACAGCTTCTCGAGGCGGCTATGGCAGTCGATTACATAAAAAAACATGCCGGGGAATGGCATGTCAACACTGATAAAATATGTATCTGCGGTTTTTCTGCGGGTGCGCACGTTGCGGGAAGCCTCGGAACAATGTGGAAGGACGAGCTCATCACTGAGGCTCTCGGCGGAGAAAGTGCCGATTACAAGCCATCCTGTATGCTCCTCTCCTACCCCGTAATCACGGCTGGTGAGTTCGCTCACCGCGGCTCCTTTGACGCACTTGTCGGCGGCGACGAGAGGTTATACGACACCGTATCCCTCGAAAAGAGAGTGAATGCCGACACAGTTCCAACCTTTATATGGCACACCTTTGAGGATGGCGCTGTTCCTGTTGAGAACTCACTTCTCATGGCAGGTGCCCTCAGAAAATATAAGATTCCATGTGAACTCCATATATTTGCCAAGGGCTGCCACGGTCTTGCCCTCGCCACAGAGGAGACCGCATGCCTCACAGGCAAGGAGATTCAACCTGAATGTGCATGCTGGCCTGAACTGTTCGCTACATGGTTTGACAATATGCAGCTTTAAGCTGTGTGAGCGCCTGCTTGAGGGTTGCCCTCGGGCAGGCGATATTTAATCTTATGAATTGTCCGCTCTCTTTTCCGAAAATGATTCCGAAGTCAACCCAGAGCTTTGCCTTGTCCTCGACGAAGCTTTCAAGCTCTTTGACATCAAGCCCAAGCCCACTGCAATCAAGCCACACAAGATAGGTTCCCTCTGGCTCGACCAGCTTAATTTTCGGCAGGTTTTCCTTTAAGAAGCTTTTCAGAAAATCAAGGTTTTCCGCGAGGTATTTTTTTAACTCCTCATACCACTCATTTCCCTTAGAATACACAGACTGACAGGCTGTGAGTCCCACGACATTCGGCTGTGAGTAGCCGAACGCTTCAAGCTCCGCCTTGAAGATCTTTCTTATTTTTTCATTCGGAATAAATATGTTGGACACCTGAAGCCCCGCAATGTTGAAGGTCTTGCTTGGTGCCGTGCACAAAACGACATTGGCCTCGAACTCTTTGCCAATCGACGGAAACATAATCTGCTTATGTCCCTCGTAGGTGAAATCGCAATGTATCTCATCAGACACCACTATAACATTATGCTTTAAGCAGATTTCTCCCATTTTCTTTAGCTCATCAAGCGTCCACACACGTCCTACGGGATTGTGCGGGCTGCAAAGAATGAATAGCTTCACGTTCTCATCGACTATCTTATTTTCAAAATCCTCGAAATCGATGCTGTATTTTCCGTCCTTATAGACGAGCTGATTGTTGACAAGCTTTCTGTTGTTGGTGACAACAGCCTCCGAGAAAGGATAGTAGACAGGCTGCTGTATCAGCACGCCGTCCCCTCCTTGGTGAGTGCGCGAACCGCAACGGAAATCGCCACAACCACGCCGGGTGTGACCGTAATCCATTCAGCCCTGCCCTTCCAGCCGAAATGTGTGTAAAACCAGTCAATAACGCTGTCAAAATAGTCCTTCTTAGGATCGGTGTAGCCGAATATTCCGTGTGAAATCCTGTCCTTTATATCCACAAGTATATCCTCAGGCAGGGTAAAGTCCATGTCCGCCACCCACAGAGGCAACAGGTCATCCCTTCCCCTTCTCTCAACCTGAAAATCATATTTGAGACAGCTTGTTCCACGCCTGTCAATTATTTTATCAAAATCGTACATACGCCGATTCCTCCCGAATTATCTTTTTTACTTCGCGAGAAGCTTTTATGAGAATGCTCTCTCAAGGTCAGCGGTCAGATCCTCAATATCCTCAATTCCGACAGACAATCTCAAAAGGCTTTCCGTGATTCCGTTTCTCTCCTTGACATCCGCAGGCACATCAGGATGTGTCTGAAGTGTCGGATATGTGAGAAGTGTCTCGACGCCTCCGAGACTCTCGGCAAAGCTTATGAGGTTTACGCTGTTTAACACCTTTATCGCGCTCTCCTTAGATTCCATCTCGAAGGAAATCATGCTTCCGAAGCCCCTCGCCTGCTTTTTCATAATATCATGTCCCGGATGATCTGCAAAGCCCGGATAATATACCCTCTTAACCTTTGGGTTAGCTTTTAACCACTCGGCAAGCTTGGCTGCGTTAGCCTGCTGCCTCTCCATGCGGATTCCGAGCGTCTTGATTCCCCTCAACACGAGCCAACTGTCAAACGGTGACAGATTTGCGCCCGTCGTCTTGGAAACATAGAGGATTCTCTCGGCAAGCTCCTCATCCTTTACAACGACGAAGCCTGAGAGTGTATCGTTATGTCCACAGAGAAACTTGGTTCCGCTGTGAACCACTATGTCTGCGCCGAGCTCAAGCGGATTCTGGAGATATGGAGACAAAAATGTGTTATCGACAATGAGTAATATTCCGTGACGCTTGGTAATCTCGGCAACCTTTGCGATGTCGGTGACATTCATCATCGGATTGGTAGGCGTCTCTATATATACAGCCTTTGTCTCGGGACGGATATATTTTTCAACGTCCTCCCTGCTCGTGTCCACATACTCGACCTCGTAACCGTTCTTCTTGGAGATGTTGTCAAAAAGTCTCACGCTGCCGCCGTAGAGATCATCGCCCGCTATGATGTGCGCGCCCTGTGAAAAAATCTCCATCGCAACCGTTATCGCTGCCATTCCCGATGAAAACGCATACGCGTGAGTTCCCTTTTCAAGTGAAGCCACCACATTTTCAAGCTGATTTCTTGTCGGATTGGAAAGTCTGCTATAG
>UQZF01000088.1 GCA_900545455.1 uncultured Eubacteriales bacterium
GGGACTTAAGGGCTTCGGACTTGCACTCAAGGATAAGAAGGTTGACCACGCTGACACAATCAAGAAGATTATTGAGTTGTCCAATCTTGCAAGAAAGGAAGGACTTCTCGCACTTGAGGAAGCAGCTGAGGGACTTGATGACGATTTCCTCAAGAAGGGAGTTCTGCTCATTGTCGACGGTACGGAACCGGATCTTGTAAGAGCCATTCTCGAGACAGAGCTTGCAAACCTTGAGGCAAGACATAAGAAGGTATATGGTTTCTGGGAGAACTTAGCCGGAATGGGACCTGCATGGGGAATGATCGGTACCCTCATCGGACTTATCAAGATGCTCCAGAACATGAGCGATCCTTCGGCAATCGGACCTGCGATGGCTGTCGCACTCATCACAACATTCTACGGTTCGCTCCTTGCCAACTGGCTTGCAACACCTGTTGCAATTAAGCTGCGTGCCAACAATGAGATTGAAGTAACCCTCAAAGAGGTTATGATAGAAGGTCTTCTGTCTATTCAGGCAGGTGAGAATCCTCGAGTAATTGAAGAGAAGTTAAAATCATTCCTTTCACCTGCTGAGAGAAGTAAGTTCGGCGGTGATGACGGAGCAACTGAACAGGCAGGTGAGGCTTAATGGCAAAGAAGAAAGATGAAGCACCGGTAAAAACCGATGGATGGAAAGATACTTTTTCCGATCTGATGAATCTGCTATTATGCTTCTTTGTACTCTTGTTTGCCTCGTCAACGGTTGATGCTGAGAAGTTCCAGCAGATAGCACAGTCTATGGCGCAGAGTTTCTCAATTTTAAACGGAGGACAGACGGGGATAGGCCAGGGTGTGCTTATAGCAAGCGGTGCAAGCCAGCTTACACAGCTCAGCGAATATTACACTGAGCTTGGAAAAAATGAGGACGGTGAATCCGATTCGGTTACCTATGCCAAGCTTGAGCTTGAAAAAGAGCAGCTCAAGGAATCAACAAAGATGTCGGAAAATATAGAGAGAGAGCTTGAGAACAAGGGGATTTCTTCTTCGATAGAAGTTCAGACGACCACGCATTATGTCCAGCTTACCCTAAAGGGGTCGCTTCTGTTCGATTCGGCGAAGGCTGATTTGAAGCCTGAAGCAAAAGAGCTGCTTAGCCAGGTTGCGGTGGTGCTTGCAGATTATTCGGATAATACAATTCAGATTTTAGGACATACGGATAATGTTCCAATAATCGGTGATCCGCTTTTTACGAGCAATGCAGTGCTCTCTACATATCGTGCGCTTTCGGTGTATGAGTATCTGGTAAATGACTGCGGTCTTTCACCGGACAACCTTATGCATTCGGGCTTCGGAGAATATAAGCCGATTGCCGATAACTCGACGGCAGAGGGAAGAGCACAGAACAGGCGTGTTGAAATAAGGATATACAACAGTTTAAGTGATTATAATCAATAGCGTATACAGGAGGAAAAGAAAGTGAAGAAGAGTCTGTTACAAATCATTACACTTGCACTTGCGGTGGTAAATCTGGTGCTTTCGGCATTATTGATTTTTACCTGCATGCCTGCAATCAATAAGACAAGCAATCTGGTCAATAAAATTTGCGAGATAGTCGACCTGGACATACAGGGAGCTTCGGATGAGCCTGAGACGGTTGACATTACAAAGCTTGAGGAGGTTGCGGTAACATTTAACGGTGATTCAACCACATCTCTTAATCTTAAGACAGGTGATGACGGAAAAGCACATGTGATTGTTGTCGGTATGAGTATTATTCTCAATAAGGATCATGCTGATTACAAGGCTAAGCAGGCTACAATAAGTTCTGCTATGAGCCAGATTGACAGTGTTGTGATTGAGGTTATAACTCAGTATACAATGGATCAGGCGATTAACAATAAGGAGGAAATCCGCAAGGAAATTCTCGGAAGACTTCAGCAGTTGTTTGATTCGACATTTATATATGATGTAAGCTTTACAAGCTTTATTACACAGTAATGTATTCTAGAGGAAGGGCAGGTGGCTTTAAATGGGCGAAGTCCTGTCGCAGAGCGAGATAGATAATCTGCTCAAAGCTCTCAACAGTGGAGAGCTTGATGTGGAAGAGATAAAAGATAAGGACGAAAAACAAGTTAAGAACTATGATTTTGCCAGACCGACCAAGTTCTCCAAGGAACACTTAAGAACACTTGAAATCATATTTGAGCATTACGGAAGATTGCTTTCCACCAATCTTCCGGCTTATTTGAGAAAAGCGGTTCAGGTCGAAGTTATTAACTCAGAGTCGGTTATATATTCAGAGTTTTCTAATGCATTATCCAATCCGGTATTACTGGGTGTTATTAATATGGATCCTCTTGAGGGGTCTGCGGTTATGGAGATTTCCGGCAACCTTGCGTTCTGTATTATTGACAGATTGTTAGGGGGAGAGGGAGAACCGCTTGACAAGATGAGAGAATATTCTGAGATAGAGCTTGTTATTCTTGAAAGAATATTTACTATATGTGTAAATCTTTTAAGGGAACCATGGCAGAATGTAGTCAGCATAACCCCGCGGCTGGAGAGAATAGAGACAAATTCACAGTTCGCACAGATTATTTCACCGAGTGAAACTATTGCAATTGTCACAATAAATGTTAAAATAGGTGATGTTGAAGGATTGATGAATATCTGCCTTCCGTTCGGCGTTTTGGAGCCGGTTATGGATAAGCTTAATACGAAGTATTGGTTCTCTACAATGCAGGAGAAGGACAATAAGTCTTACAATGACGCAATCGAGAGCCTTATTTCAAAAGCACAGATACCTGTTAAGGCTGTTCTGGGCAAAAGCTCCATATCTGTTAATGATTTCTTACAGCTTCATGTAGGCGATGTAATTAAGCTTGACAGAAGTGTAGATGATGAGTTGGATGTTTATGTGGGCAATATTAAGAAATTTGCAGCTATGCCCGGCTCTACCAATGACAATTATGCGGTTAGAATTACGCAAATACTGAAAGAAGAGGAGTGAGAACAATGGACGGAATGTTATCACAGGATGAAATTAATGCATTATTGGCCGGGGTTGATAATGGCGGAGCAGACAAATCTGCTACAGCTACAGCTGCACCTGCGGATGATGATAAAATCCTTACTGACGAACAGAAGGATGCCATTGGAGAGATTTCCAATATCAGTATGGGTTCTGCGGCAACAACGCTTGGTATGCTGCTTAATCAGACAGTTACCATTACCACACCTAATGTGTCCTATGTTGAGTGGGGAGAGTTGGCGGATTCATACGACAGACCATGTGTATTTCTTCAGATAAAGTACGTTGATGGTCTTGATGGAAATAATGTACTTGTACTTAAAGAGAAGGATGTTAAGATTATAACAGACCTCATGATGGGAGGTCCGGGAGTTGCTACGGACGAGCCCATAACAGAGCTTCATCTCAGCGCTATCGGTGAGGCAATGAACCAGATGATGGGAAGTGCGGCGACATCCATGTCGTCCATGCTCAACAAGAAGATTGATATAAGCCCGCCAACAGCAGAGCTTGTGGATCTCAACGAGAGCATGAATACGGGAAAACTTCCTGAGTTCCTTAAGTCGAAGTTCGTCAAGGTTTCATTCAAGATGTTAATCGGAGACCTGATTGACAGTGAAATTATGCAGTTATATCCGTTTGATTTTGCTAAATCTCTCTATGAGATATTCGGTATGAAGTCGAGCGATTCATCTGATTCTGCATCAAGCCCGGCAGCTTCTGCCCAGCCTGCACCTGCTTCGGCTCCTGCACCGACACCAAGTCCTGCACCTGCACCGCAGCCAATGCAGCAGCCTATGCCGGATATGGGAGCATATCAGCAGCCTATGATGAATCCTTATGCACAGCCTATGCCGGGATATATGCAGCCGGCAATGCCTTACCCGCAGCCGCAGGTTATGGGAGGATATCAGCCACAGCAGATGCCTAACGTACAGCCGGCATCGTTTAAGCCTTTTACGGGGGATGTGCCATCGACAGGCCAGCATGAGAACATTGACCTGATTATGGATGTACCTCTTGAAGTTACCGTAGAGCTTGGACGTACAAAGAAGTCAATTAAAGAAATTCTTGATTTTGCTCCGGGTACGATTGTGGAGCTTAACAAGATTGCGGGTGAGCCGATAGACGTCCTTGTAAACGGCAAGTATGTTGCCAAAGGAGAGGTTGTTGTCATAGAGGAGAGCTTCGGAATTAAGATAACGGAAATTATCAATTGACAATTATTTCATAATAAGATATTTTAATAATGTTAATTACATAGTATAATGGTAACACAAATGTGAATATATTTTACCAGAAGGAGAATTGTATGGGAAAGAACATATTAATTTGCGATGATGCAGCATTTATGAGAATGATGATTAAGGATATTCTCACAAAGAACGGCTATAATGTAGTCGGTGAGGCTGAGAACGGCGCTAAGGCTGTTGAGAAGTATCAGGAGCTTAAGCCGGATCTTGTTCTCATGGATATCACAATGCCTGAGATGGATGGAATTCAGGCTCTCAAGGCAATCAAGGCTTCCGATGCGGGAGCAGCGGTTATCATGTGCTCTGCAATGGGACAGCAGGCAATGGTTATCGAGTCTATTCAGTCAGGTGCAAAGGATTTTATTGTTAAGCCATTCCAGCAGGATCGTGTATTAGAGGCGGTAAGAAAGGTAGTAGGCTAGTGCTGAAATTCATGCTTCTTACAGGGGTAAACGGCATAGCGCAGCTTATTACGGTTGCAGTCCTGTTTATCCTTGTGCTTGTCATGACCTATTTCACGACACGTTTTGTCGGGAAATATCAGAAAGGTCAATTGTCGGGCAATAATATACAGGTTCTTGACACGCTCCGCCTTTCACAGAATAAGCTTGTGCAGATTGTGCGTGTCGGAGAACAGTACTTTGCCATAGCAGTGTGTAAGGACACTGTCACTCTGTTAGGTGAGATTGACGGTGACAAGCTTGTTATAAAAGAGCAGAGTACAACTTCTAACATGGAGTTTGAGAACATTCTCAAGCGTTTCAGAAAAAGAGAACAGGAAAACGGACAGGAAGACAGGTAGAGATATGTATACTAGAAAGAATTTTAAGAAGAATGCTTTAAGATTCCTTATGCTCTTTACGATAACTTTCCTTGTCCTGTTTATGAGTACCGAGAGACCGGTATATGCTTCGGAGAGCACAGATGTGCTTGGCACATTAAGTTCGGAGAGCTCTACGGAAGACAGCAAAGATTATAATCTGCTTACGATAGGTGTTGCGGCAGGTGACGAGAATATGGCAAGTGTCCTTCAGATGCTTGCTCTTCTTACTGTCATTTCACTTGCACCATCTATACTTATCATGCTCACATCCTTCACAAGAATAATTATAGTTCTGCATTTTACGAGAGCTGCGCTTAACACACAGACAGTTCCGCCTAATCAGGTTCTTGTGGGGTTGGCATTGTTTTTAACTTTTTTCATAATGGCACCGACATTCAACTCTGTGTATCAGAATGCCGTAAGGCCGCTTGCAGCCGGTGAAATTACATCTGAAGAAGCATTTGAGGTTGGAATGGCTCCTATCAGGGAGTTTATGTTAGGACAGACAAGAGAAAAGGATCTTAAGATGTTTCTTGAGATTGCGGGAACGCAGGATGTTCAGACACAGGATGACATTCCGACATCCGTACTTATCCCAAGTTTTATTACAAGTGAATTACGAACAGCTTTCATAATCGGTTTTGTAATTTACATACCTTTTATTGTTATTGATATGGTTGTCGCATCGACGCTCATGTCCATGGGTATGATGATGCTTCCGCCTACTACGATTTCCATGCCTTTTAAGATTCTGCTTTTTATAATTGCGGATGGCTGGAATCTTGTTATAGGAAATCTCGTTAAGACTTTTTACCATTGATAAATATAGGCAAGAATATCATGCCTCCACGCTTATGGTGGGGGCTGATTTGGTGTTAGAAGAGAAGGAGGTAATTTATGGAACAACAGCAGGTACTTGACATAATGCGCGAAGCGCTGTTCCTTGTAATCGAGTGTTCGGCTCCGCTTCTTCTTGTGTCGCTGATAGTTGGTCTGATTATCAGTATATTTCAGACAATTACATCCATACAGGAGCAGACGCTCACATTTGTTCCGAAGGTAATAGCGGTATTCTTTACACTCATGCTTGTTGCAGGGTGGATAGGTACGAAGCTTACTGATTTTATCAGTAATCTGTGGGGCTCCTTCAGTACATTATGTGGATTCTGACGCCCGTAAAAGAATTTTGTATGCGAATTGGCACATTTGGCGGTATTAGGATGGGATTGATATGACGATTGACGTTAGTACATTATTTGCACAGTGGGAATTATATCTGCTTATACTTGTGAGAGTGGCGAGCTTTATATACACGGCTCCGTTTTTTTCCACGAGCAATGTGCCGACTAGAACCAAGCTTGGGCTTGCAGTATTTTTGTCATATATTATTATGTTTGCCGCACCTGAGCAGTCATACACATACGATGGAGTTATCGGATATGCAATGCTTGTTATGCAGGAGTCTATTGTAGGATTGTCCATCGGTTTCTGCGCAAGTCTCTGTATGCAGGCAATTCACTTTGCCGGCTATCTGATAGATATCAATATCGGATTATCCATGGCGACGATGTATGACCCTGCGACAAGAATGCAGGTAAACATATCAGGTCAGCTTTATTATTATGTTATAATGCTTCTCATGATGGTGTCGGGTCTGCATACGTTTCTGATTCAGGCGATAGCCGATACATATACGGTTCTGCCGGTTGGTGCGGCGATTCTGAGACCGGGAATGTACAACACGGTACTTGGGTTTATTGCCGATTACTTTGCGATTGGTTTCAGAATAGCGCTTCCTGTTTTCATCACGCTGATGGTTATGAACTGTATTCTTGGCATAATGGCGAGAGTGGCTCCGCAGATGAATATGTTTGCGGTGGGAATGCAGATAAAGATACTTATCGGATTTTTTATTATGTTTCTTACGGTTGCCATGCTTCCGTCGGTTGCAGGCTTTTTGATGGATACAATGAAGAGCAATATCATAGATGTGGTGAAAGGGATGCATGCCGGGTGAGGACAGTTAAGCTTGATGACAATAATACATATATAAATAAATATGGCAGAATATCAGGCATATCCACAGGAAAGATAAATATTTCACTGCAGTTTTTTGCAAAGGACGGTCCGGGTGGAGAAAAGACGGAGGAGCCGACTGCCAAGAAACTTTCCGATGCCCGTAAAGACGGACAGGTTTCTAAGAGTAAGGATTTGAGTTCTTCAGTGATTCTGCTGGTATCGTTTCTGGTCTTGAAATTTATGGTTGGCAGTATGGGCGAGTCGTTTGTGAACTGTTTCAGGGAAAATTACACCAGAATGGGTGATTTTTTTCAGGCACAGAACAGCGAATTCAACCCGCAGTATACTGTGCAGCTTATGAGGGCGGCGGGGATGGATATGCTGCTTATGCTTCTGCCTTTTTTTGCGGTGGGAGTTGTTGTTACGTTTGTTATTGAACTTGTTCAGGTAAAATGGAGGCCGACATCCAAGCCTCTTCAGCCGAAACTATCCAAGTTTAATCCGGTTAACGGTGTCAAGAGACTGTTTTCGGTTAAGACGCTTGTGGAGCTTCTCAAGCAGACAGTCATACTTGTTATCATTTTTACTGTTGTATATAACAAGCTTAAGGACAGATTTGCAGATATATATACATTGTATGACATTTCACTTAATCAGGCATTGTCAATGCTTGCGGATATAATATTTGATGTCGGGATAGTGATATGTGTAATTTATCTGATAGTCGGAATAGCAGACTATGTGTTTGAAAAGAGAAAATTTAAGAAAGACATGATGATGACCAAGCAGGAAGTCAAGGATGAGTGGAAGAACAGCGAGGGAAGTCCGGAGGTTAAGCAGAAACAGCGTCAGAGGATGTCCGAGGTTTCAAGACGAAGAATGATGCAGGCTGTCCCGGAGGCTGATGTTGTAATCACGAACCCTACGCATTTTGCGGTTGCTCTTAAGTATGAGCAGAATAAGGGAAAGGCTCCTGTGGTTGTTGCTAAGGGTGAAGATTTTCTGGCAGCGCGTATCAAGGAGACCGCGAAAGAGCATAATGTTGAGATTGTTGAGAATAAACCTCTTGCGCGTATGCTGTATTATAATGTAGAATTAAACGAAGAAATACCGCCGGAATTGTATCAGGCAGTTGCAGAAGTTCTGGCATTTGTATATAATCTTAAGAATAAGAGGGCATAGCATTACTGTGTCCGAAGCATGTGAAAGGAGGAGAACATGAAGAAATCAGATCTGTTTGTCGGTTTGTATATTCTTGCAGCAGTTGTTTTCCTTATTATATCGATTCCGAGTGCAGTGCTTGATGTACTGCTTGCATTTAATATAGCCGTGGCACTTGTTATACTGTTCATGGCACTTTTTTCGAAGGAACCGCTTGACATGCAGGCATTTCCTACTATCCTTTTGTTCACCACAATATTCCGTATATCACTCAACGTATCATCGACTAAGCTTATCTTAGGAACAGGTGATCCTGGTAATGTCGTAAGGGTGTTTGGTCAGTTCGTAGGAGGAAATGACCTTGTAATCGGTGTTATCGTGTTCCTTATTCTTATTCTTGTACAGTTCATGGTAATCAATAAAGGTACCGAAAGAGTTGCAGAGGTAACGGCGAGATTCACACTTGATGCAATGCCGGGTAAACAGATGGCTATTGATGCCGACTTAAATACGGGCGCAATCAGCGACAAAGAAGCTATTGCAAGAAGAGAGAAGCTTCAGCAGGAGTCTTCGTTCTTCGGAGCAATGGACGGTGCTACCAAGTATGTTAAAGGAGATGCCACGGCAGGTCTTGTAATCACGGTTATCAACATTGTCGGTGGTGTTATAATGGGAGTTGTGCGTCAGGGAATGAGCATCAATGACGCGCTCAATACATATACAATCCTCACAATCGGTGACGGACTTGTGAGCCAGATACCTTCACTTCTCATATCGCTTTCCACAGGTATTATTATAACCAAGGCAACGAAGGAAAAGGATTTGTCGGACGAGCTTATCACAGAGCTGTTTTCCATGCCGAAGGCGTTCTTTATGGTTGGTGCAGCTATGGCATTTTTAGGAATAGTTACACCTCTTCCGTGGTATATATTCGTTCCGTTCGGTGTGCTTCTCATTGTATGGGGAAATATACAGAAAAAGAAACAGGATATAGGAGCGATAGAGCAGGAGGCAGATAATGCCGACGAGGAAGCTAACGAAATAAGAAAGCCCGAGAATGTTACTTCGCTTCTGCAGGTTGATCCGATTGAGCTCGAATTTGGTTATGGAATCATTCCGCTTGCCGATGCAAATCAGGGCGGAGACCTTCTCGACCGAGTCGTAATGATAAGAAGACAGATAGCTATTGAACTTGGTACGGTCGTTCCTATCATAAGACTGAGGGACAATATTCAGCTCAACCCTAACCAGTATATAATTAAGATTAAAGGTATTCAGGTCAGCGAGGGAGAAATTCTCTTTGACCACTATATGGCGATGAATCCGGGATATGTTGAGGAGGAGATTACCGGTATTCCTACATTCGAGCCGTCTTTCCATCTCCCTGCAATATGGATTACTGAGGGACAGAGGGAGCGTGCAGAATCTTTAGGCTATACGGTTGTAGATCCGCCTTCGATAATCGCCACACATTTGACGGAGGTTGTGCGTTCACACATTGCTGAGCTTCTCACAAGACAGGATACGCAGAATCTTATCAACAATCTCAAGGAGAACAATCCTACGCTTGTTGAGGAACTCGTGCCTAAGCTTATGAGCGTCGGTGAGATTCAAAAGGTATTGCAGAATCTACTTGAGGAGGGTATATCAATAAGAGACCTTCTCACAATTTTTGAGACTCTCGCAGATCATGCTGCGACAACAAGGGATCCTGATATACTCACGGAGTATGCAAGACAGAGCCTTAAACGTGCGATATCCAATAAGTACTTTACACCTAATGAGACGACAAGCGTTGTCACTCTCGACCCTGCTGTGGAGCAGGAAATCATGGGTGCCGTAAAGCAGACGGAACAGGGAGCTTATCTTACCCTTGCACCTGACAGAACACAGAAAATCGTGGATTCCGTCAAGCAGGAGGTCGAAAAGCTTGAGAATATGGGCAAGTCTCCTATTGTCATAACTTCTCCTATTGTGAGAATTTATTTTAAGAAATTAATCAATGATTATGTGAGTGATTTGACGGTGGTTTCATATAATGAGATTGAGCCGAATGTTGAATTGCAATCAGTTGGGATGGTGACTGCATAAATG
>UQZF01000089.1 GCA_900545455.1 uncultured Eubacteriales bacterium
CTCGGAAGCTTGTCCTTGGCTCCGAGAATGTGAAGCTGCTCCATCAGGGCGTCAATCTCCTCCGCATCGGGAGTGACATTGTCTAAAACCAACGGCAGAACGATATTTTCGTAGGCAGTGAACTCCTCAAAGAGATTGTAGTTCTGGTATATGAAGCCTATCTTGCGCCGCCTTAGAAGTGCCGTCTCATTTCTTTTGAGCTTATGAATGTTGACACCGTCTAATATGACCTCGCCGGTGTCGGGCTTTTCTATGCCTGACAGACATTTCAGGAGGGTTGACTTTCCCGAGCCGCTCCTTCCCGTCACGGCGACGAACTCGCCCTCGGACGCCTTAAAATTAACCTCCGTGAGTGCAGGCGTCTTTACGAGCGTGCCGTAGGATTTTGATATATTATTTGCGGTTATTATCTCTTTCATTGTATACCCCCATTCCCGAAATAATTATATATACGATAATGACTGCTGCCGTGCTGACGAGCACGGCAAACACCTCATACGGTGTAAACGGACGCGCGCCGACTATGTCCTCGGCGTATTTTTTGGAGCCGTCAGACACGGAGACAAAATAGGCGTAGGCGGCTGATATTAATAAGCCCGGAAGCACGCATAGGGATTCCTTTATCGAAGCCTTGAGATTCCTTTTGGTAAAGAAGCTTTTGTCGGCTCCGAGGAGAATATAGCGTTCGGTTTTACTCTTGTCCGCCATTTTAAGCAACAGAATCATGTTCTGCTTTATCACAATGTACATGACACAGAAAATGATGAGCAGAATGCTGTACATAAAATTGCTTTGGCGGTATCTGCTGTATGCAGTCTCCGCTTTGTCACTGTCATTATCCATGGAGGACAAGCCTCCCACATAGGTTTCGCCGTTTAAATATATGAACTGTGCCGGATTGTTTTTCTTGTAATTCTCGTAAAAATTGACCGCCTCATCGAGCTGAGCCATGTAATTGACCGAGTGGTCATATTCTATTCCTATGGTATTGTACTGCATTTTATACGAGCTCTGATTTCCGTCCGCGGCTGCCAGCTTTTCAGCAAAGACTTTTGAGGCGATAACGTGGTATGCGATGCCATCGTGAGGCATAAAACCGCCGTTTTCAGCCACGTCGTCAAGTGAATATATGCCTGCGAGCTCCGAAAAGCTGATCGGGAAGCGGAGCACGTCGGCGTATGAAAGCTTTGCACCAACCGTGGCAGTCAGGTTCCCTGCATTGCAGTCAAAGTACAGAGTATCTCCGCTCTTTACGGTCACCTCCTCGGGAATATTCAAGAGAAAGACCTCATCCGAATCCGTCTCGGAAGGGATGGCATAGTTGTTGAGGCAGTAGTTTGCGTAAGTGTATCCATCGCAGAATACGACGCAGTCGCCGTTTTTAAAGGCTTCGGCATCAATTTTTATTCCGAGCCTGCCTAGAAGCTCAAGCAGGTAATCATCATCATCGACAATGATAATCTGTTCATTGTCATAATAGTTTTCATCGACAATATCATCGGGTATGTCCATATCAATGCTGTAGGTGATGCCGCTTATCCCCTGTCTGTAGTTGTACCACATGTAGGTGTAAAGCCTTGCCAGCCTGTTAAACATGGCATTATCCATGTTATCCCATGAATATGTGTGCATCTGGTCTATCGACAGTTTATTCACCTTTTTTATTGCCGACTGCGAGGATACCAATTCATCAATAAATTCATCGCCGACGCCGGAATAAATTGAACTGTTATCCGTGTAAACAATATAATTTTTTGTGTTCTGCGAGTCAGCTCTCGGAACGAGGGCTCGGTACATTGAAAACACGATGTCATTGCGCTGTGTGTTTTTATACTCAATATATGCCTCATATATATTTACCGCGCAGAGCATGATAAGTGCGCTCATGATGCCCGTAAATACATAATTTATGACTGCCCTTCCGTTCCTTATACGCTTGGAGCGCTTTCTTACGCTGCCTGTCCGTGCTGATGTCACAGCCACGGGAAAAATGGCGGCGGACGATGACAGAACGCATACAATGAGCATTTTTAGGAGAGTGCTCAGCTTAAAAATATAGAAAAATTTGATTCCGATGACCAAGGATACCGCGTAGAGAATTATTCCCGTGGAAGCAACGGCGAGAATGATTCCGGCAAGCTGTCCGATTATACATACGAGGAAATTTTCGACAAAAATACACAGCCTCACCTGATGCTTTGTCGCCCCTATTCCGTACAGACGGGCGTAATCGGGCTTTCTCTCGTTCGTGTAGGTGTATGTGACCTGCAGCATGATAATTATACCCGCAATCAGAACCACGGCTTCAACGGCGCGCGCAATTCCTTTGGTGTACCACAGCGTGTATTTGTACGCGTTGGTATTGTAGATAAAATAGTTCTCTATATACAGGGCACTTATTCCGGTTTTCACAAGCATTGACTTTATGCGGAAATAAAGATCCTCGGCATCAACATCCGAATATTCGTCCTTAATCGGATAAAACGCAGCCTCGGCGTAGGAATAATCGTCCGTGTCAAACGGGTTGCAGAAAAATATCACCGAAGGATATGTAACGGTGCTTTTCCAGCTTGAGGAATAGTCGTCGACGATTCCGACAAGTGTAATAGTTATCGACTTTGTTTCCTTTATCACCTTGTAAGTGAAATCAAGCTGCATTCCGGGTGTAAAAGAGATTCCAAGCTTCTTAGCCGTGTCCCGTGTAATCACAGCCTCGCCCTCCTTTTCGGGCAGACGTCCTTTCAGAACATTGAGGCGGGCGATTTCAAATGCCCTTTCATCGCAGATACCGCTGACAAATTCCATGTCACCGCTCTTTAGCGTGTACAGGTCGATGATATAGCCCGGAGTGTCAAAATACGAGTGTGTGTCAAGAATCTCAACCGCATCCGAGAAATCCTCGTTCTTCGGGCTTTTCACCGCGATGAACCAGTTTCCGCTGTTGTTAAAATTATTCTCCATGATATACCGCTCAATATTGTCCGAGTACAGGAGTATCAGAGATATAAAGACGGCGGACAGCATCGCTGCAATAAACACGTTCTTCGCTGTTTTCTTTTTACGAAATAACCCTCTTACAATTATTTTTAAATACATACTTATTCCCTTCGTTTCAGCAAATTGTATTTTGGCATTGTGATAACAAAATACTGCGTGTCATCAATCTGCTTTAATCGTATGTCACCGCCGGACTGCGTTATTATGAGCTTCGAGAGGTTAAGCCCTATTCCCGTGCTCTCGTAGCTTGCGGCTCCGCCTGTGAAAAATCTATCAAAGATGCGCTCTGCGTACTGCTCGGGAATGGCCTCGCCCGAGTCGGATATGGTTATCTTAACCTCGTCGGAGTCGGCTGAGAGGCAGATATTAATTTCCTTTGTCGTGTCGGCATCCGTATGCTTGAAGCTGTTCTCAATGACGTTTAATAATGCCTCGCTCGTCCACTCGTAGTCGCACCACGCTCTGTAGTCATTTGCGACGGTGTCAAGCTCATCGGGTGTGACGGCATTTTCCTTTACTGCATCGTACCAGCTTCCGCCCTGCAGCACATATTTAAACAGGTCGTGCCTGTTCTCATCGGAGCCGGAAATACAGATGTGATATACGTTCTCGGGCATTGTGTTGTGGTAATGCTCGGCAAGCTTAGAACAGATGTTGCAGAGGAGATTTAACATATTCTCATCGTTTCTCTCAAAATTGACCTTGCCCGCCTCGAGCCTTGCAATCTTGAGGAGCATGTCGAGAAGCTGTCTTATCTTTCCTGTCTGGACAAGCTGTTTTTCCCTGCCCGAATCCATCTCAATCTCCGTGATAAGCACGGCGAGCGGCGTCTTAATCTGGTGCGCTATGTTTTCGATGAACTGTCTGAGCTCGGCTTCCCTTTTTTCATGGTTGTAATCGTTCATTTCGTATTTTAATTTGAGTGTTTCAAGCTCCTTGACTGCCTGTGAAGTGCTGCTCTCGTATTTCTTTTTTGCCGCCGTGAAGTAATATATAATCACTCCGCAGATGACAATCATAATTGCGATGTAGCCGACTATGTACGGCATGAGCTTTTTGACATATTTCTGCCTTATATATGAAGGCAGGTTGTCTGTATAGCCATTCGAGAGCGCTGCTTCACTCACATGGTCATATTCTTCGTTCAGCCTGTACCTGTCAAGATAATTATCGTTCAACATTGCCCTTATCAGTGTTGAAGTCGCCTGAGGTCTGCTATTGTATATGCACTTGATAAGATACTCGGAATAATTCTGGTGAAGGTTGACAATGCCTATAAAAAGAACCGTTGTCAGTAAAAAGGCAGCAGTTATGGCTGCGATAAGAATATATAATGCGGTGTTTTTCTTCTGCTTCATTTTGTGCCGTTCCTTTATTGTAAATAGTCCTTGACCGAGAGACGGTAGCCGATGCCCCTGACGGTCTCGATGTTGACATTGGTTTTAAAAAAGCGCAGGCGCTCCCTTAGTCTGCTTATCGCGACCGTGAGCGTTCTGTCGTCGACGTACTCCTCGCTGCTGTCCCAGAGTGCATTAAGAATCTGTGTGCGCCTTAAAAGAAGTCCCTGATTCTTGACAAAATAGCACAAAAGCTTATATTCCGTGCGTCGGAGTTCAAGCCTTGCGTTGTCGACCTTCACCTCACAGGTTGACTGCCGTATCGTGATATTGCTGCATTTGAGAACGAGACCGTCATCGGCATCCGCTGTATTATCCGCCATGTCGGTGCTGTGCGAATTTCGGTTTAAGGCGATGTATTTTCTCTGGTGCGCCTTGATTCTCGCGAACAATTCGGTCAGCATAAATGGCTTTCTGATATAGTCGTCCGCCCCGGCATCAAAGCCCTTTATGAGGCTCTCCTCGTCGTCGCAGCCCGTGATAAATATGATTATCACATCACTTCCGTAGCTTTCTCTTATGTGCCTGCAAAGCTCATAGCCGGAGCCTTCGGGAAGTATCACGTCGAGCAGAAACATGTTGCAGGCGGGCTTTTCATTTTTGAGAGCCATGTATGCCGATTTGTATGTCAGATACCCTCTCACGCTCCAGCCGTTTTCGCGGAATATCGTTATGAGATTGCGGTTGAGCTCGGTCTCGTCCTCAACCAGAAATATATTTAACTGTTCGTTTTTTTCGTCCTGATTCATAAGTGAATGACCACCTTGTATGGGATAAATGGATTGTGAGCCATGCTCACGATATTTTATAAGATTATTATATAACAGTAACATTACAGAAACATTACAAAATTTAATTATAAACACAAAAAATCCGGTCACAAAACGTCTGTACGAATTATGACCGGTTTAAACTGCATATTAAACTTCAACAACAGGATTGATTCTGAAATATTCCATGAGAAGCTCGACCATCTCGATGTTGATTTCCTTTGCGATGGTACATTCTTTATACATCGGGTATTCGCCCGCTCCGCTTGCACGGTAATTGTTGAGACAGAGCGTGAGCATCTGCTCATCCGTCACAGGCTTGCCCTGATATTCAAGCTTAACTATTCTGCTGCCGAGAGGCTTTGAAGGATCTATCTTATAGTCAACTCCCGCAAAATAATCATAGTTGTAATGTTCAACCTTAGGGCTTAAAAACTTGTCCGATATTGTGAGCTTTCCGTCCGCATCGTATGCAAAATACTCCGCACTTCTCTCCATCGCAAGCTTTAGGTTCTTTCCAGTGATGTTGAATACGACGAGCGTGTTCGGGAAAGGATATGTCGCGATTATGTCTCTTGTGCTTACCTTCTCCTTAAAGCCCGCTATGTCGTTGGCAAGTCCCACAGCGGACACCTGTGCCCCCGAAAAATAGAGCTGAACTCTGTTGATAAAATCCGCAATCGGTGTTCCGTTATATGCCATGTCGAGCTTATCAGAAGGAAGAAGCGGGCGGCTGAGAGTTCCGATCGGCTGGTTTAACCAGTCCTGAACCTTGTTCTCGTAGAACATATACTTGTCGTAGAGAGGCTCGTCATCAGTATTGTCATTTGAGACTGATACGGCTTTTGCCGTCTTTGCAAGGTTGTAATCAGCCTTAATCTTCTTAGAGGTTACCATAATATTGTTATGGTCATCCACTTCTATCTCAAGCTCGTGATATTCCTTGGCAGCGTCGAGCGGCTGGACAACGTAAGTCCTGTGTCCTGTCTTGGAGGTTATGAAACGTCCGTCGACCGACATGTGCTGATGTCCCGTGAGAAGCACGTCAAAATCAAGCTCCTCGCATATCTTGTAGCCGACATTCTCCGTGGAATCGGTGAGCCTTTTTCCCGTATCAAGGTCAGCCTCAAAGCCACCGTGGTATATGCAGATGTTGACATCGGTCTTTCCCTTTAACTCGAGGAGAGCCTTCTTCGCCTCCTCAAACGGATCTACAACCTGAACGCCGACGAGGTTCTCCTTCTTCTCCCACACGTTGACATAATCGGTTACAATGCCGACTATACCGACGCGAAGTCCGTTCGGCATAACCTTAATCTCATAAGGATACAGATGGTTTCCTGCGTCATCAAGCACGTTCTGGCAAACACAGTGTCCCTTGTGATTGTCGCGGTATTCCTTCTGGTACTCAAGACCGTAGTTGAAGTCGTGATTTCCGAGCGTGTAATAGTCGTATCCGCAGTCGTTCATGATGTCTGCGAGAATCTTCGAGCTCTTCGGCACATGGTTCGTAAAGTATGAAAAGGCATTGCCCTGAAGCACATCCCCTCCGTCGATTACGAGCGTGTTCTCATCCTTTTTCCAGTTGGGAACGCATGAGAACAGACCGACATTCTTCGGAACCAGGTCGCCGTAGGTTGTCGGGTAAAAATAACCGTGGGTGTCAGATGTAAAGTAAATTTTAAGCTTTTTGTTATCCATTATAAATCTCCATTTCCTATATTACTTTATGATATGGCTCTTTATCTTTCCAATCGAGATATATCTGTCGAGCACATAGCGGATGTCGGTATTCTCAGGTGCATCCGTCACGGGAAGTCCGGCAGCAGTCAGCGAAAATGAGCCGTCCTCGTAATCCTCCCTTATATAGTGGTCGGAATAGGACTCCATCTGTGCAGGCTTCGCATCCCAGATAATTCCCTTAACCTCGTCAAGCGTACAGCCCGGGAAATTGACATTCCATATCTCGCTTGTCGCAGGCATATTGTCGAGAAGCTCCTTGGTTATAGGAAGTATGTATTCGTCAACGACATCGTATATGTCATTCATTTCCATTGAGAAGGCGATGGCAGGGATGCCCGCGGAGAGAGCCTCCATAGCCGCACCGACAGTTCCCGAGTAAAGTATGTCATAGCCGCAGTTGTAGCCGTAATTGATTCCTGAAAATACAATATCAGGTCGTTCAGGCATAAGGTGATAAAGCGCAACCTTTACACAGTCCGCAGGGGTTCCGCTCACGCTGTAAGCCTGCACCGCTGGTACGGGAAAATCGACGCGCTTAACCTTCATATCGCCGCGCACGGTGATTTTCTGTGACATGGCACTGCACTGGTCATCGGGAGCGACAACCCACACCTCACCGAAATTGGCAGCGAGCTG
This sequence comes from uncultured Eubacteriales bacterium, assembly GCA_900545455.1. Lineage (GTDB taxonomy): Bacteria > Bacillota > Clostridia > Lachnospirales > Lachnospiraceae > CAG-882. The sequence continues at coordinate 7,544 of UQZF01000089.1, forward strand.
CGCGAGCCTCTTTATTCCCTCGGATGTGATTCCGTCGTCATTTACAACTAAAATTCTCATATTAATCCTCCACGTCACTGCAAAAGCAGTGACTCAAATAGTAATGAAAAACGTGCTTTTTACGTTTTTCTTGTGTGAAATCGTAATACATCTTAGGCAATGTTTTTTATTGTCTTAGATGTATTTTTCACACTATCCTCATTTCATTTCTGATTTCTATTTTTACATGTTGCTTTACATGTTGCCGTTAATTGTACAATATTTTCAGAACAAATTCAACTAATCCAGTCAATAACTTCCCGTTCCGTCCGCTCAAAATACTCCATATTCTCTTTTCTGTATTTGCCGAAGGTCTTATACATGAGTCCGATGAGCGGAATCATTCGGTACAGCTTCTTCTCCCTCTGTCTGTTCGGCATAAGACCGTTCAGATGGCTTCCGTGCTTATATACGATGACCTTCACATCCTTCTCGTATGACAAATCATCAAGATATTTTTTCAGTGCATTGACGGAGTACTCCGCAGGCCATGCTTCATCCTCATCCCCCGCTATCAAAAGGATTCTTGCGTTGGTTTTTTCTAAATGCAGCCACGCAGCCTTTTCAGCCGCCTTGTCCTGATAGGCATTATAATAGGAAATCCACAGTCCCGTCACGCGATGCCAAGCCCCCGGATGCTTATAGTATTTACCTGCTTTAAGCTTTGCAAAATCCATGTGAACGAACGGAACATCCTCACCGCCAAAGGTGGCAATGCTTCTCCTGGTCGTAGTCTTTTTATCGGGCATCGTCCCCTCAAAAGGAACGTGTGTGGGCGAAACCATGATGAGGTTTTCTATGCCGCCGATGTGCTGTGCCACTAACGCCGCAAAAATCGAGCCCATGGACTGCCCGTACACACTGATATGCTCTATCTTTTTCACCTTTTTAAGATAATCCACCGCCGGAATAAACATTTCCAGCGGAATTTCATTGATGCCGTCGGGCAGCCCCTCCGCGCCATAAAGCGACACGGCTAACCCCGTGATTCCGTAATCGGCAAATCTTTCCACAAACTTAATTCCCGGGAGTAAGCTCTGCTCACCTCCCATAATAACGATAACAGCTCTTTCGCTTCCCTCGTCCGGCTCGGCTAAATGCCCCACAAAGCCGTGGGATTTCATGTTAAAGTGTTCGTGGTTCATAAGGGTTCTCCTTGCAATTACAAAAATGTCGACTCAGTTGTCACAAATTTTGAGACAACTGAGTCGTAATATTATAAAGTCTTTAAGGTGAGCCTCATCTGGTGCCATACGGCATTTCCGTGGGTAGACTTGTCGGACACGCCCTCATCAACAAAGCCGAACTTTGCATAGTACGGAATGAGCTTCTGCTTGCAGGTCAACACAAGTCCCGCTCTGCCCTGCTTTTTCGCATCATTGATGGCATATCGGATTAATTCACCCGCGTACCCGTGTCTGCGGTACTCAGGGAGCGTATTTACGCCGAATATCATTTGCCATGCCCCGTTTTCATTGTGCATGGATGCCTTTTCGTACATCTCATCCGTCAAATCGGGCTCATCAGTGACAAATCCGTCGACAAATGCAATCAACTTGTTTTCATCAAACATAAGCCAAAAATGATTGCCATAATATTTTATTCTGTCCTCAAATGACTCTTTTGTTGCGGCTTCGGCAGCAGGGAAGCATTCGGCTTCCACCGCCGAGACGGCATCAAGGTCTTTTATTGTTGCATATCTTATTTCCATGACGGTGCTCCTTTATAAATCACATAACCTCGTATGCGATATATTCATGGTCAAATTCATAACCCAGCTTTTCAGCAAGATGGACGGAATTCATATTCTGCGCATCCCAGCTTGGGTAAAGTCCCTCGTCCAGACAATTTAATATCAGCGCCGAGCAGGCGATAGTTGCCAGGTGCTTTCTTCTTTCGGATTCGATGGTATCGACCTCAATTTCTATGCCTTCGTTGTAGCGCGTATATGATGATGCGCCGGACACAATTTTGCCGTCCTTTAAGATAACCATTCCTCTGCCTAAACGCAGATACTTTTCCTTGCTCTCGAAAGCAGAAACAAAATCCTCTGTCGCAGGGCTTTCGAGGCATTGCTCGTAAATATCAGCATCTATTTTTCTCAATTCATAGCCGGCAGGCAGTTTCATGATTTCATTTTTTAACATTGCCCTGTCAAATGCGTTTCCTTTTTTAATTGCATATCGCGTGACTTTTTTAGCTGAAGGATGGCATTCCTCTATCAACGCCGCCCACTCATTATTTTGTGGTGTCATAATCACAAAGCCCTCAGGCTTATTCATCACCAGCTCACGGTCGGGTACTCCCGCATAAAAGCCGAAGCATCCCGCGAACGCAAATGCGGATTTCGGCTGTTCGGGATTCGTGACATAAATCTTTCCCATCACATTTTGGAGGCATGAAAAAATCATTGTCTCATTCCATCCGTCAAACAAGTCCTTTACTTTTGATGTGTCTTTAATTTCATATAACATTAATGCCACCTTTCTGCTATTTCACATTGTCTCAAACCAAGATACCTCACAAAGCTCATCGAACATCACCTTGGATTCGGAATATGTGATGTTCATTTCTATAAAATCGGCAGAGGGACTGGAAACACTGTCTCCGTCAATTAATGCCCCCCGATTAATAACCGCATCGGACAGCACAATTTTTCCGATGCCTGATTGATGCGCTTTCTCAAAAGGATCATTCGGGTGAGAGGCAAGTACTTCCATCCATTCCATCTCAAAAATAAGGGA
>UQZF01000090.1 GCA_900545455.1 uncultured Eubacteriales bacterium
TATAGGTGGAGTTGAATTTATAGGTATTAATACGGACAAGCAGGCGCTCAAGCTTTGTAAGGCACCTACGGCACTTCAGATTGGCGAGAAGCTTACCAAGGGACTTGGCGCGGGAGCTAAGCCTGAAGTTGGTGAGAAGGCTGCAGAGGAGAATGTTGAGGAACTTACACAGGCGTTAAAGGGCGCAGATATGGTATTCGTCACATGCGGTATGGGTGGCGGAACAGGAACAGGTGCAGCGCCTGTTGTTGCGAAGATTGCCAAGGATATGGGAATTCTCACTGTCGGTGTTGTAACCAAGCCGTTTAAGTTCGAGGCTAAGCAGCGTATGAGCAATGCAATCGGAGGAATTGAGAAGCTTAAGGAGAGCGTTGACACACTCATCGTCATCCCGAATGACAAGCTTCTTGAGATTGTTGACAGAAGAACCACAATGCCGGATGCACTTAAGAAGGCTGACGAGGTGCTTCAGCAGGCGGTTCAGGGAATCACGGATCTCATCAATGTTCCGGGACTTATCAATCTTGACTTTGCCGATGTGCAGACTGTCATGAAGGACAAGGGTATCGCACATATCGGTATCGGTACGGCTAAGGGTGATGACAAGGCAATCGAGGCTGTTAAGCAGGCTGTTACGAGCCCTCTTCTTGAGACGACAATTGAGGGAGCTTCGCATGTTATTATCAATATTTCCGGTGACATCGGTCTTATGGAGGCTAATGAAGCTGCAAGTTATGTCCAGGAGTTAGCGGGAGATTCGGCTAACATCATCTTCGGTGCGATGTATGATGACACGGCACAGGATGAAGCGGTTATCACGGTTATCGCCACAGGTCTTGATGCACAGCAGAAGAATATTGATATGTCCAATGCCATGTCAGGTTTTAACTATAAGCCTCAGACTACATACAATAAGCCGATTAATACGACTGCTCCGGCAAGACCTCAGCAGCCGTCATCTTCGACATCTTTCAGACGTCCGCTCGAGAGCAATGTGAAGAATGAGGAGTTGAGTATTCCTACATTTCTCCAGAGAAAGAAGTAATATAAGATTTTACGGGGGTACCGCTAAGCGGTATCCCTTTTGTTATGTGTGCCGGACGGTGCACGCTTTAAAGCGTTTTTTGTCGAAAAATTCTTGTGATTTGTCATGTCGGTTCGACATTTTTTTCAACGGTACAATTATATAATGTGCATTGTAAAATCTTCCAAGGGGAGGTGAAACTTGTACTACAAAATTTATCCGGATGTGATATTTCTGGCAAATTTGCTGATGGATTACACTGTTTTGTATGTCTGCGGCAGGCTGTGCAAAATTACAACCACTTACGCACAGATTGCTGTTTCAGCGGGTGCGGGAGCAGTGTGGAGCGTCATCGCAGCAATATGCAGGGATATTCCGTTTATTCCGGAAGTGTTTTGCACATATCTTGTGATTCCGGTGCTCATGATTTTTATTATGGGTGGCAGGACGGATTTCGGGGAACTGGTGCGAAGATACATAGTGTTCATGCTGACGGCGGTACTCGCAGGGGGAGTGCTCGGTGCTGCCGCAAAAAGGAGCAGGGACACGTTATGGATGGCGTTTGCCGTGCTGATGTTTTCGCAGACCGCAGTTCCGATTGCCGTGTATGTTACGGGATATGTGAAGAGAAAAAATCTGTTATACGATGTGTGGCTTGAACTTGATGGAAGAAGTGTCCATACAATGGGATTGTTTGATACGGGCAATTCACTCGTTGACCCATATAATGGAAAGCCGGTATGTGTGGCAGAGAGAAAAATGTTGGAGAAGCTGATGGATTGTGGACAATGCGGTGCCGGAATAAGGCTTATTCCGTACAGGAGTCTTGGAAATGAACACGGACTTATGAGGCTTGCCACAATAGACAGCATGATAATTGAGCATGACGGAGAGAGAATGCGGTATGAAAAGCCTGAGCTTGCGGTATACGAGGGAGAACTGTCCGGAGCCGGCAGATATGCGATTATATTAAATGCTGCATGTCTTGACAAAAAATAAATGATTGATAAGGAGAATACATATGTTTATAAAAGTACTTGTTCCAAATAAATTTCAGTTTAAGGCAGTGCCGACGTTTAAAAGCCTTATGAGTGCAGACCGCAATGAGGTACATTATATCGGCGGTGCGGACGTGCTGCCTCCGCCTCTCACGGCGCAGGAGGAGGCGGCCGCGCTTGCAAAGCTGGGACAGGAGAATGACAGTGAAGCAAAGTCAATGCTCATAGAGCATAACCTGAGGCTTGTCGTGTACATAGCAAAGAGATTTGACAATACGGGTGTCGGTGTCGAGGATTTGATATCAATCGGGACAATAGGGCTTATAAAGGCGGTAAATTCCTACGATGCGGGGAAGAATATCAAGCTTGCCACCTACGCTTCAAGATGTATTGAGAACGAGATTCTGATGTATCTCAGAAGGAATAATAAGACGCGCCTTGAGGTATCGATTGATGAACCTCTCAATGTGGACTGGGATGGAAACGAGCTGCTTCTGTCGGACATATTGGGGACGGATGAGGATGTCATATATAAGGATATCGAGGACGAGGTCGAGAAGAGGCTTTTAAACAAGGCGATAAGCCGCCTTTCCGACAGGGAGAGACAGATTGTTGATCTGCGCTTCGGTTTAAGCAGCGAGGACGGAACGGAGCTTACGCAGAAGGAGGTTGCGGATATGCTCGGGATTTCCCAGTCGTATATTTCAAGACTTGAGAAGAAGATAATCAAGCGCCTTAAAAAAGAAATTGTGCGCTATGAATAAGTAATTATTACCAGTATAAAGGCAGTCATTCAGGGAATCCTTTTAGCAAAAGAGCAAGGGGGTATTAAGGATGGCTGCCTTTAAGGTTGAAATATGCGGTGTGAATACGTCAAAGCTTCCGCTTCTGACGGCACAGGAGAAGGTTGAACTGCTTGAAAAAATCAAGGAGGGGGATAAGGAGGCAAGGGAAAAATATATTAAGGGTAATTTGAGACTTGTACTTAGTGTTGTACAGCGTTTTTCCGGCAGCAGTGAGAATATGGATGATCTGTTCCAGATAGGCTGTATAGGACTTATTAAGGCGATAGATAATTTTGATATTTCCCAGCAGGTACGTTTTTCAACTTATGCTGTGCCTATGATAATAGGCGAAATCAGAAGGTATCTCAGGGATACTTCGAGTCAGATAAGAGTGAGCCGCTCGCTCAAGGATACGGCATACAAAGCGATATATGCGAGGGAACGTCTTACAAAGACTGCGTCGAGGGAACCGACAATTAATGAGATAGCCGAGGAGATTGGTGCAAGCAGGGAGGATGTTGTTCTTGCACTTGACGCAATACAGAGTCCGGTATCGTTGTATGAGCCTATATATACTGACGGCGGTGATACGCTCTATGTCATGGACCAGATAAGCGACAAAAAACATCTTGAGGAAAACTGGGTCAAGGATATGGCACTGAATGATGCGATAAACAGGCTGCCGGAGAGGGAAAAGAATATAATCGATCTTCGGTTTTTTCAGGGAAAAACACAGATGGAGGTGGCGGGAGAGATTGGAATGAGCCAGGCACAGGTTTCAAGGCTTGAGAAAAATGCACTGAACAGCATGAGACATTATCTTGAATAGGACTATGGTACAGCGCATCAAAGTAGTAAATTGCTTGTAAGTTTTATCTGAATATGCTATACTTTTCGTAAAATGTGTGAGAGGAATGTGGTTATGGTTCTTGATAAGATAGAGTGCGGTAAGTTTACCGTGGACAAGTTCTTCGATGTGCGTTACGGAAGCGAAAAGTATTTTGAATATATAGGAAAAGAGGCTTACAGGGCACTTCCGAAGCTGCTGTACAACGATGATGTCGAGCGTTTTCTGGCGTTCTTTGAGACGGTAGGTGAGCATTGGCGCGGCATAACGGTCAAGCTTAAGCGCGCAGATGATGTATATCGCGATGCGTATATAAGGGCTAAGAAGAAGTCAAGTCTCGTCGGCGGAGAACAGCTGTGGGATATGGAGGCATACGATGTCGAGACACTGACTGAGAATTTTCGCCATGCCAAGGATGAACTCGGCAAATACAGAACACTCTTAGGCCTTGAAGGCAGAACTTACTTCTGTTATGAACATGACAGTGAGAATATAAGCGTGTACAAGCCTGTGAACGGCAGGGAGAGAGTGCTCGCGTCAATGAAGCTCGGTGATTGGAGAGCAGAGGTGTGTGCGAACCACATAGACAGGGCGGATGAGGATATATTCAGCCGCATGTGCGATGATATAGAGCGTGGGGCTTCCGAATTTTCCGTGGAATTATCGTCCGACCTGTATGCTGCGGAAGGTGAGATAAAGCCGTGCAGCATATCGGCATCAACGATAACCAAGGATGGAATTCCGGTGCTTACCGTTGGTATAGTGAGCAAGCTTGAGACACATGGGGGAGCTGTGCAGGCAGAGAATAAAGACGCTGTCACGGATTCTCTTACAAGGTTGTACAATAAGAAGTATATTCAGAACAGGGCTAAGGAGATAATCGAGAAGAAGAATGAACATTCAGCCCTTTTTATCATGGATATCGATAATTTTAAGGAAGTAAATGACAATTTCGGCCATATGTACGGGGATGAAGTCCTCGCGAGAGTGGCGGGAGTTCTGCTTGATGTGCTTGCAGACAACGGAATTGCCGGAAGAATCGGCGGGGATGAATTTATGGGTATCATCTACAATGTCAAGGACAAGGAGATGGTAAGACACATTCTGCGCTCGATACGAAGCAGCGTCGAATATCTCTACAGTGATACCAAGGGAGTGAATATCACATGTTCGATCGGAGCGGCAAGGTGTCCTGAGGACGGAACAAGCTATGATACACTGTTTAACTGTGCCGATAAGTGCCTTTATATTGCCAAGGATAAGGGAAAGAACAGATACATTATTTACCAGGAAGATCTGCACGGCATAATAAGAAATGAGAACAGAGTGACGACGGAGATAGAGCACATTAACGGGGATGCACTTGAAAATATATCCGGAGTCGTGAAAAAATCCATCGAACTTCTGTATACCAGAGGAAGGGATGCGATACCTGAGGTACTTAAGATTATCTGCGAGGTAGGAAAGTTTGACAGGGCGAATGTATATTATGGTCCTGATTTTAAGTGCATATATTCTCACGGCTTACCGGGATGCGATACGGCCTTCTGGGCCGGAAGCGGACCGTATATAGAACACTTCAACAGCAACGGATTACACACCGCGAGCAATCTTTTTAAGGTTGAGAATACGGATAGGAAGATATTTGAACAATTCCGTGAACAGAACACAGGCTGTTTTATACAGGCGATTCTGGGCGATAAGGATAAGATATGCGGCTACACCAGCTTTGAGTGCTGCAACGGAGGAAAGAGATTTACCGAGGCACTTCAGACTGCGATAGACTATGTGTCGAAGCTTATTTATGAGGTACTTAAAAAAGAAGTGATTTAAATCATCGGAGGGTTTTGATGAAAAAGGTTAGAATCGGCATAGTTATGCTGCTTGGGATGATGTTCCTTGGCGGCTGCAGTGTCGGAAAAAAGAATATATCAATAAGTCCGTATATTCTTACGGATGTATCGGGCTTATCGGGAAGGGCAAGCGCTACAGTGTATATTGACACTGCCGGTGTGTATAATGCACTTGCGGGAACTGATGCAACGCAGGAACAGAAGGACGAATACAGGAATTTTGTTGAATCGCTTAAGCTGTCGTGTGATAAGCTTGATAAGCTTGCCAACGGCGATGTAATTAACATGACGGTCACATACGACAACGAAGAGGCGGACAGGCTTAAATTAAATGTCAATGATTTTGTCAAGAGCTATCAGGTTGAAGGACTTGATGAGGGACAGGAGATAGATGTATTCAAGGATTTGAAGGTTGAAGTTACCGGAATAGCACCTTATGCGTTTGTCACATATACGAACAATTCGTCCGATCCGTACATAAAGAATCTTGAATATGTCATAGAGGGAAAGACGACGGGACTTGAAAATGGTGATGTCATAACAATCAGATGTATGATTGATGAAAAGACGGCGGAGCTGTATTACTATTACACGGATGTGACCGCCATGAATTATACGGTGGAAGGGCTTGACACATATATATATGACAGTTCGCAGCTCGATACCGAAGCGTTGAGCAGCATTGCGGCACAGTGTGCGGACACGATACGCAGTGAGACGGACGACACAACGACAAGAATGCTGTACAGACTTACAGGCAACAGTGATTATCTCTACCAGGATAATAACGAGTGGGTTGATAATATCAAGCTCAATCAGGTGATTTTCCTGTCGAGGAGCGCACAGGGGGCATCTCCTTATGAGAATGTCATACTTTATGTGTTTGAGGCTGCCATAGCCAACAATAATTATACCGAATACGGTTTCTTTATTTTTGAGTATACCAATGCGATAAGAAGCGGAGACGGTGAGTTCATGATAGGACGCAACAACCCCGAACTGAGATATGTGTGTGGACTTGATTTTGGCGAATTGTACAATGATATTGTTAAAGATATGGAATATCAGTATTCTTCGGAATTACTTGAAGGTGTAACCATGGAGGGAAACGCGCAATGATTAGTGGTGTTCGTAAGAAAATAAGACTTGGAGATGTCCTTATAAGCGAGGGTAAAATTACACAGGAACAGCTTGACACGGCACTCAAAGAGCAGAAGGTAAAGGGCAAGCTCTTAGGAGATACTCTTGTTGATTTAGGCTATGTCACACAGGATGATATGATTGATGTGCTCTGCAGACATCTGAATGTTGAGTATGTAAACGTCGCAGCCGCTTCAATTGATGAGAAGGCGGTCAGAACAATAGATGAGGACAACGCAAGGCGCCTTAAGCTGATTCCGTATATGTTCGACAAAAACAGGGCGAATGTTATCTGGGTTGCAATGGCTGACCCGATGGACATCATGGCAATCGACGATGTGAGCATTATAACCGGAATGGAAGTTATTCCGGTACTCAGCAAGCTCTCGGATATTCAGACAGTTATAGATAAATATTTTGGAAAAGAGAAGGCAATGGCTGTTGCGGAAGCCTACAAGCAGGAACAGGCGATATACGACAATGCCAACGCACAGGATGACGAGAAGAGGGAGGATGTTGAGAACTCACCTATTGTACAGCTTGTAAGAAGCGTAATCGAGCAGGCAGCAAGACAGAGGGCCAGTGATATTCATATCGAACCGTTTGAGTACAGTATCCGTATCCGCTATCGTATTGACGGTACTCTGAACGAAGCCATAACCTACGACAAGGCTTTGTATTCAGCGATGATTGCCAGAATCAAGATTATATCGGGAATGGATATATCCGAGAAGAGAAAGCCTCAGGACGGACGTATAACTATTGATGTAGATCACAAGGAGTATGATATCCGTGTGTCATGCCTGCCTACCTGCTACGGCGAGAAGGTGGTTATGAGACTTGCACTGAAGGCAGGGTTCAAGCGTGAGAAGAGCAAGCTCGGACTCAAGCCTGACGATATGGTGAAGTTTGACAACATACTAAAGAATCCTCACGGAATCATTCTCGTAACGGGACCTACCGGTTCGGGTAAATCGACAACCCTGTACACGGCTCTCAGCGAACTTAACAAGATGGATGTAAATATCATAACGGTTGAGGACCCGGTCGAGGCTAACATAGACGGAATAAATCAGGTAATGGTTAATCCGAAAGCGGAGCTTACATTTGCAAGTGCTCTTCGTTCAATATTAAGACAGGACCCCGATATCATCATGATAGGTGAGATTCGAGATTCCGAGACGGCAGAGATTGCGGTAAAGGCTTCGATTACCGGACATCTCGTAGTCAGCACATTGCATACCAACAACACGGCATCGTCCGTTTCACGTCTCATAGATATGGGCGTTGAGCCATACCTTTTGAGCGATTCACTTGTGGGAATTATCGCTCAGCGACTTGTCCGCAGACTCTGTGAGTGCAGCAAGGACAATACAAGGGAGGCGACGGATGAGGAAAAGAAGATACTCGGCGTACCTCTTGACAAGCCGTGCACTCTGCACGAGCCGAAAGGCTGTAAAATATGCAACGGAATCGGCTATTACGGTCGAATCGGTGTGTATGAGATAATGCCTGTAACGAAGCGTCTCAAGAGAATGATTGCCGATAAGCGCAATGCGGACGACATTATGGATGCTGCGGTTGAGGAGGGCATGCATACACTCAGAGCATCGGCGGCTGAGTATGTGCTTGACGGAACGACAACTTTCTCCGAGATGATGAAGATTACATACAACGTGGACAACTAATAGACAAAACAATAACAGATTGTGAGGGTAAAAACATGACGATAGAGGAATTGCTTATAACAGCGAAGGAACATAAGGCATCAGACGTACATATCACGGTAGGACTTCCACCTAAGATGCGAATTAACGGTATACTCGTGGATATGGATTATCCAAGACTTCTTCCGGCAGACACTGAGGCTGTTATCAGTGCCATGATGAACGACAAGAGACTTAAGCAGTTCGAGGAACTGGGCGAGATTGACTTCTCGTACTCGATACCTCAGATCGGACGATACCGTGTGAATGTGTTCCACCAGAGAGGCTCAATGGCAGCTTCGATTCGTCTTGTTTCAACGAAAATTCCGCTTCCCGAGGAACTCGGAATACCTAAGTCGGTTGTCGATTTGTACCAGAGAAAAAGAGGGCTTGTGCTTGTAACGGGGCCTACGGGTTCAGGTAAGTCAACGACACTTGCATCCATAATCGACAAGATTAACTCCAACAGGGAGGTACATGTCATCACTCTTGAGGATCCGATAGAGTATCTCCACAATCATAAGAAAGCCATGGTCAACCAGAGAGAGATAGGTCTTGACACACATTCCTATGCAAATGCATTGAGAGCAGCTCTCCGTGAAGATCCCGATGTTATTCTTGTGGGAGAGATGAGAGACCTTGAGACGATATCCACAGCCATAACGGCAGCAGAGACGGGACATCTCGTTCTTTCGACACTTCATACGATAGGTGCGGCAAGCACCATCGACCGTATTGTCGATGTGTTCCCGCCTCATCAGCAGCAACAGATAAGAGTTCAGCTCTCGATGGTGCTCGAATCGGTAATAAGCCAGCAGCTCATACCGACAGCCGATAAGAAGAGCCGTATAGCGGCGTTCGAGGTAATGCACAGCACCCCTGCAATTAAGAACCTTATCAGAGAGGCAAAAAGCCCGCAGATTAACTCGACAATCCAGACCAGTAAAAAGCAGGGCATGCAGACAATGGACGATGCAATATTCGATCTTTATATGAAGGGCGATATTGATAAGGAGAATGCTGTGTCCTATGCACAGGATGGAGCGCTGATGGAGAAGAGAATTGATAATGCGTTCTAGGATATGCAGACGAATACGATGCAGCTTTTTAACTTCCGTCTTAACCGACGGAAGTTTTTTTAATCTCACAGTATTGCCAAAGGTGATTTTATATGCTATAATTCATTAAAAGCATAGTTCTAAGATTCTTTTATTTCTTTCAAGTAATATTCGTATTTAGGAGTCCATGCTTTTTGTTCCCATAATGACAACAGCAGGTGGATTTCTAAATAGAGAAACAGTTCTCGGCGTAGTCCTCCTGCAGCACCAAAAGGAGGTAAATATTGACGGAAGAACGAGAAGAAAACCGAGAAGAAAACCGCATACAATGGCATCCCGCGTTTTATGCGGCGACGAAGCTTGAGCTTCATGATAACATCGATGAGCTGGAGTTTTATCCGGAGTACAACTTAAGCAAGAAACCATTGCAGGCTGATTTACTTATCATCGAAAAAAACGGAGATGTGCAGATTAAAAATGTTATAGGACACATTTTTAGAAAGCATAACATTGTCGAGTACAAGTCGCCGGGCGACGGAATGACCGTGGATGATTTTTACAAATGTGTGGCGTATGCGTGCTTGTACAAAGGTACGGCGGAGAATGTGAACGCGGTAGCAGGTGATGAGCTGAGTATCTCGATGATTCGCGAGAGTTATCCTAAAGCTATGATGGATGAGCTTGAAAGACTTGGCATAAGCTTCACAAAGTATGAGTCAGGAATATACTACTCGCAGAGCTTCTTTATCCCGACACAGATAATCGTGACACGGGAGCTCAGTGCGGAAGAGCACAGAAGTCTGCGCATTTTGTCAAGGAATGCCGATGAGAATGACGTGAAAGGCTTTATAAAAGAGACATTGAGCTATGCGACGCAGGGTGAGAAGGCAGATG
>UQZF01000091.1 GCA_900545455.1 uncultured Eubacteriales bacterium
CAATTGCGACATGTATCATCATAGTCTCATCGCGGTTAATGATTATGTCAAGAAAATATTGGGCATCAACATTCTCCCTGCCAAAGCATCTGATTAACTCTAAAACCGTCCTCTTAATTGCCTCATTGATGTACGCTGCTTCCCTCGTTCTAGGAATCTCCGATATAAATTTCTTAAACTGCGGCAGAATGTATTCTTTTAACTCTGCCATAAGCTCAGGATGTTCTCCGACACCGTCAATTCCCGCAAGGTTTGGTATCTGGTACATATTTACCTGATAGTATCTGCTGTTGGTAAGCTCCTCGTCATCCTCATCACGATGTGCAAGGACATAATCACAGAATGTCTTTATTTTATCAATGTATTCCTTCAGTCCTATATTCCCGATATAGTACTGTCCTTTGTAATAATTACAATATATCTCATCTTTCATATGAAAGATATTTTCATCATTCTTAAGTTCTGCCGCATACAGCTCATCCATAACCGCAATGGAACGCTCAAGCATCTCCGGACACATCTCGTCCTTACTGTCACTTCCGCATATCCAATTGCCGAACACATCATAAGCAAGCTCGACCTTCAATCCGTCAAGGTCATATTTATCTCCGTCCATATTTCTGACAACCGGGCTGTCATACACCGCGATGGCTCTGTCATACTCCTCCATAAGCCACTTTTCTTATTCTGCCGTGCTCTCCCTGAATTTCTTATAATACGGACGTACGTTCACAATTATTACCGTAAAATTATAATATGAAAAAAGGATTCTCCTCCTTAAATCCCAGTCTTCAATATCAGCATAATTATTGAAAGCTTCCTTCATAATATTGTATGCTCCAAAGCACTTCTTTCCTGCCTCAGCTCCGGGAAGCCTGCTGTAAAAGCCTCCGAGCATATAATACGCATAAAGCATCTTATCGTGCTCTCCAGCTTTTTCATAGAAGCGCGCAAGCACCTCTGTCATATTAATGCAAATGAGCCTGCCGCATAAGCCCTCATCAAACAGCACCCCCAGCTGTTCTAAGAACTCATCGGCAAGCTCCATGTTAAGTCTGTTCTCTTGTTCAATAAACGGTCTCAGATACAAATTAAGTACCGCTTCGTTCTCTATGTACAGAGTACGCAGCATCTTAGACTTGGTACGTAAATTCTCAATCCAGCCCTCCTGGTCATCTGCTTTCAGCAGAGAATCATTCAATGCTTCCTCTATGCCCAGATTCTTTTTGTACTTTTCAAAAAGGTCTATAATGCTGCGTCTTGTTATCATAAATATATTTTCTCCATAATGTGATCTCAGGAATCTACGCGAGTACCTTCGATAAGAACTCCTTAAGGCGCGGATTCTTAGGGTTCGAAAAGAACTCCTGCGGCGGAGCACTCTCAAGTATCTGTCCGTCGTCGATAAAGATTACCCTGTTGGCAACCTCTCTCGCAAATCCCATCTCGTGTGTGACAATTATCATCGTCATTCCCTCTTTTGCGAGAGCCTTCATAAGGTCAAGTACCTCTCCTACCATCTCAGGGTCGAGCGCACTTGTCGGCTCATCAAAAAGTATAACGTCAGGATTCATCGCAAGTGCCCTCACGATAGCCACTCTCTGCTTCTGACCGCCGGAAAGTGTCGACGGATACACATCAGCTTTATCCTGAAGTCCGATTCTTGCTAAAAGCTGTAATGCATTCTCTCTCGCATTCTTCTTAATCTCGGACTTGTTGGCTGTTATCGGTATAAGTTCTTTCTTCTTGTCCTTGCTTCTGAATATATTCGTAAACTTAGTCAGAGCGTTCTTTCTCTTACTCTTTCTGAGTTCCTGGCACTGCACATACACAGGTGCAAGCATGATATTCTGTATAACTGTCTTATTGGAAAAAAGATTAAAATGCTGGAATACCATTCCCATATGTCGTCTATGTATATTAATATCAACCTTCATATCGGCAATATCGACACCGTTAAAGATAATCTGTCCGCCTGTCGGGTCTTCCATACAGTTGAGACATCTTAAAAATGTACTCTTTCCGGAACCTGACGGTCCGATTACAACAAGAATATCTCCCTTGTTGACGGTGAGATTGATGCCCTTTAATATTTTGTTGTTCCCGAAATGCTTTTCAAGATTAATGACGTCTATCACTCTTTCTCAGGCTCCTTTCCATAAGTTTAATTCCTCCGCTTATCAAAAGCACGATAAGTATGTAAATTATCGCCATGACAAGATACGGCACCATGAACTCATAACTGTTGCTTCCGATATAGTTGAACGCAACATACAGATCTGCCGCACCTACAAAGCTCACAACCGATGTCTCCTTAATAAGTGCAATGAACTCATTTCCGAGCGTCGGCAGGATATTCTTGATTGCCTGCGGAATGACAATCTTAACCATAGAAACCGAAAAGCTGAGTCCCACAGCCCGTCCAGCCTCTAACTGTCCCGCATCAACCGACATGATTCCGCTTCGCATAATTTCCGAAATATATGCTGCACTGTTAAGACCGAATACCATCATTGATACCTGCACGCCCGTCATCTTAATTCCCATAATCGGCAGCAATACATAATAAAACACAAGAAGCTGTACAACCATTGGGGTTCCTCGGAAGAGTCCTACATAGAAACTGCATATTCCGTTAAGTACACGCGGCAGAACCTTGTACTTAGGCACCACCCTCACCGTGGCTATAAGAGTTCCCAGAATTATACCGATTATAAGTCCTATAACCGCAATTAGAAGGGTATTTTTCAACCCTTCTAACACTCTTACATAGCCATTTTGTTCAAAGAAAATCTCAATAAATTTATTTACCTTCTGATCAAAATTGCCCATTTAAACCTCTCTCACTTTACTGCATCTTATTGATTGCGTCCGTGATACACTTAGCAGGAGCGGAATCAATAATCACATACTGGATGTTTCCGTTTAAAAGATCCTGAACCGCAAGTGAACCGTTCTTATATCCTACTGACTGAGCCGTAAATCCCGTGAAGCCCCAGTCTGCATCACCTTCTACATAGAACTGACCTGTTGTACCGTTCTGAACACCAATCTTAACACTGCCGTCCTTAGCTGCTAAGATTGCGTTGACATCGTCCGCTGTCTTGCATGAATCGAACTCTGTGTCGTCTGATGTCACGATAAGCTTCTGTGAAGCACTGTAATATGAATCTGAGAACGTAACATACTCTTCTCTGTCAGGCTTAACTGTAAGACCTGCCATTGCGATGTCACACTTGTGCTGTCCGACTGAGAGACATACGGCATCGAAGTCCATGTTCTGAACTACAAGCTCAACACCAAGGTACTCTGCAAGTGCTGCGGCAATCTCCATATCGATTCCGGTGTACTTGTCACCCATCATATACTCAAACGGCTCGAATGCCGCATTCGTTGCAACTACGAGCTGATCCTTGTTGGCATCATAGACTGCCGACTCAACACCCACAGGTGTGCCGTCGCCGAAATAATGGTTACAAATCTCATCAAATGTTCCGTTGTCCTTAATTTCCTTGATAAAAGCGTTAACCTTCTCAAGAAGCTCCGGCTGATCCTTATCAACACCAAAAGCATACTCTTCATTGGTAAGGTCAATATCAATAACCTTAGCCGTCTTGGCTGAATCCGATGACTTACCGCATCCTACGATTGTCATCGCTGCCATTGTAACTGCTGCAATAACTGCAATAATCTTCTTCATAAGTTTCTCCTCCTTAAAGAAATTCACCGATTTCTTATATCGTAAGGATAGCACACTTTCAAATCATAAACAATATATAAATTTAATCATATTTTTGTATATTTATACATATTTTTTGTATAAAATTTATATTGCACAAAAATACCGCCCTGCATCCTCCGATGCAGAGCGGTAATGTTTTTTACATGTAGTCTCTTAATACTCCATGATCTCTTAAAAGCTTTTCTATTGCTGTTCCTTTAATCTTCTTGATTATAGGCTTCTTGAGTGCATTTAACGGTCCCGGAAGCTCTATCTCAAGAGGTGACTTACCATCCATGAGCTTTACGGAGCTGTCAAGAAGCTCTCTCACATCATATACACTGCCCCAAACCTCAGGAACACCTCTGTCAACTCCGAGAAGTCCGTATACAGCCTCCATAGCCGTTCTTACTGAGTACTCTGTTGTGAAGATTGTATCTCTCGGTGTCTCGGCGAACTGTCCGAGGAATGCGAAGTTAACGCATCCGTCAGGAATTACGTCAGGACGGTCGCCCTTTCTTCTAGGCATGAAGAATGCTGTGATGTACGGCATCATTGTAGGTACGGATACAACCTTATTCTTAGCAAGCTCATCAATCTGATCTACAGGGATGCCTAAGTGATAGAGCCACTCAGCGGCAATCTCCTCACCTGTACATTCCTTCATAGGCTTCTTTACATAGTCGCCCGGAACATCGGTGAACAGGCTGTATACCCATACACATACCTCATCCTTCTTCTGCTCCTTGAACTGTCCCTGTCTGTTGATTGTCCAGCTCAGCAGCCACTTAGAATCCTTGCAGCTTACGATACCGCCGGTAACGACATTGCCCGTTCTCGGATCTCTCTTACAAATCTTCTTGATGGCATTGATGATTGTCTCATCGGATGTCGTAACCGTAGCTGACTCCCAGTTGGTCTTAGAAATATCGGAGCAGAACTTCTCAGGATGACCGAAGTCAGGGCTCTGCTTTGCGATATTCTTCCAAAGGCTCCATACACCGCTTGTTCTTACCTCGGCATCACCTACAGGTGCCTGTGTATGCGAACCGTAGATTGTGCTCTCGGTACAGCTTCCGTTGGTTACGAATACCATATCGTTCTCGGTAAGCTCGATTGACTTCTCCTCGCCCTTATTCTTGTAGATGATTCTCTTGGCAACCTTCTTGCCTCCGCTTATATCGAACTCAACATTTGTAACCTCTGTATTGAACTCGAACTTAACGCCTGCCTTCTCGAGGTACTTCTTCATAGGAAGAATGAGAGACTCATACTGATTGTACTTTGTAAACTTGAGAGCTGAGAAATCAGGAAGCCCGCCGATGTGATGGATGAATCTCTGGAAGTAGAGCTTCATCTCAAGGGCACTGTGCCAGTTCTCAAATGCGAACATTGTTCTCCAATATAACCAGAAATCAGACTTGAATACCTCATCATCGAATACATCCTCGATGGTCTTGTCGTAGAGATCCTCGTCCTTGGTAAAGAACAGCTTCATAATCTCCATGCAGCCCTTCTGGCTCAGGTTGAACTTTCCATCCGTATGTGCATCCTCGCCGCGGTTAACCGTAGCACGGCAAAGCGAATAGTTAGGGTCATGCTTGTTGAGCCAGTAGTACTCATCAAGTACCGACACACCCGGTGTCTCTATTGAAGGAATGCTTCTGAACAAATCCCATAAACACTCGAAATGGTTCTCCATCTCACGTCCGCCACGCATTACATAACCTCTTGTAGGGTCGTTGATACCGTCACAGGCACCTCCTGCAACATCCATTGCCTCAAGAATGTGAATGTTCTTTCCCGGCATCTGTGCATCTCTTACGAGGAAGCATGCCGCTGCGAGTGAGGCAAGACCGCTTCCTACGAGGTATGCTGACTTGTTCTCAACGCCTTCAGGCTTCTCAGGACGCGCAAAGGCTTCATAATTACCGTTTGTGTAGTAAATTCCTTTGCTGTTCTTCTCATACCTTCCACGCTCCGTGTTACGAAACTCTTTAAGCTCCTGCTGCCTCTCTGCAGGCATTCCTTTCTTTTCAGAGCTTTTGGGTGCACCTTCTTTTTCTTTATTATCGTTCTTTTTCTTAACTGCATTTACTGCCGCAACACCTGCTCCTATTGCGAGTGCCGATGCAACTAACTTCATTTTCTTCTTACCTTTACTCATACTCTTATCCACCTTTCTGATTTTAATTTTGTAATCGTTTCCTGCGTATTGTCTTTACGGTGCTAAGTACCACACAGATATTTAACGCACCGTCAAGCACAAGGTTGATGCCGATTATCCATGCTGCAACGGTCTGTGCCGCAAAAGGAATCACCATAAGTATTATTCCCACAATTGACACCAACAGTGCAATAATAAGGATGAGCCACCATTTCTCAATTCCGAACTTTCTCGCATCCACCGCCGTCTGAAGCTTGAGTGCTCCGTCCACAAGGATGAATATTCCGACACATATCGAAAGAATTTCAACCATGTACGATGTTCTGAAAATGAGCACCGCTCCGAGTATCACGGATATGATGCCGAGTGCGAAATCGAACTGAAATGCAAGCTGGAAAATATCCTTCGTGAAATAGCCGAGAATCTTCACGGCTCCGAGCAGGATTAACACAACTCCGAATATCTTGCACAGTACATTGATTGCCTTAATCGGACTGAATAAAATGAGCAGTCCCACGATTATGAGGCATATATCCATCACAATATACATATTCTTGACTATTTTGAGCTGTTTCATGCGTCCATCCTCGATTCACTTAGGTTTTAATCACCTTGTACGGTTATAATATTACAGCCTTTATCTTTTTAAAACAGACAGATTTGCCCGAATGTCTGAATTTCAGACAAAAACAAAAAAGTGTCTGAAAATCGAGAATTCATACATTCTCTTTTCCCAGACACTTTTAAAATCAATCAATGTAAGGCATTATTCTCTTTTACGCACTGTTCAATCATGTCCTTCACGGTCGCATTGAAAGTCCCGGCTGTCCGCTCTATGAACTTCTCCTGTCCCGACGGAAGCTTCCTCTTAATCCACTCAATCGTATTACCTACAATCGCATGGGTATAAAATCCGGTAATATAATCTATATCCTCCTCAGTGAGCTTATAGCCTTCGGATTCCTTCTTTACGAATCTGCTTATAAATGAGAAAGCAAGCGTATCGAGATAATTCACAAGCACATCCCTTTTCTTGGAATCATATATATGAAGAATTGCTTTCTTATACTTTAACACAAACTGCGCCGCTCTCGCGTACTCCTCACCGAACGTCGTATTCTCATCGACGTCCTGTTCAAGGAACTTCTCCGCCTCAACACGGAACACGTCGTCGAGTAAATCATATATATCGCTGTAATGGTAGTAGAAGGTGTTCCTGTTAATCTCACACTCCTCCACAATATCCCTTACGGTTATCTTGTCAAGACTCTCATTTTCCAATAGCTGCATGAAGGTGTTCATTATGAACTTCTGCGTCTGTTTTGCCATGTGTGGTGCCTCATTTTTCCGCAAGCCAGTCTCTTGCCTGCTCCTTAAGCCATTCACACCATGCATCTACTCCCTCGCCTGTCTTGGCACATATCGGGAATATCTTGAGGTTAGGGTTACGCATCAATGCATACTCCTTAACCTTGTCCATGTCAAAATCGAAATACGGAAGCACATCAATCTTGTTGATGATGAGTGCATCACATACGGTAAATATGAGCGGATACTTAAGAGGCTTGTCATGTCCCTCAGGCACGGACAGAATCATGACATTCTTCGATGCCCCCGTGTCAAACTCTGCGGGACATACAAGATTACCTACATTCTCAAGGATGGCAATGTCGACATCGCTGACATCGAGTTCTCTCACTCCCTGTCTTGTCATATCCGCGTCAAGGTGACACATGCCGCCGGTGTGAATCTGTACAGTCTTAGCAGCCGTTTTCTCCGAAATTGTTCCGGCATCAACATCCGAATCAATATCAGCCTCCATGACGCCAACCCTGAACTCATCGCTTATTCTCTTTATGGTCTGCACGAGAGTGGTTGTCTTGCCGCTGCCCGGTGAGGACATAAGATTCAACAAAAATGTCTTTTTCTCCCTGAGCTCGCTTCTGAGGAGCTCTGCGTCCGCGTCGTTGTCCGCGAAAACGCTCTGCTTAACTTCTATGATTTTATAATTTTTTTCCATTGCTAACAATCCTTTTAAACTAAATTTTTTATAAAAAATTACTTAATAACAGCTCTGTCCTTGGCAGCCTGATAGTACTTGAAGTTCGTGAATACCTCGCCCGTGTATGGGTTCTTCTTGGTCTTTACGGACTTAACAATGATGTAGGTGAGAGCAATGATGTTGACGATAAGTGCCGTAAGGCTGACAATCGTCATTGCCGTAGGATTTGCATTGGCACTTGTTCCCGCAACGATGCTTGAAACCGTTCCGTCAGCATACTGTGTTGTGATTGTTGCCCATGGGTAGAAGGTTGTTCCGTCGTGGAAAGTCTCCTGGAAAAGAGGGAACACCTGAGCAAACATACACCAGATACAGAGTGTGTTGGCACGGTTCATGATCCAGCCGCCCTTGTTCCAGATAAGTGCTGCGATTGTCGGTGCAAGTAAGAGTGCAACTCCGCAGAACCATGAATGTGTAGGGAGGCAGTTGTAGGTGTATGCGAAGTTCCAAATATCATATACGATGATATATACCCAGATCATATCAGGCCATATCATATCCTTCTTGTCCTTTGAGGAATATACAGCCCACCAGCCTGTCA
The DNA here is from genome assembly GCA_900545455.1 of uncultured Eubacteriales bacterium. GTDB lineage: Bacteria > Bacillota > Clostridia > Lachnospirales > Lachnospiraceae > CAG-882. Next base: position 8,492 of record UQZF01000091.1, read on the forward strand.
TACAGAAGATGTTGAGTATTCCGGCAATTCCGTTGAATACGTTGTGCCAGCCGCCGTAGAGCCATACGCCCTCGGAGGATAACCACCATGAGTACCAGCCGTTGATTGCTGACTCAAAATCACTTGCAACTGCGATAAGAATGTTGATTGCAACGATTGCAAACGGGAATGCCTTGAACCAGTGCTTCTTGCCGATTCCCCACTCATACTTGATCATCATGAAACCGATACAGCCTGTGAGTGCCGCATATAGCTTAGCATAGTGGAACCAGCCGTTCATATAGATATGTGTCTGGTTGTTGACTGCCCACTCTACACCCATTCTCGCTGCCACTGCAATAACTATAAAATACACTGTAAGTATTGCCGGAACAGCTCCGAAAATTATAAGTCCTCCGACCTTTGTACGTCTTGCCACTTCGTTGAGCAGTATGAGTCCCACAAGGACTAAAAGCATGGCTGCCCACTGATAAATTGCGTTATCTCCATATACATTAAATAACATTTATTTTTCCTCCTGTTGTTTTTCTGAGGCTTATGCCATACGCCTTGTATGCGTCTAACACGCCTCTATTTCCTTAATGTTACACTCGTTTCCCTCGAGCAGATATGTATGCGGTCCGTGGCAGTACGGGCATTCACGCCCGTACTGCACGGTAGGATATGTCTTTTCACAGTCCTCGCAGTATGTGGTTGCCGGAAGAATCTCAATCTTTAATTCCGAATCCTTTATGAGTTCTTCCTTCTTCCTGTAATACTTCCAGCAGTCCGTGAGAAAATCCGGCACTATTCCGCTTACCTCACCTATCTCAAGCGTCACGGAACCGATCTCCGTCAAATTATTCTCCGCCGCGAGCTCATTGAGTGTCTTGGTTATATGTACGATTATTCCTAATTCGTGCATTGCAGCTCCTCACAATACATTTTATTTTTTGTCCTTTTTCTTGAACATTATCTTGACCTGTCTCTTGAGCATATAAGGAAGGATTACCTTCATCTTATCCTCGGACTTGTGCATATTGCTTGCCGCAGGAATGTCACGGTTAAGATGTATTGCATCGAACTCGCACTTGGTCGTACAGATTCCGCAACCGATACACTTGTTAGGATCGACAACCGTTGCACCGCATCCGAGACAGCGGTTAGCTTCCTTCTTAACCTGCTCCTCGGTAAACGTCTCTCTGTCGTCACGGAAAGTACCCTCAAGACCTTTCTTCCTGCCCGGAATCTGTCTTGGAGAATTGTCAAAGCTCTCAAGAACAATATCATCCTTGTCAAGCTCGATGAACTGTCTCTTGTTTCTGGCAAGTGTAAGACTGTGTCCCTTGTGCACAAAACGGTGGATTGACACGCATCCTTCCTTGCCCGCCGCAATAGCGTCGATGGCAAATCTCGGACCCGTATACACATCTCCTCCGACGAAAATGTCAGGCTCGGCGGTCTGGTATGTAAGCGAGTCAGCCTGTGCAGTCTTATTTGGTCTTAACTCAACCTTGCTGCCCTTCAACAAATCGCCCCACACAATCGACTGTCCGATTGAGAGGATGACGTTCTCGCACTCAACGGTGAGAAGCTCGTCCTCGTTGTATACAGGGTTGAAGTGCTTGTTCTCATCGAGCACCGATACGCACTTCTTGAGCACGATTCCCTTCACGCGTCCGTTCTCGGTGAGAATCTCCTTAGGGCCCCAGCCGTTGCCGACCTTGATGCCCTCCTCCTCTGCCTCGTGTACCTCATCTGCAGCCGCCGGCATGCTCTCTCTCGACTCGAGACAGAACATTGAAACCTCATCAGAGCCTG
>UQZF01000092.1 GCA_900545455.1 uncultured Eubacteriales bacterium
CAACAAGCCGTTCTCGACGAAGCGCGCCGAGATAAAGAAGCTTATAGCGACGTTGAAGGAGACGAATCCTCTCGTCGAGAGTAACATATTCGGAAGCGTGGAGAATATAAATCTTAAAAAGGTTATAGGTTATCAGAAGGACGGTGAGAAGAGGACATTCCTTGATGATTATCAGGTATAAGACAAAAGGTATAATGGAGGACTGCTATGGATGCAGATAAGAGAGATAAGACCATAAAGCTTGTGCAGACAGGCACTGTTGCGGTGTATATACTGCTTGTGCTGCGTTCTACGGTGGGAGAATATATTAAGCTTACGAAGAAAAATATGCAGAAAGAGGCAAAGCGGAAGGATAAACTCAACAAGAAAAAGTATGCGCAGAAGAGAAAGCATCTTAAAAAGAGAGCCAAGAGCAGACGCGCAAGATAAAGCTTATTTTTAGGTTAATATTTAAAATTTCCAAGTAAAAAGGTCATACCCGGCGGATGCCGGATATGACCTTTTTGACTGCGGTGTGAGAACACCACGAAAGTGAGGGATTAAACACAATGCCCTGCCGTAGCTATGGACGGCAAAAGCTTAGATAAGTGACTCGTATAACTTAGTGATATCCTCTACGCTGGTATCTCTTGGGTTGCCGGGACGGCAAGCGTCATCGTAAGCTGACTGTGCAAGGAAAGGAATATCCTCTCTCTTTACAATGTCCTTGAGATCGGCAGGAATACCGACATCGTGTGAAAGCTGCTTAACTGCGTCAATGGCTGCCTTACGGTACTCCTCAACGGTCATGTTCTCTGTTCCCTCAACGCCCATAGCCTTGGCGATGTACTTATACTTATCGCCTGTTGCTTCTGCGTTGTACTCCATAACCGTAGGAAGGATGATTGCGTTGGCAACACCGTGAGGTGTGTCGTATACTGCTCCGAGAGGATGTGCCATCGAGTGAACGATACCAAGTCCTACATTGGAGAAGCCCATACCTGCTATGTACTGACCGAGAGCCATTCCCTCACGTCCCTCAGGAGTGTTGGCAACGGCACCGCGGAGATTCTTTGAAATAAGCTCGATAGCCTTGAGATGGAACATATCAGTCATCTCCCATGCAGCCTTGGTTGTATAACCCTCGATTGCATGTGTGAGGGCATCCATACCTGTTGCGGCTGTGAGTCCCTTAGGCATTGTTGACATCATCTCAGGATCGATGAATGCTACAACCGGAATGTCATGTGTATCAACACATACCATCTTACGATGCTTCTCAACATCCGTGATTACATAGTTGATTGTAACCTCGGCAGCAGTGCCGGCTGTTGTAGGAACTGCGAGAATAGGAACGCACTTGTTCTTGGTAGGAGCAACGCCCTCAAGGCTTCTTACGTCTGCAAAGTCAGGGTTCTTGATGATGATACCGATAGCCTTGGCAGTATCCATTGATGAACCGCCGCCGATAGCGATGATGTAGTCAGCGCCCGATGCCTTGAATGCGGCAACACCAGTCTGAACATTCTCGATTGTCGGGTTAGGCTTGATGTTGGAGTAAATCTCATAATCAAGACCTGCATCCTCTAAAACCTTGGTAACCTTGGCGGTAACGCCGAACTTGATGAGGTCAGGATCGGAACAGATAAATGCCTTCTTAAAAGCACGTCCCTTAACCTCTGTTGCAATCTCGGCTATACAGCCTGCGCCATGATAAGATGTTTCATTAAGTACAATTCTTCCCATTATAAAAAACTCCTTTCAAAGTAATTTGATAACTCATTTATAGTGCAATTATAACATATCAACCCGGATTTGTGTATACATATTTGTCAAAAAAGTATAAAAATTCTGTGAACAAAATGCGCTATTTCTGTAAACCGTGCTGAGCCATGTTGGAGTTGTGGTAAGTTTTCTCGTTGGTGACATCCCTTCCGAACCAGACGGGCGGAGTGTAGGAGAGAGCTTCCTCCTCGGAGGCAAACTCGACCTCGGCGAGCATAAGTCCGCAAAAATCACCTTCAAAAATATCGAGCTCAATTGTGAGATTGTTTTTTTCGGGAATTTCATAGCGCTTTTTGGTAATAATATATCCGTCGGATTTTTTTACGAGTGAATTGTAAGCCTCGGCGGTCAGCGGAAGATTGTACTCCTCGCGTACCATGAGCCCCTTTGATTTGTAGGTGAGGTAATAATCGTCGTTGTCGCGGCGCACGCGCACAACGGGCTCGCTGCACAGATAGCCCTGCTCTATGCGGCGGTATTTGTATGAGGATAAGTCAATGTCGGACGGCAGGCTGTCGATTAAAAATTTACGTTCTATTTCCATAATAGGATTCTCCTTTCAAGCATGAATTGTATTTTGTAATTTTAATGATATAATAAACATAAAAAAAAGACAACATTGCGTTGGGACGGGAGGATATATGGCAAAGGTGTATGCTTTTTTGGCAGATGGATTTGAGCTTGTGGAGGCACTTGCGGTGGTTGATGTGTTAAGACGCGCTTCGGTTGAGGTGGTGACGGTTTCGATAGGTGGTGACAAGGCGGTGACGAGTGCACAGCGCGTGCCTGTTGTGGCGGACACACTTTTTGATGAGAACGATTACTCGGATGCGGATGTGCTCTTTCTGCCGGGAGGAATGCCGGGAACGAGAAATCTCGAGGCACATGCGGGACTAAAAAAAATTCTCACAAAGCAGTTTGAGGAGGGAAAGGACATTGCGGCGATATGTGCAGCACCGAGCGTGTTCGGACATTTCGGATTCTTAGAGGGAAAGAGGGCAACCTGTTTTCCCGGCTTTGAGAGCGAGTTAAAGGGTGCTGAATATTCGCCTGAGAGAGTTGTCGAGGACGGTAATATGGTCACGAGCCGCGGAATGGGAACGGCAATAGACTTGGGACTCAGACTCACGGCGAGACTTGTCAATGAGGAATGTGCGGATAAAATAGCACATTCGGTACAGTATATAATTTAAAAATACTTCCACGAATTGGCATAATAATAAAAAGCTTCATGAACATAATAATACCAAGACAGAGGACATTCCAATCCGGCAGCGGAGAAGAAGAGAATCTGTCGGATTGGAAAAGACCGGTGCCACGGGATTTTCAAAAACTATATAAATGTTCATGGAGGTGAATCAAAATGGCAAGTACTAATACAGGAACTAATAAGGCAGCAGTGCCTGAGGCAAAGGGTGCAATGGACAGATTCAAGATGGAGGTAGCATCTGAGCTCGGAGTACCTTTAAAGGAAGGCTACAATGGAGACTTAACTTCCAGACAGGCCGGTTCGATCGGTGGCGAAATGGTTAAGAAGATGATTATGAGACAGGAGCAGGAGATGGCAGGTAAGCAGTAACAGCCGCTCATGCGGGGAGCCGTGTACGCGGCTCCCTTTTTTATGTAATAGGAAACTTCGTTCCTATTACACAAAGTTTTACTACAGAAAATATCTTGGAATGAAGAGGCGGCTTACAACCCTGAAAGCCGGGTAGAAGTTTTCGATGTTTATGAAAACAGGGCAGAAAATCAGGCTTCCGAGGAGAAGCACGGGTATAAGGGATATGACGAGACTGCTCTTTTTCAGCAGATAGCAGATATTTGCAAATGCGGTCACGAGCAGTATGTATCTGAGTGAGAGCAGAAGCTCGGTTACCACAGGATACGAGCTGCCACCGATAAAGAGTGCGAGTTCACAGCATACCGTAAAAAGCACGGCAGGTATGAGCGGGTACAATATGCGACTGAGCACTTTGAAGGAGCGTGGGCGCGGTGCGAAAAGACCGCTCTCGTTGTCTTTAAGCCATGCAGCGCAGCCCGTCATAGCGGCGAGGAATATGAGTATCGACAATAGCCCGCGCAGAGGGAACGTCACCATGAGGCTGTCGTCGGCTTCATCGTTGAGCGAGATACTGCCGGTTGTGACGATGTCGAGGTGGAAGGTTTCTCCGCTGGTGCAGTATGCCTCGTAGGCACTGTACATATAATCACGAAGTTCTTCCTGAACGCTTTTATCAATATCGTCAATACGGATGTATTCATCCAAAACTTCATATCCGGACAGGCGGACTATGTTGGCAAAGACAATCTCGTTGACTGCACTCAGAAGCATTGAGGACGGTGCATGATAAACCTCAACGGAATTTTTATGCCTGCCGCTTGAGAGCGAATCCGAAAAATCCGTGTCAAAAATATAAGCGCATTCGAGCTTTTCCGACTCAACATCGTGCAGCATAACAGTTTTATCGTCATACTCACGGAAGGTGAATGAGCCGCTGCTCTCGGCAAGAAGCCGCTCACACATGAGATTGGTGAGCTCGTCATCCTTTTCCTCAAAATAGAGCCCGACTGTCACACCGGATGATGAAGCTGATGGCGGAAGCAGGCTGATTATGAGCGTTATCACAGGTATAAAAAGCAGAAGCACCGTGATAACCGGGAGCTTTATTATGTATTTGCATATAAGTCTTGTCCATGTGAAAAATTGGTTTGGTTTCATTTTCTGTTCCTCATTTCCCTAAGTGATGAGCACAGTGCCGATATTGCTATGGAAAGCAGTGTGAAGAATATGCACATCATAAATGACAATGGTTTAAAAATACCTGTAAACAATGTGGTGAACATGTCACGGACGTAATATGACGGCAGAAGCTTACCGGCAAACGCAGCGGCTTTCGGAAGATATGCCGAAGGAGTGATAAGCCCCGAACAATAAGCCATGAGCACATTGGAACAGAACAAAAGGAGCATACCGTAAAGCCCGTTGCCTGCAATTGCATATATCATAAATATGAACGAAAGACATACCAATGTTCCGAGAAAAACACATAAAATGTTAACCGGGGTGATAATGCCCATAAATGCAAGTGCGATTACAAAAATGCAGGCGTATACAAGACTTACTGCGAGCGTGCGGCAAAATCCCGAATACATTCTGCCGATTCCGAAGCGCCTCAGCATTATCGAGAGTCCGTTCTCTTCCTGCGTGCCAAAGCCGCCGAGCAGAAAACCCGTGAAGAGCATAATTAAAATCATTCCGGAACATATATAGAACTGAGTGCGTGAAAGCGTCCCCGTGGAGCTTATTGTATGGATGTCATAGATTGAGCTTCGGTTTAAGACAAAGCGTATGTAATCGTCGTTCATCTTGTCGGTAGCGTCCGGTATTCTGTCTTTCATATCAAATTCTATGTAGGCATCTGACATTGCGTAGATGCCCGACTGGACGTATGCGAGTGTAGCAGAGCCGGCATTTAAAACCGAGCGGAAAATGACTGTTTCGATTCCGGGATTGTCCGGAAGGACTATTTTTGCAGGGGTGTTGCGTCCGCTCAATACATCATCTACAAAACCTTCGGGAATGTACACGACAGCATACACTTCGCCGTCTTTTAACATTCTTTCGGCGTCTTCCGCGTCTGTAGTGATAAATTCACAGTAGTTTTTGAGGCTGTCCATTTCCGTGAGCATATTAAAGCCGATGTTCACAAGTGCGTCATCCTCGGGAAGAACGGTGGCGACCTTAAAGAAGAGATGGTTATCGCCACCGAGGCTTTTCACGCCCGCAATGCCTATACAGAAAGCGAGAAAAGCGAATACGATTGTCCCGGAAAAGAGCTTCGGCAGAAGCCTGAGTGCTGATTTAAGCTGTAAAAGCAGGTAGGAGAGATGTCTACGCATTGTGTTCCTCCCTGCTGATGAGCTTCATAAGTCCGTCACCTGTCACGGGCTCTATCTCGCGAAGTGCCGTGTCTTCAATGAGAAACATTCGGCTGCATAACGAAAGCTCGCCATCCTCATGGCTTGTGATTATCACGGTTCCGCCACTTTCGCTGTACTCGCGAAGATAACGGCAGATGTCGGACTTGCACACGATGTCGAGTGATGCGCCGGGCTCGTCGAGAATGAGTACCGGAGGTTTATCTGCTATAGAGCAGGCTATCGAGAGGCGCTTTTTCATACCGCCCGACAGCTTGTTTACGGTGTAGCGGGCATATTTTTTCAGCCCGAATCTGTCTATGACAGGTTCGATTCCGCCGGGATTGCCGCAGTACCAGAACTTTAGATTGTCAAGCACGGTCAGGTTCTCATACAAAGGATTTTCCTGCGGGATATAGCCGGTATATTTTTTATAAAGTTTTTTGTTTTTCAGTGGATTTTCGCCGTTGTATGATATGCTTCCGGCGGTAGGAACATCCGCACCGGAAAGTATCCGAAGAAGAGTAGATTTACCGCAGCCGTTTGCACCCACTATTCCGACTATGTCGCCCGGGTATATGCTAAAGGACACGTTATCAAGGACTGCTTTTCCGTGGTAAGCCTTTTTTAGGTTATTTACTTCAAGAATTGGTGATGGCATGGCATTAGCCCTCCCTTATGTTCATACTATAGGCATAGAATAGCATTTTTTATAAAAATTTTCCATAAAAAACGCGTAATATGTTAAAATTATGCTGGATTTTGCGGAAAGCCTATGATATAATGGGTAATTGATTGACAAACGTGTTAATTGTTAATGTTTAAGGAGGATTTATTAAATGAGCTTTACAGTAGACAAGTTAGAGAAGAACATGGTTAAGCTGACCATCGAGGTTGATGCAGAAGAGTTCGCAAAGGGAATGGAAACAGCTTATGAAAAAAATAAGAATAAGATCAGCGTTCCGGGATTCCGTAAGGGCAAGGTTCCTATGCAGATGATCGAGAAGATGTACGGCGCAGGAATCTTCTATGAGGATGCAGCCAATGCAATCATCCCCGGAGCATACCAGAAGGCAGCTATCGAGAGCGGTCTTGACATCGTTTCACAGCCTGAGATTGATGTTACACAGATTGAGAAGGGCAAGAGCTTTATCTTCACTGCAACAGTTGCAGTTCGTCCTGAGGTAACACTCGGAACATACAAGGGCGTTGAGATTGCCAAGGTTAACACTGAGGTGACAGACGAGGATGTTGACGCTGAGATTAAGAAGGTTCAGGAGCAGAACGCAAGAATCATCACTGTTGAGGACAGAGCTGTTCAGGACGGCGATGACACTGTTATCGATTTCGAGGGCTTCATGAACGGAGTTCCTTTTGCAGGCGGCAAGGGTGAGAACTACTCTCTTACAATCGGTTCACATTCATTCATCGATACATTCGAGGAGCAGCTGGTTGGCAAGAATGTCGGCGAGGAGACAGAAGTTAATGTAACATTCCCTGAGGAGTATCATGCAGCAGAGCTCGCAGGAAAGCCTGCTACATTCAAGGTAACCGTTAAGGAGATTAAGTCCAAGGAGCTTCCTGAGTTCAACGACGAGCTTGTACAGGATATTTCCGAGTTCAAGACTGTTGATGAATACAAGGCTGACTTAAAGGCAACACTTGAGAAGAAGAAGGCTAAGGACGCTGAGGTTAAGAAGGAGAACGAGGCTATCGACGCAGCAGTTGCTAACGCAACAATGGAGATTCCTGAGGCGATGATTAAGCAGCAGGCTCTTCAGATGGCAGACGGCTATGACAGAAACTTAAAGCAGCAGGGTATCAGCCTTGAGCAGTATGTGAAGATGATGGGCATGGAGCTTGATAAGTTCATCGAGAGCATCTATCCTGAGGCAGAGAAGAGAATCAAGAACGGACTTGTTCTTGACGCTATCGCAAAGGCTGAGAACTTCACTGTTACAGACGAGGAAGTTGAAGAAGAGATTAAGAACATGGCTTCTATGTACAACATGAAGGAAGATGAGCTTAAGGACATGATGACTGACAATGAGAGAAATCAGATTAAGGATGACCTCGCAGTTCAGAAGGCAGTTAAGCTTATCGCCGCAGAAGCTGTAGAGAAATAAATCAGCAATATTAAGTAATAAATGGGGAGGAACACTATGAGTTTAGTACCGGTAGTAATTGAACAGACAAGCAGAGGAGAAAGATCTTTCGATATTTATTCAAGACTTCTCAAGGAGAGAATAATCTTCCTTGGTGAAGAGGTTAATGATGTGTCAGCTAATCTTGTTGTGGCACAGTTGCTCTTTTTGGAGTCAGAGGATCCATCGAAGGATATAAGCTTATATATTAACAGCCCGGGTGGTTCAATATCAGCAGGTATGGCTATATATGATACAATGCAGTACATCAAGTGTGATGTATCGACAATCTGTGTCGGTATGGCTGCAAGCATGGGCGCATTCCTTCTTGCGGGCGGAACCAAGGGCAAGAGAAAGGCTCTTCCTAATGCGGAAATCCTTATTCACCAGCCTCTTGGCGGAGCGCAGGGACAGGCTACTGAGATTGAGATTGCCGCTAAGCATATTATCAGAACCAAGGAGAGAATGAACAGACTTCTTGCTGAGAATACAGGCAAAACCTATGAGGAGCTTGTAAGAGATACGGACAGAGATAACTGGATGACAGCACAGGAAGCTGTTGAGTACGGTCTTATCGATTCTGTAGTCGAGAAAATTAACTAGAATAGTATTTTTGTGGTGTGGAAGGGGGGATTCCTCCTTCCACATATCATTTTTGAGGGTGTAATTTACTCAAATAGGAGGTAAGCAGTGGCAGGACGTAAAGATGACGGAAGGCTTAGATGTTCCTTCTGCGGGAAGCCTCAGGATGCGGTCAGAAGACTGATTGCAGGTCCGGGGAACGGAGTATATATATGTGATGAGTGCATCAATGTATGCGCAGAGATAGTCAACGAGGAGATTGAACCGCAGGAGTCGGCAGCAGGCTGTTTTGACGGGATCAACCTTTTAAAGCCTAGAGAAATCAAGGAATTTTTGGACGAGTATGTTATCGGACAGGATGCAGCTAAGAAAGTTTTGTCCGTTGCAGTATATAATCATTACAAGAGAATTATGGCAAATGGCGAGACCATGGATGCAGAGGATGAAAATGTTGAACTTCAGAAGAGCAACATTCTTATGTTGGGACCTACAGGTTCAGGTAAGACATTCCTTGCACAGACACTTGCCAAGCTTCTCAATGTGCCTTTTGCCATTGCAGACGCGACAACACTCACTGAGGCAGGTTATGTAGGTGAGGACGTTGAGAACATTCTTCTCAAGCTTATACAGGCAGCCGACTATGATATAGAGAAGGCTGAACATGGAATTATATATATAGATGAGATTGATAAAATCACGAAAAAGTCAGAGAATGTGTCAATCACACGAGATGTATCGGGAGAGGGCGTACAGCAGGCGCTTCTTAAGATATTAGAGGGTACTGTTGCTTCCGTTCCTCCACAGGGTGGACGTAAGCATCCTCAGCAGGAACTTATACCTATCGATACAACCAACATCCTTTTTATATGCGGCGGTGCGTTTGACGGACTTGAGAAGATTATCGACGCGAGAACAGGGCAGTCATCAATCGGATTCGGTGCTGAACTTGTTGAAAAGACAGAGAAGAATGTAGGCGAGCTTTTAAAGCAGGTTCTGCCTCAGGATTTGGTTAAGTTCGGTCTTATCCCTGAGTTTGTGGGACGTGTTCCGATTACGGTTTCTCTTGATTTGCTCGATGAGAATGCACTCAAGAGAATACTCACGGAGCCTAAGAACGCGCTTGTCAAGCAGTATCGCAAGTTGTTCCACTATGATGAGGTGGAACTTAAGGTTACGGATGATGCTGTTGCGGCGATTGCCAAGAAGAGCTTTGAGCGTAAGACGGGTGCAAGAGGACTTCGCGCTATTATGGAGAACATCATGATGGATGTCATGTATGAGATACCATCGGATGATAATATCGCATGCTGTACAATAACGAAGGATACAGTCGAGAACGGCGAACCTCCGCTTATAGAGTACAGAACCGATACGATAGAATCAGGTAAGAAAAAGAATAACAACGGGGAAACTGCATGAACGAAGTAATGAAGAGTATACCTGTGATTGCTATCAAGGGAATGACCATATTGCCATATATGGTCATTCATTTTGATATAAGCAGGAAAAATTTAGTTGAGTCCGTGGAATATGCCATGGTTCATGGACAGAGAATATTCATAAGCGGACATTTGACCGAGGAAGATGAGGATGCCGGCAATGATAAGCTTAGGGAGACCGGCACATTGTGTGAAATCAAGCAGATTATGAAGCTTCCCGGAAATGTGCTCAGGGTTACGGTCAGAGGCGTGGCAAGAGGAAAAAGCCTTGTATACAATTATGACGGCAGAATGCTTATGGCTGATGTCGAGCTTACGGATGATGACGGAGATAAGCAGACTGATGAGGTGACACAGGCAGCACTTGCTCGCAATATCAAGGAACTTTTGAAAGAATATGCAGCAGGAAATCCTAAGGCTAACAAAGAGTCTATGGC
>UQZF01000093.1 GCA_900545455.1 uncultured Eubacteriales bacterium
AAAGAATGTATGATATAATCATATTACAAAACCATAACGTGATGATTGGCTTTAGTAAATTGACGAGAGGTGGTAGCATGATTAAAAAAGAGATGATTGCTATGTTGCTGGCAGGTGGTCAGGGAAGCCGTCTTGGTGTTCTGACATCTAACATTGCGAAGCCGGCAGTGGCATTCGGCGGTAAGTACAGAATAATTGATTTCCCGCTGAGCAACTGTATTAATTCAGGCATTGATACCGTAGGTGTTCTTACCCAGTATCAGCCATTACGACTCAACACCCATATAGGAATCGGTATTCCGTGGGATCTCGACCGTAACCGTGGCGGTGTCACCGTACTTCCTCCTTATGAGAAGAGTACAAGCAGTGAATGGTACACAGGTACGGCGAATGCAATTTACCAGAACCTTGAATATATGGAATTATATAATCCGGATTATGTTCTCATTCTTTCAGGTGACCATATATACAAGATGGATTATGAGCTTATGCTTGATTATCACAAGGCTAACAATGCGGATGTGACAATCGCGGCGATGCCTGTGCCTATGGAGGAGGCAAGCAGATTCGGTATTCTTGTTACGGACGAGCATAACAGAATTACCGAGTTTGAGGAGAAGCCTGCCAATCCAAGCAGCAATCTTGCTTCAATGGGTATATACATATTCAGCTGGCCGGTTCTTAAGGAAGCACTTATTAAGATGAAGGACGAGCCGGGCTGCGATTTCGGTAAGCATATTATTCCGTACTGTCATGAGAATAAGCAGCGCCTTTTCGCTTATGAATTTAACGGCTATTGGAAGGATGTAGGTACTCTCGGTTCTTACTGGGAGGCTAATATGGAGCTTATTGATATCATTCCTGAGTTCAATCTCTATGAGGAGTTCTGGAAGATATACACTAAGAGCGATATTCTTCCTCCGCAGTATTTTTCTGATACATCTAAGGTGTTCAGAAGTATTATCGGTGAAGGAACGCAGATTTACGGCGAAGTGTATAATTCGGTAATCGGTTCAGGCGTCACGATTGAGGAAGGAGCCATCGTGAGAGACTCCATAATTATGCAGAATGTACATGTGGGCGCAGGAGCGGTTATTGACAAATCGATTATTGCAGAGGGTGTTGAGATTGGCGAGGGAGCTGTGCTCGGTGTGGGCGAGGAGGCACCTAATGCACTCAATTCGAAGGTATATGCCTTCGGACTTGTCACAATAGGAGAGAATTCTTATATTCCGCCAAGAGTACAGATTGGCAAGAATACTGCAATTTCCGGAATTACCGAACCTTCGGACTATGACAATGGTCTGCTTGTGAGCGGTGGAAGTATTATCAAGGGAGGTGCAGCAAGATGAGAGCTATAGGAATCGTATTAGCAGGTGGTAACAACAAGGCAATGAAGGAGCTCACAAGCCGCAGGGCGGTGGCTGCGATGCCTGTTGCGGGAAGCTACAGAAGCATAGATTTTGCACTCAGCAATATGTCCAATTCACATATACAGAAGGTTGCCGTAATTACACAGTACAATGCGAGAAGCCTCAATGAGCATCTCAGTTCTTCAAAGTGGTGGGATTTCGGACGCAAGCAGGGCGGTCTTTATGTATTCAATCCTACAATTACGGCTGACAACAGTGTGTGGTACAGAGGTACGGCGGATGCGATATATCAGAACATTGATTTCTTAAAGAACAGCCATGAGCCTTATGTTGTAATTGCATCGGGCGACGGAGTATATAAGCTTGATTTTGCAAAGGTACTTGAGTATCACATCGAGAAGAAGGCAGATGTGACGGTTGTCGTAAAGGAACTTCCGGCAGGGGAGGATGCGAGCCGCTTTGGTGTTGTCAAGATGAATCAGGATATGAGAATAACTGATTTTGAGGAGAAGCCTATTGAGGCGGAGGGCAATGTTGTGTCGACAGGTATCTATATTGTGAGAAGACGACAGCTCATAGAGCTTCTTGAGAAAGCCGCATCCGAGGACAGATACGACTTTGTAAAGGATATTCTCATAAGATACAAGAATATCAAGAGGGTATACGGTTATAAGCTTGAGAGCTATTGGAGCAACATCTCTACTGTGGATGCATATTACAAAACCAATATGGATTTCCTGAAGAGAGATGTCAGGGAGTTCTTCTTTAACCAGTATCCGGATATTTATTCCAAGGTGGATGATCTTCCGCCGGCTAAGTATAATCCGGGTGCAGAGGTTAAGAATTCGCTTGTGGCAAGCGGATGTATCGTGAACGGAACGGTAGAGAATTCAATATTGTTTAAGAAGGTATTTGTGGGTAACAATTGCGTAATTCGTAATTCTGTCATTCTCAATGATGTCTATATCGGAGATAATACGGTTATTGAGAATTGTATTGTTGAGAGCAGAGATACGATTCGCTCGAATTGCAGATATGAAGGTGAAAACGGCAAGGTGAGAATTGTCGTAGAGAAGAACGAAAGATACAATATATAGTAAGGTATCAGGGGAAGGAGCAAGTATGCAGGTTACGGATGTGAGGGTAAGGATGGTGTCTAAGGACAGCAAGATGAAGGCAGTTGTATCAATCACCTTGGACAATGAATTTGTTGTTCACGACATCAAGGTAATAGAGGGAGAAAAGGGTTTGTTTATAGCCATGCCAAGCAAGAAGTCAGCCGAGGGTGAGTACAGGGATATTGCTCATCCGATAAGTTCCGGCACGAGGGACATGATTTCCAAAGCAATTTTGGATGCTTATGAGAAGGCAGTGGCGGAAGAGAGCGTATAGGTAATTTACTATAAGCATACATCACGGCAGGAGAGTCGGGTTCGTCCCGGCTCTTTTGTTGTGTAATAGGAAACTTCGTTCCTATTAAAAATCCTTGATAAAAATATAACGGTATACTATACTAGGAGAGTAAAACACAATATCTATATAACGGAGGTTGGGTTATGAAAAATCAGATGCTTGAAGGATTCAGGAAAATATACGGCGGTGACGGGGAAATCAAGGTATATTTTGCACCGGGAAGAGTTAATCTTATCGGAGAGCACACAGATTATAACGGAGGACATGTTTTCCCATGTGCACTTACAATGGGTACATACGCTGCCGTAAGAAAGAGGGATGATAACAAGCTCCGCTTTTATTCGGCAAATTTTGATAAGCTGGGTGTTATAGAGAGCTCACTTGATGACCTTGTATGGTCTAAGGAAGCAGATTGGACGAATTACCCTAAGGGAGTTATGTGGGCTTACGGGCAGAAGGGCTACCATTTTGACAAGGGATTCGACATGTATTATTTCGGAAATATCCCTAACGGTTCAGGACTTTCCTCATCGGCTTCAATAGAGGTCCTTACGGCACTTGTGCTCAAGGACACATTTGGATTTGATACGGATTTCATAGATATGGCACTTATAAGCCAGTTTGCGGAAAATAAGTTTAACAAGGTTAACTGCGGAATAATGGATCAGTTCGCAATAGCGATGGGCAAAGCAGGACATGCCATTTTCCTTGACACTTCCAATCTTTCATACGAGTATGCACCGGTTAAGCTTGACAATGCAAAGATAGTTATCTCATGCAGCAACAAGAAGAGAGGGCTCGGCGATTCCAAGTACAACGAGAGACGCGCTGAGTGCGAGGAGGCGCTTGAGGAGCTTCAGAAGGTTATAGACATCAAGACACTCGGCGACCTTTCGGAGGAGGCATTTGAGCGCTACAAGTCCGCAATCAAGAGCGAGGTTCGTCAGAGAAGAGCTAAGCATGCTGTATATGAGAACCAGAGAACAATCAAGGCTGTTAAGGCACTCAAGGCCGGCGACATTGAAGAGTTCGGAAGGCTCATGGTTGCTTCCGACACATCCCTCAGAGAGGACTATGAGGTTACGGGCAAGGAGCTTGATACTCTTGTGGCAGCAGCACTTAAGCAGCCGGGCGTTATCGGCTCGCGTATGACGGGCGCAGGCTTTGGCGGATGTACGGTAAGCATTGTAAAGACGGATGCGGTCGACAATTTCATTGAGAAGGTCGGCAAGGAATATAAGGACACCATCGGATATGCGGCAGATTTCTATGTTGCCGACATCGGAGGAGGACCGGTGGTTCTCTAAGGCGTGAATGCGGTGCAGATTATTTTTACCGCAAAAAATTTATAAAACAGATTATATATCATAAAGCGCGGTATGGCACACTATGGCGTACCGTGCATGATATGGAATGGAGTTAATTGTGAGTGATTTTGTGATGAAGACAGCGATTGCCTTCTTTGTGTATAACAGACTTGATACCACGCAGGTTGTATTTGAGCGAATCAGGGAGATTAAGCCGCCGAGATTGTATCTTATCTGCGACGCGGCAAGACCTGCCAAGGAGGGGGATGCCGAGAAGGTGGCGGCTGTCAGGGAGTTTCTTGACACACATGTCGACTGGGACTGCGAGGTTCACAAGAACTACGCCGAGACCAACATGGGCTGCAAGAACCGAGTATCATCGGGAATAAGCTGGGTGTTCGAACACGAGGAGGAAGCAATCATCATCGAGGACGATGTGCTTCTCGACGTGTCGTTTTTCAGATTTTGTCAGGAAATGCTTGAGCACTACAGAAACGATCCGAAGGTTATGATGGTCGGAGCGCACAAGAAGCTCGAGAATTACAAGACACCGTACGATTACCTTTTTACGGCGGACAATTATATATGGGGCTGGGGCACATGGAGAAGCACATGGGAGAAGTACGATGTGACGCTCAAGAACTGGCCGCAGCGCAAGGCTGAAGGTCTCATGCACAAGGTGTTTATGGAAGCAAAGGCGGATTATGTCGAGAAGGAGCTCGATTTGATTTACGAGGGAAAGCTTGACACATGGGATTATCAGCTCATGCTCTGCCTCGCGGAGAACGACGGACTCTGCGTAGTGCCTAACGTGAACCTCATCAACAATATCGGCATGAACCGTGAGGATGCTACTCACACCAAGGGACCGGGCGAGGAGATGCATGCGGGCGCATATCACTTCCCGATTAAGTTCAGAGACAAGGTGGAGCGCGATATTGACTACGATATTGCCGTTCAGAAGGACATATATTATCCAAGCTTAGCAAAGAGGGTTGTGAGAAAATTAAAGAGAATGTTTGGAAAGGCATAATAAGCCCGGGTTATAAAAAATGGATGCGGAGGTGTGTGCTATGGTATATGAGGCAATTAAGAAGCTTGTTACATACGGAATTGAGACGGGATTGATTTCAGAGGAGGAGAAGATTTACTCCACCAACCTGATTCTGGATGTGTTAAAGCTTGATGACTATGAGGAGCCGGAGGAGAATTATAAGGATGTTGAGCTTCAGCCTGTTTTGAAGGAGCTCCTTGATTTTGCGGTTGAGAAGGGGCTTATAGAGGACAGCGTGGTGTACAGGGATTTGTTTGACACGAGACTTATGAACTGCCTTATGCCGAGACCTTCACAGGTTATAAAGACCTTCAAGGAGAAGTATGCCGTGTCCCCTAAGGAGGCGACGGACTACTACTACAAGCTCAGTCAGGATTCGGATTATATAAGAAGATACCGCGTGTGCAGGGATATGAAGTGGGTGACCAAGACGGAGTACGGCGACATTGACATCACAATCAATCTGTCCAAGCCTGAAAAAGATCCTAAGGCGATTGCGGCTGCGAAGCTTGCAAAGCAGAGCGGATATCCTAAGTGTCAGCTCTGCCGTGAGAATGAGGGCTATGCGGGACGCACGAATCATCCGGCGAGGGAGAATCACAGAATTATCCCTATAACAATCAACGGCGGACAGTGGGGCTTCCAGTATTCACCTTATGTCTACTATAATGAACATTGCATAGTTTTTAACGGACAGCACATTCCGATGAAGATGGAGCGCGCGACGTTTGTTAAGCTCTTTGACTTTATCAAGCTGTTCCCGCATTATTTTATCGGCTCTAACGCCGACCTTCCTATTGTCGGAGGCTCAATCCTCTCGCACGATCATTTTCAGGGCGGAAACTATGAGTTCGCCATGGCAAAGGCTCCTGTCGGGAGAGAGTTTACGGTGAAGGGCTACGAGGACGTAAAGGCAGGAATAGTAAAGTGGCCTTTGTCGGTTATTAGATTGAGCTGCGCCGATGAGAAGAGAATCATTGACCTTGCAGACCACATTTTGAAGGCTTGGAGAGGCTACACCGACGAGGCAGCTTATGTGTTCGCTGAGACGGACGGAGAGCCGCACAACACCATCACTCCGATTGCGAGAAAGCGCGGTGATATGTACGAGCTCGACCTTGCACTCCGCAACAACATAACGACACCTGAGTGTCCGCTTGGACTTTATCATCCGCACAACGAGCTCCATCACATCAAGAAGGAGAACATCGGACTTATAGAGGTTATGGGACTTGCGGTGCTTCCTTCAAGACTCAAGGAGGAGATGGAGATTCTCTCCGATTACATCGTAAACGGCAAGGACATCCGTTCCAATGAGAAGATAGAAAAGCATGCCGACTGGGTGGATGAGTTCAGACCTAAGTATGACTTGATAAATGCAGACAATGTCGATGCGATAATCAAGGAAGAGATTGGTATCGTGTTCAAGAAGGTTCTCGAGGATGCGGGCGTATTCAAGAGAGATGCCGAGGGACAGGCTGCGTTTGACAGATTTACGGCGACGCTGTAAAAAACAGAAATGAGGATTAGGATTATCATGGCAGATTTTATTTTCAGCTTAAACGCTACGTTGCCTATATTTCTCATTATGGTTCTGGGCTGGTTTCTTATGAAAATCGGTCTGTTCAACAAGGAATTTAATAGGGTCGCAGACAAGTATGTCTTTAAAGTGGCACTTCCGGTGCTGTTGTTTAAGGATATAGCGACCGCGGACATAAGGTCAGATTTCAATCTGACCTTTGTTTTATTCTGTATGATAACGACGACCATAATGTTTCTTGCGATATGGGGATTCAGCTATATTTTTATAAAGGATAAGACGCAGGTTGGAGCCTTCGCGCAGGCGAGCGCGCGCGGAAGTGCGGCTGTGCTTGGAATTGCGTTCATCAACAATATTTACGGCAACTCGGGAATGGCTCCGCTCATGATTGTGTCGGCGGTGCCACTCTACAATATTCTGTCGGTCATTATATTGACGTTCTCGGCGGATATGGGGAGGGGCGTGGAAAAAGATAAGTCGAATGGCAAGAGTAAGGGCGCAAATATCAAGAAAGCCTGCCTGAACGTGATAAAGAACCCGATAATAATAGGTATATTCCTCGGACTTCCTTTTTCGGTATTCGGGATAAGCATACCGCAAATCCCATTAAAGGCTGTGACGAGCATCGCGCAGACGGCGACACCTATCGCACTCTTGGTGGTCGGAGCAAGCTTCGAGGGCGCAAAGGCGATTAAGAAGATTAAGCTCACATCAATAGCTACCTTCATAAAGCTTGTGCTTCTTCCGCTCATATTTTTCCCGTTCGCGATTGCGTTCGGTTTCCGCGGAAGTGAGCTTGTCGCAATTCTCATAATGCTCGGCTCACCGACGACTGTTACCTGCTACATCATGGCGAAGAACATGGGAAACGACGAGGTGTTGAGTTCAAGCATAGTGGTCATGGCGACGCTTCTGTCGTCCGTGACGCTGACCGGGTGGATATTCGTGTTGAAGGTGATGGGGCTTATATAGCATTTATACCGCCTTTTTCTTCATCCACCCTCCGGTAAAGAATCTTGTCGCGAAGCAGATGCTCCTTACCGTCCAGTCGGTGAACATACCAATCCAGACTGCCATCGGTCCCCAGCCGAAGAAACGGATGAGCACAACCGTGAGGAATACACGGCACGTCCACATCGTGATGGAAGAGGTAATCATCGAGAACTTCACGTCGCCTGCGGCACGCATTCCGTATGCAGGCATGAAGGAGAACGGCCATGCAATAGGCTTGTAGATTGTGATTGCGAGTGTCATCTGTTTGCAGAGGGCAGCAGCCTCGGGCTCCATTCCGCCGAGTGTGGTTATGAGGTCACAGGCGAGGTACAGAAGCACGCAGGAGATAATTATTGATACCTCTCCGTACCATGTAAGCTTTAATATGTAGCGTTTTGCCTCGTCCTTGCGTCCCGCACCGATGCACTGACCGACGATTGTAACCATGCCGAGTCCGATACCGATGCCCGCCATGCTGCTGAATGCCTCGAGTACGGCGGTCATAGCCTGCGCGGCGATGGCTGTTGTGCCGAGTGTTGAAACGGTTGACTGTATTGCAAGCTTACCGAACTGGAACATACCGTTTTCAATTCCGGTAGGAATACCGAAGCCGAGAATCATTTTTACCATTGAAAAGTCAGGACGGATTGTGAGGTAGTTGCTTATATATATGGTCTGCCTTGGCTTTGTTTGGATGTACATTATGACAACGGCGCAGAATACTCTTGATATGAGAGTTGACAGTGCCGCGCCCGCAACGCCCATCTTCATTCCGAATATAAATACGGCGTTTCCGACAATATTAATGCAGTTGGATATCATGGACACCGTCATCGGAAGCTTGGAGTTGCCCGACGAGCGGAAAAGTGCCGCTGATGCGTTGTACAGACCTATAAACGGGAACGAAAGACCTGTTATGAGCATATAGGTAAGGGCGTTCTCCATTACGTCGGCATCAACATTGCCGAATATCAGGGAGAGAAGCGGTGCGCGGAATATCACGCATACCGCGGAAATTACCACGGATATTGCAAACATTGAGAGGATAAGCTGACGTCCGGCTGCGTTTGCCTTGTCGGTGCGTTCCTTCCCGATGTACTGCGAGCAGACTATCGCGCCTCCGGTTGCGAGAGCCGAGAAAATGTTGAGTATCAGCGTGTTGATGGAGTCGACAAGCGATACTGCTGAGATTGCGGCGGAACCTACGTTGCTGACCATCATCGTGTCGGCGGTTCCCATAAGTGAATTGAGCACCTGCTCGACCATGAGCGGGATGAGAAGCGCCCAGAGCTGTTTCTTTGTGAACATATTATTACCTCATATAATTTATTTGGATAATTGAGAAGCTTCTTCGCAATTACCTATGGATTTATTTTAAATTGCTTTTGGGTGCGGTATGATAATATAACAATTTAAAGAAAATTTCCACTGAAAAATAATCTTTATAAAGATTAACAACGCGATAGTACAGAGAAATTGTCATGAACAGGGATTTTAATTCCGCTCTGAATTTCAGGAGATAAGTTATTTTGTTAAAAAATTAGCAATATATCTTGACATCCGCCTCTCAATATGATAATATCTCTACATACCCAAAAGGGAGTAGCTGGCACCGCGAGGTGTCATAATTTCCGTCAGAACAATCCATTTTACCGCGGTTATGGATTCGGACTTTATGAGCGAGTAGCAAGACTTTTGTTATGGATTTCCGTAGCAAAAGTCTTTTTTTATATAATAAGAAATTGCGTTTCTATTACATAAAAATGCTCCGAAGGGATGCGAGCCTTGGCATATAAGACAGATGCCGCAGGCGACCGCCGCACATTGGGTAAAAGCTTTACAGAACACAGAGTGGAACTACACAGACGAGATGGAGGAAAAGTATGAGTAAAAACAGTGATTTTGTGTACGACGAGGAGGAATTCAGGAAAGCGGCAAAAAAATCCGGCAGATTCTTCAAGAGATTCGGATGGATTATAGCCGTTGTGATAGTGGTTTTGATTCTGGCATTCAATTCCACGTATCAGATTAACGAACAGGAGCAGGCGGTGCTTGTCACACTCGGCAAACCGCAGTCGGTGACGGATTCGGGACTTCATTTTAAGATTCCTTTTATACAGAAGGTAATCAAGGTGGACACAACGATTCACGGCTTCACGATGGGCTACAACACGGACGCGAGCGGATATGTGCTCGACACGGACGAGTCGCTTATGATTACGTCAGATTATAATTTTGTAAATGTCGATTTCTTTGTTGAGTATAAGGTGACCGATCCGGTGAAGGCGGTCTACAATTCGGAAAATCCGGAGCTTATATTAAAAAATATTGCGCAGGGCTGTATACGTTCGGTGGTTGCAAGCTATGACGTTGACAGCGTGCTCACAACGGGAAAGTCGGAGATTCAGTCAAATATCAAGCAACTCATAGT
>UQZF01000094.1 GCA_900545455.1 uncultured Eubacteriales bacterium
TTATCAGTGCTCTTAACAAAAACCGCGGTGCTTTTTTTGCGCTTCTGAAAAATTACTTCAATTTATTTTAAGATGGACATGAACCACTCAACCGTCTTAGGATCATAGTGGGAGAAGAAGAGGCTCTCGCCGCCGTCAAGCGCCTCGATTGCAGCCATATCCTCTGCTGTGAGCGTGAAATCGAAGATGCTGAAATTCTGCTCCATTCTGTCTCTGTGTACGGACTTAGGTATAACCACAACATCGCTCTGGGTGAGGAAGCGGAGTGCCACCTGCGCTGCCGTCTTTCCGTACTTAGCGCCAATCTGTGTGAGAACAGGGTTGGTGAACATATCCTTGCGTCCCTCCGCGAACGGTCCCCAAGACTCAATCTGGCAGCCATACTTTTTCATATACTCATGTGCGGTTTTCTGCTGCTGGAACACATGAGTCTCAACCTGATTTACCGCAGGCTTGATTCTTGAAAAATGCTCAATGTCAAGGTAACGGTCAGGTCCGAAGTTCGACACACCTATTGCGCGGAGCTTTCCCTCATCGTAGAGCTCCTCCATCGCACGGTAGGTTCCGTAGTAGTCGCCAAACGGCTGATGGATGAGCAGCAGATCAAGGTAATCCGTGCGGAGCTTTTTAAGTGACTCCTCGATTGAAGCCTTCGCCTTCTCATATCCCGCGTTCGTGATCCACACCTTTGTCGTGAGGAAGAACTCCTCTCTCGGAAGTCCGCACTCTGCGAGTGCCGCACCTACACCCTCCTCGTTGTAATATGCCTGCGCGGTGTCGATGCTTCTGTAGCCGACCTCTATCGCGTCAAGAACACATTTCTTGGTGTCCTCAGGCGGTGTCTGATATACGCCGTAGCCGAGCTTCGGCATCTTTATTCCATTGTTAAGTGTAACATACTCCATAGCTTTTACCTCCATATTCATTATAAAATATCTGAAATGTATCTGTTCCTACAATCACCACTTTACATTGTTTTTGTAAAAAAGTAAAATATCAATATCGAAACACACTTTTCAGAATTTGAAAACTGAAGCAGGAGGAATGTCATGTTAGACTTAAACGAATTACAACAGCTCGTCGCATTCTCCGACATGGGAACGCTATCGAAGGTCGCCGACAGCTTCCACATCTCCACGCCGTCAATCACGCGCTCCATGCAGAATCTCGAGGAGAGCTTCGGCGTGCCGCTTTTTACGCGGAGCAAAAATAAGATTGAGCTGAATGAAACAGGAAAATTTGCCGTCGAGCACGCCAAAAGACTTCTCTATGAGAGCGAGCAGACCTTAAAGCATGTGCGAGAATTTGACCAGCGGCAGAGAACAATAATAATAAAGTCATGCGCGCCCGCGCCTCTTTGGACGCTCATGCACAGGCTGAACGAAAAATATCCGGGAATGACCATATCGTCAAGCATCTGCCAGAACGAGGAGGTGTCCTCCTCATGGGCTGACGGCTCATGCGACATCGCAATATTGCCGTTTCCGCTACACGACGAACACGGTGAAATCCGTGAGTTCATGCGCGAGAATCTCTTTGTATGCGTTCCGCCCGACCACGAGCTTGCCAAACACGACGAACTCACATTTTCGCAGATAAACGGCTTTAACTTTCTGCTCCGCTCGGAGCTCGGCTTCTGGGACACACTCTGCCGCCGCAAAATGCCGGCATCGAAGTTTCTCGTCCAGCCAGACGAGTTTACCTTCAACGAGCTCGTCTCCTGCTCCTCGCTCCCGTGCTTTGTGACAGACTACATTTCCGACATTCAGGGCTCATACCCGAACAGAATAACCATCCCGCTTACCGACGATGAGGCGAAGGTGTCGTTCTATGTGATATGCGCTATCGGCAAAAAATTGTAAAATTTGTCATATTGACACAATCACCTGAATATGATACTATTGCAGCAGTTGACATATTAATGTTGACGATATTTTATAAGAGAACATAGAACAATAAATGTTCTTAACATTATTAAAAAGCTGGTAATGTTTATGGTGTGTACCATAAAATGTTTACCAGCTTTTTTCTTTACATTTTGAATTAAATATTAATCACCATTTTCAAGCAAATCTATACACATAACGCATCTTTTAAAATTCGTTGAGCTCATAGCTGCTTTTGTATCTGACATAAAAATAGGAATACATAATTTTCTTATCTCATCTGTTTTTAACACACCGATGTTCTTCAAAATCACGCCACATTTTCTGTTCGTATCGGGAACATTATCAATTTCTCTCTTTATATCATCAACAGATTCTAATATTGGAATATTAGACAATGTCTTTTTAATTTTTGTAGGTATTATCAACTCCATCGAATTATGCTTGTTAATATAGAGTTGCAATTTTGAATCCTCTGCTATTGGCGAGGTAGCTCTCTTTACATATTTGAAAACAGGCAGCAAACGTGATATGACAATGGAATGGTACCTTTCAAAACACATAGAATCCGCATCGAATTTTTTATTGTCTAGCAATATGTCTTCAAATATTTCCTTATCGTCAAAAAGACCATAACCATATTTATTCAATATATTCTCTTTGTAACCTATCGCCACTGCTATAGGCTTCTTAGACAAATCTATATTACTAAGGTCATCAATACCGATAATTACCGACTCCGGTTCCTCCGTTGACACGCTCTGTTCAACAATAGTTTTTATAATACGTCTCGTCTCTCTTATTCTAATTGGTGAAATTCCCGGCATAATTTGATTTAATATATTATAAACTTCAACAAAATTATCGGTTTCTATTTCTGTAATGGGAATGTCAAAACCTTCCTTGGTAGTAATCGTTCGTTTACACTGTATCAGCTTACTCTGATTAGCCTTATAACTTATAAATACAAGATGGTCAGATATGTTTTTTAACTCTTTTTCTGTTAAACAACTCAAAAAATCCACAATAATATTTCTTATATTTTCATCCGTAAATGAATACCCCATAAAAACTATCGGTGATTCTGCAAAAAGAGTAAGCATCTTGGCAATAATTAATTTTCTTGAATTTGTAAAATTCTCATAATCACGTTCTGTTATGATTATAGACTCTGCATCCGTGACGCATCAATGGATTTTATAAATTTCTGCCGAATTATAGCTGTCCGCTGAAAACAAATCATTCTGATGAATAAATACACTATAATCATCTGCAAATATTGACTTTTCTAAAAGACAGTCATAGTTAGTTGTTATTACCGCAGAGACCTTATTTTTAAGGTTTTTGAACGCCTCCAATTCTAAAGTTAACTCCGGATTATGGTTCAAATGAAGCTTTTTAAAAAAATATGACAAATACATTTTGAACGGAGATACTCCTGTTTTTACCCAATTAGGATTTTTTGATTTACCAAACTGTAATTTTCTGTCATAAAATGCACTATTAAAACGTGACTCTATTTCACTTGCGAGTCTGATATTAACTTCAAACTCCGACTTACAGCTTCTCTTTAACTCATCTATAATCTTTTGATATTGAAATGAATCTGATTCCACTTTTTTAAAACAGTTTTCAAGAAGCTCTCCCCATGTCGGAAAATTATATAAATATCTTTTAGATATTCCGGAACCAATAAATAATACCGGCATTCTTCTGCTCTCCACTATTTTTTCCAGTACGTTTTTCTCCATAAGCTCCCCCTTGCATTTAATTTATTATATCGTCACATAGTATGTTTTAAGAATAATCTCTCTATTAACTTCTGTCAAGATGATGTCTGACACAAGTACAAAAAAGGCTGTCTCAAAGCACACGCCCCTCGAGCATACACTAATTGACAGCCTTAAAGGCTTTACCTATTTATTTCGCCATGATTCCTTCCAGCACTGTCCCCACATCCCCGTTAAAGCACACCGCCTGCTTCCTTATCTCCTCGGGTGCGTAAGCCTCGCCGTAATTGATGCAGGCATACGTCGCGTTCGGATTCTGCGCGGTCATCCGCCAGAAAGGATATTTGATTATGACGGGCGTGTTCATCCCGACGCCGAGCTCAAGGTAGAGCACCCTCGTGCCCTCATGGCGTCTTATGAAATCATCGTAGCACTGTGAGGCGCGATACCAGCCGTCGTCCTGAACAAAGGTGTCGTCGCTGCGAAGATTCATGGTCATGGGCGCACCGCACACGGGACAGTGAGAAACAAACTCTGACGGAACCGACATTTTAGGGCTTACGCCCTCCGGCAGAGTGAGCTCACCGTTTTCCGCTATCTCATATCCCTGCGCCTCAAGCATGCGCACAACCACGTCGCGGTTGTCGTAGGTCTTGTCATGGCACGGCTTACTGCACTGCCAGAGCCCAAAGTCGCCCTGTGTGTAGAACAGACGCTTCTTGTCAAAGCCTGCCTTCTGAAAACAGTGGTCAACATTGGTCGTCAGCACGAAATAGTCCTTGTCCTTCACAAGCTCAAAAAGCTTGTCGTAGACAGGCTTCGGCGCATCCATGTACCTGTTTACATAGATGTATCTGCTCCAGTACGCCCAGTGCTCCTCCAACGTGTCGTAGGGATAAAAGCCTCCCGAATACATATCCCTGAAACGATATTTCTTTTCAAAATCCGAAAAATACCTTCTGAATCTCTCACCGCCGTACACGAAGCCCGCCGATGTCGAGAGCCCTGCTCCCGCTCCGATAACAACGGCATCCGCGCCGTTTAACGCCTCTGTAAATCTCTCACTTTTTGAGGAGTCCCTCGTAGATTTCTCTGTCGATGTCCTTAAAAGCATTGAATACCACCTTCTTTACACTGCTTTCCTTCTGCATGAATTTTTTTACCGTGTCAACGGCGATTTCCGCCGCCCTGTCATTTGGAAAATGAAACTCGCCCGTCGAGATACAGCAGAACGCTATGCTCGTAAGCCCATTCTGCGCGGCAAGCTCAAGACATGAGCTGTAGCACGAGGCGAGAAGCTCACAGTCCCTTTTGCTCAGCCTGCCCGATATAATCGGCCCGACCGTGTGAATGACATACCTGCACGGAAGATTGTAGGCGGGAGTGATTTTTGCCTTACCCGTCGGTTCCTCGCAGCCCTGACGCGCCATGATGTCGGCACATTTAAGACGGAGCTGTATGCCCGCATAGGAATGAATGCAATTGTCGATGCACCTGTGATTCGGCGCATAACAGCCCGTCATTCCGCTGTTCGCAGCATTCACGATCGCGTCAACGCGAAGTCTCGTGATGTCGCCCTGCCACAGATATATGCCCTCCTGCGCCTCGGCAAGCTCATCAAGCTCCACAATTCCATTCTCATTTATCAGCTCTTTCAAATATTCATCCTGTATTTTCAGGAACTCGTCGCTTATCTTTTGCGGCATACGCACGTTCATGAGCGCGCGCAGCAGAAGCCTCTGTCCCTGCTCGTCGCTTGGAATCTCAACATCATCGTATGCACTGCTCTCTTTTAACAACTCCCGTATCAGCCATAGCCTGCGTTCACTCTGCGTCATTTTAAACCTCATTTCCGAGCACCTTTGCGCTCCATTGTAGCAACCGTAGTTACATCTATGAGCATAAAATATCACAGCATTGTTGTAATGTCAATAGTTACATCAGTTTTTCTGCAAAAAAACAAAAGCCCCGTTAAAGGGCTTTTGTGATTGAGTATTGCCGCCAACGTAAATCTGCTTGAAATCTGCATACTGCCACCGTTCTAAATCTCTATCTGTACATATTTTTCTCAAGCTTGCCGGATACCGTCGTGTAGGTTATCAGCATGATAAACCATATCGCGCACACGACAAAGACAGGGAGCAACCCGGTGTCAAACATGAACATGAATATGAAGGTTATGAGCCATATTGTCGTACATGCCTTCGTTCCTGCCCTGTACGCCCTGAAGCCCGCCTCGTAGATTATCTTTTTCTGCGCCTCATCGCAGCTATCCTCCCACTTGCGCTGGAAGTTGATTTCAAGGAAATCGCCCCTCTTCTCGGGATTTATTTTTTTCTCGAGCTCAACGGTAAGCCTGCTCACAGCCACAATCCAGATATAGTCTGCCAGAAAAAGCACGATGCCGAGCACCTTGTATCCGCCGTCACATGCCGCATCACCGCAAAGATTTCCCCACACATACATCGAGAACAGCAGGCTGTTGATGATGGTCATGGCGTTGGCTATCCCGATAGGTACTCCAATTCCCTCCTCTATCCGCGCTATCTCCTCTTCATTCTCGCCGTCCCACGCCGACGCCCTGCGGCTGTAGGCTATGTACATTCCTACCGCCAGCCCTGCCGAGACAATGCTTATGCCGATGTAGAACCAAGGCAGCCCCTTCATCATATATCCGCTCACATAGGCTGTCATGCCGCGAAAATCGACGCCGTTCTTCTTAAAATAAGCTATCGCCGCCCCGACACAAAAGCCCACAATCATGCTTGCAATCATTATCGCAATAAAAATGACAAGATTCTTAGTCCCTGAGCTCTTTTTCTTCTTATCTTTATTATCCATTTTATCCCCCATTGCACTGTATTTTGCAATCATTGCTTTTTCTTTTCAAATGAATGAACCCAATCTGATTTGAGTAAAAATGTCAGGAACACGATGGAGCTTAACGACCAAGTAAGCGGGTAAGCCCATGATATTACCGAAAACTTAGGTATAAAATGAAGTGTTGTCGTGACATATATTATTCTCACGCCGCACCAGAAAGCCAGCATCGTTATCATCGGCACAATGGACTTTCCGCAGCCCCTTAACACGCCCGCCGCACAATGCGAAAACGCAAGCAGGAAGAAGAAGAGGCAGATTATTCTCGCATGTCCCTGCCCGATTGCGACAGCCTCGTCGACATTTACGAAGAATCTTAAAAGCTGTGGAGCGAACAGGTAGACGATAACACCTATCACCTCCGCAAGAACCACTCCTGACACTATGCCGAAGGCGGCTCCCTTCTTCGCTCTGTCATACTTCTTCGCCCCGAGGTTCTGTCCGATAAAGGTCGGAAGTGAGATTGACATACTCGTTATCGGCAGGAATGCGAAACCCTCAATCTTGCTGTAGGCTCCGACACCCGACATCGCATAGGAGCCGAAGGAATTGATATTTGTCTGCACGACCATGTTTCCTATGCTTATTACCGAGTTCTGTATTCCGTTCGGAAGTCCCTGAACTATGACCTCGCCCATATACTGAGGATAATATTTAAGGGAGCTCCATCTAAGCCTTCCCACTCCCTCAACCCTGCACATTCTCACGATGCAGAGCACTGCGCTGAGTCCCTGCGCAGCGACGGTCGCAATCCCCGCTCCCGCAACGCCGAAGCCGAGCACCGCAACAAACAGCAGATCGAGCACCACGTTGAGCACCGATGAAATCACCAGATAGTACAGCGGATGTATGCTGTCTCCTAGTGCTCTCATTATAGCCATCCCGATGTTGTACATTATTATAGTAGAAACTCCGCCAAAATAGATTCGCAGATATGTAAGCGACTCAGGCATTACCTCCTCAGGCGTTTTCATGACCGTTAAAAGCCACGGTGCTATCAGAACACCCACAACCGTCGCGAGCACCGACGCAATTATTCCGAACAGAAAATTCGTGTGAACCGTCTTTTCAACGGCATCGTAATTTTTCGCACCGTAGTATTTCGATATTACGACTCCGCCTCCCGTGGCAACGCCGTTGAAGAAGCCGATTATAAGGAAAGTCATGCTTCCGGTCGAGCTGACTGCCGCAAACGCATTGTTGTTTGCAAAATTTCCGACAACCCACGCGTCGGCTACGTTGTATAGCTGCTGTAATAGCTGCCCCAAAAAGAGCGGTATCGCAAACGCCAAAATCCCCCTTCCTATCGGTCCCTCCGTGAGGTCTTTTCCACTGTTGTTCATGCTTTTACTCATTTTGTCTGTCTTAACTCCATTCACTGTCACAAGGAGGCATCTCATCCCCCTTGGTTATATATATTCTGTCAAAACGGTTAGCCGACGACGGAGTGTATATTCCTATCTCGTGTTCACCCTCGGACAGCTCATTTCTCCACAGCTTAACCCAGCGGTAAACTCTCTCACCGCAGTAATTTCCGATACGCTCACCGCCCGCAAGCTCGTCCTTTGACAGCATTACGCCGTCGATGTCCGCAAGCAGCTCCGCACCGTCGTAGCTCTCATTCTTCATGAGAATCCAGAGCGCATACATTCCGCCCTCACACGAAATCCTGTAGTGAAGCGATGGCTTAACCTCGCCATACACCTGCCACGGCTTTCTTATGTACATGGCAAGCCCCGTTCTGTCGTACGATTCCGAAAGGCAGTATTCCCATCCGCCGTTCATTGACGCATTACTATTATCCGCAAGAGCGGCTCCCATGTCAATCCTTATTGTTCCGTTTTTCTCTACAAAAGGCGTGTCAGCCATGGAAATAAGCTCCCTCGGGGTGATATGTCTTGCAGGATGCTCCTCGGAATAATCCCACTCAACGACAGTGTTCGTGTCGGGAAGCGTGTTAGAGCCCGTGGTTACGCCGGCAACAAGCATAGGGCGCGGCTTTAGCTCTATATTTCCGTACAGAAGGTCGCAAACCTTATCCCAGCTCTGCCCATCACACGCTCTGTCATCGATTCTGCCATTCCATTCTCTGTCATCCCACACGCTGTTGGTCTTTCGGGCAAAATCATCCTCCGCAGCGCAACCGCCGAACATGCTCTCCTTCACTGTGTCGGTGTAGATAACCACACGGCTGAACGCGAAATACTTATCCACCGCATAAATATGCAGAGTGTGTTCTCCCACCGAGAGCTTCGGAAGCTCAAGTGAAAGCTTGTCAACATTGTTAAATATGTTGAGCTTCCATGTTCCGCGCCACTCGTCGTTCGACGCGCTCTCGAGGAGCATTCTCTCCCCGTCGTCAACCGACACCTCGACTCTTATGCGCCCCGTCGAGTTGAGCGAAGGGAATCTGTGCAGCTCGAGCACAGCCTTGTCGGTGTCTTTGGTCAGACAGAAGTTAAACTCCGCGCCACCCTTGGAGATTCCGTTGACGCTCTGTTCATTCTGCTGATTTCTGCGGTCATCCGCCTCAAGCAGCGAGCCGTGGTCGCGCCCGAGACGCTCCACCCTGTGCCAGCCCGTGCCCTCAAGCTCCTTCAGGCTGTCAGCCTCGATAACAACCGAACCGCCGTCCTCGACAGCCATCGTGCTGCTCAAATCCATAAGCCTGCAATCAGTCGTAACCGGAATCTCGACGGTCTGGTCAGTCTCCTCACAGCGGATGATGATACTTCCGCTCAATATGCCGCTCTCTCCATCGCGACCGCCGCACGCTTCGGGTATCGGCTTAACTCCGACGCGCATCTCCGCGCCGACCGAAACCTCCGCGCAGTCTGCATGAATCCACTCGGGTGCCTCAATTTTGACCGCAAGCTCACCCGCACCTGCATTTGCCAAGTCAAGCCACTTAGCCTCGGGCTTTACAAAGAAGATTTCCTGCTCATCATTCCACAGCGACACGACAAGCCTTTTCTCCGTCTCGTCAGGCGATGAGAGCGGAACCACACACGCGGGCTGCATTGCGGTTCTCGGTGGCGGGAAATCCTCAGGCGTTAATATTCCCGACCACTTGCCGTCAGCCATCACATTATTATAATAGAAGAGAAGCCTTCTCCTCCTGTCATCGTACTCCCTGCAAAGAGCCGCATACTTATACGCCGCCTGCGCCTCCTGACGCTTTGTGCAAAGCGTGCTTCTGTCGGCATAGTAGTACATGCAGTTGGTATAATACGCCGCATGAAGCTTCATGAGAAACATCTGATAGAATGCGTCGCGCTCGTCGGCAGGAAGTGAAGCATACACCTCGTCGGCACCGCTCACAAGCTCGCGATAGCGGACAATTCTACTCGTCGCCTCATCGCCGTAAGCCGTCTGCGAGAACACATCGCTGTCCATGAGCTCAATCTTGCGGACGTTGGTCAACTGTGCAAAGTCGTTGAGAATGCGCGCCATCTTTTCCCCATGATTTCCCGAAAAAGTCTCATTTATCCACAGCTTCAGATACTCGTCCACGTCGTCGGTTCTCCTCTGCGGATTTTCCTTTCCGACCTCCCACGCAAACCTGAGATAAAATGTAATCG
>UQZF01000095.1 GCA_900545455.1 uncultured Eubacteriales bacterium
CCCATACTCTCTGACCATTTCTTCGGCATAGAGCTTATTTACCTCCTTATGTACACTTACAACTTCAACAACAGCTGTATTTACACACTCTTTCAGGTCTGTCTTTTGTTCATACGGGTTATAACAGTTCTGTTCTATGCTTTTGTCTTTTATGTAAAGATACTGTGCAAGTGCCATACCCACCATGTCATCATGAACTTCCATGCCAAGACGCAGCACAGCCGCAATCACCATAATCATAACCGGAAAAACAAATGCTGCTTCAACCGTAAAATATCCGCCTGCATAACCTCTGCCATCTTTATGTAACCCTTTCAAGCTTATCCCCCTGCTTTCATTCTCAACAAACCTACAACTATATAAGCCGCTGCAACAAACGGAATATACGGTATTTGACTGTTTCTGCCTCTTTTTCCCATAATAATTCCCACACTTCCCATAATTCCGACCGCAAACATTGAAATCCACAGCACCCATAATGTGGTTAACGGTTCAACACATACACCAAGCATCAAAAATACTATTCCGTCGCCATACCCGATTTTCTCCTTTGATACCAATGCTGCCAGCATTAATACCGAACCTGCTGCCAGACCTGCAAGCCACCACAAAGGTCTTTTATATACAAGTCGATTCATCAGCAGTCCAAATACACCAACTGCCATTGTCGGTACAATATTTATTTTGCGTTTTATTATGTCAACCACGCTTTCATATAAAAGCAGAATAAGCACCGCTGCATTTACCACCATATTCTATTCCTTTCCCTGGCAGACGGATTTTCTGTCTCTGCATTTTGAACACAAGTCTCTGTTTCCTGCATTCTCCTTATCCGTCTCAATAATATTGTGATATATATTGCGGCATTTCTCATCCGCGTGATAACATTCACCATATTTTGATATATACATGTAGTCCCCATCGCCGTATGTTCCCTTTGCACATACGGTACACGGGTAATACTTTCCTCCTGATGCATTTCTGTATGAAGATAACTCCACACACTTTACCCTGGTAAGTTTTATTGCCAGATATGTGCAGTCACGGTACAGGTGGTACACAGTCCCTGATTTGGTTATATATACCTTATCTCCCTCCTCCAAGCCATCCTCTTCATCCGCTATTACCGTCATCCCGCTCCATCTGCCAAGCACCGCCCTTGATATCATCGGTATACTGCCTATCCCAAAAATGTCAAAACAGGTCTTTAAATCATATTGCAGAACAACATCAATCTCCCGCTCTGCCACTCCCGTCGGAAATATAATTTTCAATCCGCTATTTCCATTCCTTATCCAGGGATTTTCAAAGAAATCACTGCCAAGCTCCGCTTCAACCATATATTTTATTACTGCTTCGGTTATACCGTTCTGCATAATGCTCATAATTGCGGCGTAATCTTCGGCACCCGTATCCTCCGTCAGATAATTTTCAACCGAATCGGCAAGATAAGAATATCCCGCCGCTTTAACTGCCTGATGATATAATGCAGTCTGTACTCTTAACTGTATATTCATCAACACCATTATCTGAATTAATGTAATCATCGCAAACACAACCAGCGGAATAACAATTGAGGCCTCAACCGTTATTCCCGCATGAAAGGTGACATAAGAAGCCCTTCCCCTCCGGCAGCGCGAATGGCAATACTTGGGGGTACCATTTCTACTTTTATAATTCTGTTTTGTTTGTTTATAATGTGTGTTTGTATCGTTTATTTTTTGATTGTTTATGACACGTTCAATACAACCTTTAGGAAAGAGCATCTTATATCACCTCCCCGTCTTATATTTTGATATAGACTAATATGTATAGCTGCAGTGCTCCGTATAAGTTTCCCTTCTTCCGCCTATGTGATATGACACTGTAATATCCAGACCATACACATAGTTTCTGACCCGGAAATCCTCTGCTCCCGCGGCAATCATGTGCATCTCCACCACTGCCATTGAACGAAATGCTTTGTCCTGAGGTGACTTAAGAAACATTACACATGCCAGATACTCAGAATAGTCCAGACCGTTTTTATTCTCCTGTTCCCCTTCATCAAGCACACCGCGAATCAGGCTTTGTAGGTCCAGCCTCCAGTCCTCCTTCTTTTTAAACAACGGAATCTTTTCGCCTTTTAACAGAAGCTTCATATCAACCACAGTCTCTCCGACAGCCCACGCCGTAAGTATCACATACTCCAGCAGCTTAACAAGGGCAATTATTCCCGTAAACCCCAGTGCCGCAAGAGCAATATTGTATGCCTCCTGTTTCTTCGTTACATCTGTAAGTATGTATGTCATGTTACATCCTAATCGAAGTCCCGCAATCATCATAATCGCGCCTTCGAGATTCTTTCTGTCACTCTCCTTCCCACAGAGAATGAACTCCTGCTCATAATTGATGAGACCTTCACCGTCGTTTTCCGTATAACATTCAAATTGATTGCCGAGATAGATGTTAAATAATACCTCATTCATAAAATCAGCCGCTTCGTCGTATATATACTCTCCTCTGTCTCCACGCTGTCCATACAGGTCAGCGAGACACATATCCGCAATCTTTTTATCAGAAACCTCTGCACCCTTTGGAAGAATCAAACCTAACATTCCATTCATCGTGTAGTCGTAAATACTTCCTAATATGGAATCATCACTCGTTCTGCATTCAAGCCCCTCATAGTCAAGATACATACCGTCCGTTCTGTAATCTTCAAGCATATCAAACGCCGCCTTATAATCGACATACCATTCCGCAACCTTGACAGCATCACTGTTCCACGTCTCCAAGGTTCCTATGTCCGTGCACAGTGTCTCCACCGTACTTATAAGCTCGTAGTTGTGCTCTAACATATCGTACAGCGCAGCTGCATTGCCTAACTTTTGAACAATCCTCTCCTGCTCCTCAATAATACCTTCCATCTCCTCGTTAAGTCCCTGTATACTCTGAACACTAATCTCCGTAATGGAATCAAGATAGTCAACAGCTGCCAAAATTCCGTTTTCAATTAAACTTTGCCTGCCTCTTATGTCATTCACAAGCCTCATCGACACTTCAAGCTCTGCCTTGACATTGCCGAAAAAATCCGTCGTAAGTCTGCACAGATCCTTTAAATTCTTAATGTCGGCATCATTCGCCTTTCCATCCATAACGACCTGAAGCCCGTCTAAAATATCATCGCGCATTGCATACACATTCATGAGATTATCAGAAACCTTCTCATAGACCTGGTAATTATTGATACTTAATGCCTCCTGTGAAGAAATATTCACGCCTCCGGGGCCAACTTTTTTGACATAAACCGCCCTCGTCCTCAGATTATCAAAATTGATGCCATTGCTCTGTGTCATGATTCCGTCCACATGCTCTATCAGCTTAAGATACGAAGCATAGAAATCCGACACGTTCTCCATACAGTCATCCATATAGTCCGCCGCCGTCCTGACTATATCATTCTCATGTTCCAATCCTTCGATTCCAAGCAGACACTCTATTAACTCTGCACTATATTCAAGCTTAGAATAATCGACTGCATCTTTTCTCCAAATCAGCCCGTAAGCATCAGGCGCGGTGATTACATTGTCGACGCAGACCTCCTCTATCTCTATCCCATAAAAATCCATACCCTTGGTAAATAAAAGACCACCATCCGTATCGAGATTTCTCTCAATCCTTTCCCTAATATCTGCTTCAAGATTTTCTGCATCAAGCTCATTTCCATCCCTTGCACCGTCAAAGAGAAGCAGCCCATACTCATCAAGCAGTTCCCTCTCATACCCTGAGAACATTCCGTCAAGTGCCATGTCAGCCGCCATGGCTGTCATAACTCTCGCTCCCTGTACCCGGGCAGACTCAATCATCGAACATATTACAGATGCTATTATCATAAACGACATCGCAGCAAACACTGTCACACTGCCTCTTAATTTTCTTACTTTCAACATTTCAACTCCCCTCCCCCGACATGCCCCGCAGGACATATCGGGGAGCACCTTATATACTGAGTGCATTGTTTCTGATATTGCCTAAGATTGTTGTTACGAGAGCCGTAATCTGCGATTTAAAAATAATTACAAGACCAATAAGAACGACAAATATATTTACTATGGGATTTCAAATGCAGTGTTTTCAATGGTTGTAACACCATACACACTGTATATACTGTATGAACTTTAGAACTGAATAACAGAAATTTATAGATTTTTGATGAAGTTCAAATCCTTTTTGTTAAGTGCCTTCTGCAAATCCTGGTTTTTCTTAGACAAGCTACTGTTCTCACTTTTGAGCTTTTCAATCTGTTGCTGTAAAATCTGCAACTGCTTATCCATAGCTGCATCAAGAATTACTTTTTGAGGTCTGGTTAAGGCTTTACCATCCTGTAAGTCTCTTGCGTTTTCCAACGCCCTGCTTACTTCCTCATTTTTATAAAAGAACCCTCTGGATAATCCGGTTCGTTTTACCAACTCTCCAACTGTTACCTGAATGTTTTCAGATACCATCTTAGCAATTTCAGCTTTTGCCTTTGCTATCTTAGCATCACTGGTTGCTCTGTTCGTGGCAACCATTCTGTCATACTTAGTCACGATTACCACCCCTTTATCAAGTTTTGTAAAATTTCATCCATGCTATTACGCATATCTCTTGTTTCTACTGCAAGCTGGTTATTTGACATCTTCCGGTAATACTTTACGGATGAATTATTTGCGTGTCCTAACAGCTTTGCTATTGTTGTATCATCAACGTGCATTTCCGTTAATTTCCTACCATACGTGTGCCGGAACAAGTGTGTACCAACACCGAACAGCTCTCCGTTATCATCCCTTAAATCATTTTCATGGATAAGTGCCATGAGCTGATATTGTATCTTTGCGTATGACATAGGACGGTCTACATACTTATCATGAGCAAATACATACTGACTGTCCGGGGAATGTTCTTTCGTATATTCGATTGAAGCCCGGATGAGTGCTTGTATCTCCTCATTGATGGTCTTGCGATATGACCTACGGCTCTTGACCTGAAATATCTTAACCATCAGCTTTCCATCCTTTTCATATACACAATCCTGCAATAAGGTAAGCGTATCAGAAATGCGTGTCCCTAACATCTGATGTAATATCAATGCCCTTGCCACCTGCACATCCGCATCAACAATGGCTCTGTTAAGCCTTATAAGCTCTGCATCCGAATAGGACTTGTACAGTTTTTCCGCTTGCTTTGGTATATCAGATAATAGGAACAGATTACAAATCTCTGGTCTTTCTATCATCCTACCCACCAAATCCATTACCGATTTCAGATGAAAAACATCTGACCGGAAAGACTGCCTTTCGGTAGCTTCTGTATTTAGATAGATAAGGTAGCTTTCCACCATATCCCTATCCACATCAGCCAGTGACTTAACTTCAATAAAGTTTTCAGCCAGAAATGCACTAAAACGGTTGATTGCCACAAGCTCTGCCTGCACCGTACCTACTGCCCTTGTCATAAGTTCCATGTAGGCGGCATCCTTAACCTCTTGCTTAATGGTATCCTGAACAATCTTTGTAAAATTCAGTGTTGCCGTACCCAAGATAGGATTGTTGGTCAAATCCAGTCCCAATGCATCCAATCTCCAGATGTCTTTTTCTCTTTCCGGTCTGTTATCTTCCGGCATAAGGAACTCATACACCTTTTTGAGATACCTGACATTCACATTTTCTTGTTGCTCATCCCTGCCAAGTCTTTTACATACTTTCCGGGATGTCAGTGCCTTACCATTTTTCAACAGCCATTTCTTCATATCCCTTACCAGCGTATCCAGCGGAACATCCATAAGGCTGTTAAGCTCTGCATACTTCTCTGATAGGAAATTGCATACCACATTGAACTGTGATAAATCTGACCTAAGACTAAGTACCGTAATGGTATCTCCTCTGTGTAACACAAATGAGTGAAATTCTTTCTGTAATCCGTCCGTAGGCAGCCTATCAATATGAAAACAATTATTTCTAGCCTTATAAGCCAGTGTTCCTTCTGCGGTATCTGCCTTTTCATAACAAGGCAAATCGCAAAACTTAATTTTCATCTGCATTGCTGTCTCCCTTCCGTATTGTCTTTGCAATACTGTTTTCTTCACTACTGAAATATTCCTCATTTGCCTTATCAATCATTTCCGGCAAGTAGTCTACATATTGTTTTGTCATTTCCTCTGACTTATGCCCTAAGAAATCACGGATAGCT
Source organism: uncultured Eubacteriales bacterium (assembly GCA_900545455.1). Taxonomy (GTDB): domain Bacteria; phylum Bacillota; class Clostridia; order Lachnospirales; family Lachnospiraceae; genus CAG-882. The sequence continues at coordinate 6,211 of UQZF01000095.1, forward strand.
TGTAAAGAAGAACCCTGACCGTACAGTGCTGTACTTACGGTATGGCGGTAATCATGGGAACGGAAAATATAATCTCCGCAACTGATACCCAGCTCCTCACACTTTGCTTTCATCTGCTTTGCAAATGTGCCGGTCTTAAATGCTCCACCGTTTTTATTCTGGAACACGTAAGCATCCGGTATAATATCCATCTTCTTAATATAGGCTTTCATCAGCTCATAAAGCGTTGCCGGTATAGGAACTGTCTTTTCGGCTTTCATCTTATTTTGATACAGCCTTATCCATGTGTCCCCATCCCTTTCATAATAGGCATCCCCTTTGATGGTGCATACCTCATTCACTCTAAGTCCCAAACACCACAAATGCAGATACATGAGTCTTAGATTTTCCGGGAACTGATAAAGATTTGTCAGCATCTTACTGATTACATCCTCCGGCAATGCTCTGTCATGGTGTGTCGGAACTACATTCTTTAGGTAGTATTCCATCTTGTAAGGAACAATTTTTACAAAGCCCTTAACCACCATGAACCTATAAAATTTATAAATATCAGCCACCTTATTGTTAAAGGTTTCCGGCTGTATATCTCTGTCTACAAATTTGAAATAATTATCCATATCCAGCGCATCCACTGTATGCACTGATAACTCTTTCATATCACAATATTCCAGAAATTCAGATACATTGTAATACTGAAAGCGGATGTTGTTTATGGATAAGGAAGTAACACCAATCATATACTGCAAATACAACTGGAAGTATCTGCGATTTTCCTTATCATGCACCTGCATGAATGGAATACGCACCACCGGGTTTGCCGGATTCATACGGTCACTTTGCAGATTGAAACGCTCCATGTACCATACATTAGCTTCCCAGTTCGTTTTCTTTGCTCTCAAAAAGAGAAACTTCCTTATATTGTCTACTATCTGAATGTAAATATCGTCTTTATCGACATCTAAGGATTTCAGCTTTTCACGAAACAGATTGATTTCCATTTCTTCCAGCTTCTCCAAGTCCTCAATGCCCTGCTCTATACAAAATTCATATAGGAGCTTTAGCGGAACTATGAAGCGTTCCCTACGGTTCTTCCAATTCTTTTCCGTTTCCAATACAAAATTGAGCATGAAAAAAATTTGATATTTAACCTCATCCTTTGCCGGTAAGGAAAAATCAAAAAGCAATTCTTCCTTGTCCCGGACATAATAAAAGGTAGTTGCAAGCTCATAATCCGGATGGTACAGCAGAAATATTTTCCCACCAGTATAGCGTAACTTCCTTTCCTTAAAGGGTGCTTTCTCACACTCTCTGCGGATGGCAGCCAGTTTCATAACATCCAAGCACTTTAGATACTCTCTTACCTTATCTTCCTTAATGGAAGCCATTAAATACTGCTCATACGCTTCTCTTACCTCATAAGTGATTTCTTCCGTAGAAGTAATCCCATGCGATAAAAGGTATGTTTCAGCTTTCCTTATGATTGCATCCGGCTTTTTTCCATCTTCCAATTCTTTTAGGAAGTCTTCATAAAGCGGTGCATAGTAAGATAACTGAATGGTTTCCAGACTGGATGCATACTTTATCTTTTGTACACTGTTTAGTTCATCCTTCAGACTTAGGTATTCCCTAAAATCTGCTTTATCTTCATCCGTGATGTCCTCAACGGAATAGATACCATGCTGTAAAAGGAACTCCCTGACAGCTGCCCTTTGTCTGCCTTGTACATTGCTACACGCCTCTAACTGTGCATCCAGCTCACGTATCCGGGCAGTCATATCAAACTGCAATATGCTTAAAGCAGCCATCAGTCACACCCCCTTTATATCAATTTATCCACCATGAAAAGTGATTTGTTCTTGCTGTAATATTCATCTGTTGCCTGACTTAGCTCATCTGCATCTATATTTAAGTATGCTTCCGTAGTGCTGATATTCTTATGACCCAACGCCTTAGAAATAAGAGCCAAATCCCAACCGTTTTTACGCCTTTCATTTGCAAAATAGTGACGGAGCATGTGCGGTGTTGCCTTTACCCCGGTCTTATCTTCCAGTCTGCGTAACATAGCATAGACTGTGTTTACATTTTCCGGCTCCCCGGTGTTTCCCCCGGTAAGATTGATAAACAGATAATCGCTATCCTTTAACAGCTCTCTGTTCTCTGCCAGATAGTACATCAGAATATCAAATGTCTCTGCACTAACCTTTGACCTGCGGTACTCTGCATTTTTGGCTCTGGCATCATTCTCATTATCCTCACGGTACATAACACGGATTGTTCTTTTCTGATAATCAATGTCCTGTGTGTACTTAATACCAAGTATCTCTCCGATACGGAAGCCTGTCTCTGATAACAATAAAAGCATCAACTGGTCACGGCTGTTTACACACGCTTCCAACAAAATGACTATGTTATCCTTTTCTATGGTACGTCCCACGTGTTCATCTTCCTTAAAGTATCCTTTGAATGTCCGGCACGATACCGAAAACCTGACACCTACATTATTTGTAAAAGATACCACACGGCTTGATAAAACTTTCAAATCGTGGAACTGCTCATATTCCAATTCCAAAAAGGTAAACCATCCAAACACATCCCTTAGATAAGTGTTGCAAGTCGAATTGCACGGTTGCTTTCTTTCCTTATCTCCGTTGTGCTTGCCCTGCTTTATCCACTGTAAAAACTCTGTGAAATGTAAGTGCTGTTCACTATACGGAAGCTCTGAAACATCCCCAAGCAGCACATCCTTTTCCTCTAAGTAACTCATATAATAAGAAATGGAAAATGCGATACGCTTTACTGTGTTGGGGGATTTCTTTGCCCTTGTCATGTGTGTAAGGTACTTTGTTGGCAGTGGCATAATAGACATATCTTCCATACAGCGGATGAAAAAATATGTTACTGAACCATCCTGTATCCTATCCACTGTGTACGGATTCATCTGACCACCTCCTATATTTAATTTCTTACACTATACACATTATACACAAATTGACATGGTATGTCAATTATTATTTGACCTAATATATCAATTCATATCAATTTTACTTATTCACATATCAATTCTCGATTGACTTTCTATGTCAAGTGAATTATTATAGTATCGGAGGAATCTATTTATGAATAAACTTTATAATAAACAAGAATTTGCCTCACTTGTCTCACGTGCGGTTGGAAATACAATGAAAAGGGACTTTGCCAGACTTATTGATGTATCCCCGGAATATCTTTCTAGGATACTGAACTGTAAGCTGGCAAATCCTCCTTCTATACAGGTAATTCAGCTTATTGCTAACAATGCCTCTAATGGTGTAACGTATGCACAGCTTTTAACATCTGCCGGTTACGCCTTATCTTCTATGGAAGATACAGCAACACTGGATGCCCCGGATACTCTAAACGATACTGCAAAGAAGTTTATGCAAGGAACTATCCTTACTGCACTTTCTTCCATAGGTGTACCGTTTACAATGGAGCAAGAAAAAAAGGATACCAACTATCATCTGTCAGTATCCTTTGCTTCCGGATCAGTTACTAAATGGCATTTTATTTATCTGTACAATACCACTAAGGAGCTGATGAGCAATCAGTTAAGCTCTTTGTATTCACACCTTATTTTTGAAAACATCATGGAAACAGAAAAAATCAGTTTCGTTACAAGCTCTAAGGAAGAATTTGACCTTTATACAAAAAAGATACCGACCAATCTTAACCTGAACTTGTCCGTAATGCTGATTGATGAAAAGAGCCTTACCATCCAAAAGGAAAGCTGGCTTCACTCCACATCTTCCATTT
>UQZF01000096.1 GCA_900545455.1 uncultured Eubacteriales bacterium
GGTGTCGACTGCGCCTGCTTTGCCTGCTCCCTGACATTCGACTGCGCGCCCGTGGCAACATTCTTTACGATGCCCGAGGCTTCCTTCTCCTTCTCCTCAAGGTACTGCTCATACGTCATTTTATACTGCTTTACATTTCCCTGCGCAGTCTCCTCGCTTGAAAATTCAAGTATGCCCGTCGCAATCCTGCTTATAAAATATCGGTCGTGGGACACAAAGAGAACCGTGCCCTCATACTCGTTTAACATCTTCTCGAGCGCATCCTTGCCGACTATGTCCATGTGGTTCGTCGGCTCATCGAGAATCAACAGATTAGGTCTTGTCTGTAACATCTTGCAGAGTGCTAAGCGCACCTTCTCGCCTCCAGAGAGCTGTCCCATCTTCTTCTCGACCTCCTCACCCGAAAAGAGAAATCCTCCGAGAGCACTTCTCACCTCCTCGCGCAGATAGTCGGGATACGCCTCCCGGAAGTTGTCAAGCACCGTCTGGTCGGGATTTACCTTCTCCATGACCGCCTTCTGCTGGTCAAAATATCCCCACTCGACATTCTGTCCGAACTTGAACTCGCCGCCGAGCGCAGGAATCTCTCCGATTAAGGTCTTTAAAAGAGTCGATTTGCCCTTGCCGTTCTCGCCTATTATTGCAAGCCTCTCCTTCTTCTGCAGCAAAAATGTCACCGTGCTCAGCACCTTATCGTAGCCGATTTCGAGATTCTTTGCATTTATCACGTTGGTGTAGCTCTCAATCCGCGGAATGTATCTTGCGTGGAACGCCTTGGTGTCAAAACGCCTCGGCTTCTCAATCTTTACCATGTGCTCTATAGCCATCTGCTTAGAGTGGGCTGCCGTCACCTTCGTAGGCGTGTTCTTCCACTTCTCAATCCATTCCGTGAGGCGCTTGATTTCCTTCTGCTGCTCCTCGTAGTCCTTCTCCTGCTTTATGAGGTCCTCCTCCTTGCGCTTCATAAAAGCAGTATAGTTTCCGGCGTAGCGCTTTATCCTGTGATACTCAATCTCGTAGGTCACATCCGCAACCTTGTCGAGAAACATTCTGTCGTGGGATACTATAACGACCGCCCTGTCGTAGGTCTTTAGGTAGCCCTCAAGCCACTCGATGGTCGGAAGGTCAAGATGGTTCGTCGGCTCGTCGAGGAGCATTATGTCAGGTCTTTTGAGAAGCAGCTTGATAAAAGCAATCTTCGTCTGCTGACCTCCCGAAAAGCTCCCTATAGGTCCTTTTATGTCGGCGAGCTCAAAGCCGAATCTCTGAAACATCGTCTCCATATCCTGCTTCCATGTGTAGCCGTGGAGAGCCTCCATCTTTGCCTGAAGTGCGGCGTACTCGCGCATGACGGACGCATCGTCGGAAATTTTCATGCTCTCCTCGAGCTCTCTCATGTGCGCCTCACACTCAAAAATCGGTGCAAACACCTTCATAATCTCGTCCTCGACCGATATGTCGCCATCAGAAAAATTAATCTGCCTCAGAAAGCCGATTTCCTGCCTGCCCGCCATATCATAGCCGCACTCCTCGTCGCTGTCTATGTTGCTCATCTTTATGTCCCCTGCGATGAGCTTTAACAGCGTGGTCTTTCCACAGCCGTTTCTCCCCACAATGGCAATCTTTTCATTGTCCCTTACTTCAAAATTAATGTCCTGTAAAATAACATCACCGCCGAACTGAACATTGGCGTGACTGATTCTGATTCTCATAACTCCTCCCATTCAAACGAGCTTCTATCTGTAAAGCCCCTTTACAGCCGGATAGAGCTTCACAAAATGAGCGTATTTTTCATTGTATTTTTCTACAAGCTGTGCATCGGGTTCAACCGTATCCACAACCTTTACTATCGCATCGGCGGCATCCTTCACGGACGCATACTCACCGCACGCAACGGCGGCGAGCATTGCACCTCCGAGTGCAGGTCCCTCCTCCGCAGCAATAACGTCAACCTTAATGTTGAGCACATTTGCTATTATCTTCTTCCAGAGCGGGCTCTTTGCTCCGCCTCCGCAGATTTTGGTTCTCTCAATCTTAATTCCGAGGCTTTTTGCCACCTCGAAGGAATCCCTTATGGCAAAGGCAACACCCTCCAAAACGGCGAGCGTCATGTCAGACCTTGTCGTGTCGAGTGAGAGTCCGAAGAAGCCTCCTCTTACGAGCGAATCGTTGTGAGGTGAGCGCTCTCCCATGAGATACGGAAGGAAGTACACGTTGTTCTCGCCGAGCTTTTCTATGTTCTTCTGCTCCGCAACGTAATCCTTGGTTCCGATTATCTCGTCCATCCACCACTTGTTGCAGGATGCCGCGCTCAACATACAGCCCATGAGGTGGTAATGTCCGTCCGCATGGTCGAATGAGTGAAGCGCATTGTGCTCATCAACTCCAAATTTGTCGCTCGATATAAAAATCGTTCCCGAGGTTCCGAGTGAGATATTGCAGCTCCCGTCACCGACGGTTCCCGTTCCGACTGCAGCGGCGGCGTTGTCGCCCGCGCCTGCTGCCACAACGACATTTTCGCTGAGTCCGAGTGCCTTGGCGACATCGGCTTTCAGCGTTCCGACCTTCTCAAAGCTCTCATAGAGCTTCGGAAGCATCTCCTCCTTTATGCCGCATATATCTATCATTTCCTTTGACCAGCGCTTGTTCTTTACATCGAGAAGAAGCATTCCCGAGGCATCCGAGTAGTCCGTGCAGTTCACACCCGTGAGCTTGTATGCCAGATAATCCTTAGGAAGCATAATCTTCTTAATTCTCGCGAAGTTCTCAGGCTCCTTATTTTTTACCCAGAGAATCTTAGCAGCAGTAAAGCCCGTGAAGGATATGTTGGCTGTGTATGATGAGAGCTTATCCTTTCCTATCACGTTGTTGAGGTAATCGTTCTCCTCTATGGTTCTTCCGTCGTTCCAGAGAATTGCAGGTCTTATGACCTCGTCATTCTCATCGAGAATTACGAGCCCGTGCATCTGACCGCCGAAGCTGATTCCCGCCACCTTTGACGCATCAAAGCGCGCGATGAGCTTCTTAATCCCCTCAACAGACTTCTCGTACCAATCCTCGGGATGCTGCTCAGACCAGCCCGGGTTAGGAAAATACAGAGGATACTCCTCCGAAACGACATTTAAAATACTTCCCTTCTCATCCATGAGAAGAAGCTTTACGGCGGAAGTACCCAGATCAACACCTATGTAATACATCTCATTTCCCTCCAATAATTTAAACATATAATTTAAAACACCCCCACAAATATTGAAGTCTCAACATTTATGGGGGATGATTTTTACCTATGTGTCATAAACACAGACCGCCTGTTAGCAGAATGGATTCTCAGTAGGATATAACATACCCTTAGGCTGGTTGAAATTGATGTCCTCAACAGGAACTCCGAGATACTTGAATACCTCGTAGAGTGCCTTGCCGTAGTGACCGAACGCTACAGCACCGTGATGAGGGAAGTTCTTCTCGATAAGTACATGGCGGTAGAAACGTCCCATTTCAGGAATTGCAAATACACCGATTGAGCCGAAGGAATGTGTTGCAACAGGGAGAACCTCACCCTGAGCTATGTATGCGCGAAGCTTCGTGTCGGCTGTGCTCTGTAAACGATAGAATGTAATATCGCCAGGTGCAATGTCTCCCTCGAGAGTTCCGTTGGTTACCTCGATAGGAAGTGATCTTGCCATGATGAGCTGATACTTCATCTCGCAGAAGGAGAGCTTCTTTGATGATGTATTTCCACAGTGGAAGCCCATGAAGGTATCGTTGAGTGTATAGTTAAACTTGCCCTTAATGTCATTGTTGTAGAGCTCTGCAGGTACGGTGTTGTTGATGTCGAGAAGTGTTGTGGCATCCTCTGATACAACGGTTCCGATGAACTCACTGAGTGCTCCGTAAATATCAACCTCACAGGATACAGGGATTCCTCTGCCTGTGAGACGGCTGTTTACATAGCATGGAACGAAGCCGAACTGTGTCTGGAATGCAGGCCAGCACTTTCCTGCGATTGCAACGTACTTTCTGTAGCCCTTGTGTGCCTCAACCCAGTCAAGAAGTGTGAGCTCATACTGTGCGAGCTTTGAAAGAACCTCAGGTTTCTTGTTTCCTGCTCCGAGCTCTGCCTCCATATCCTTAACAACCTCAGGGATTCTCTCATCGCCTGCATGCTTGTTGAAGCTCTCGAAAAGGTCAAGCTCTGAGTTCTCCTCAATCTCAACTCCGAGGTCATATAAAGGCTTGATAGGCGCGTTACATGCGAGGAAGTTAAGAGGTCTCGGACCAAAGCTTATAATCTTTAAATTGTTGAGTGCATATACGGCTCTCGCAATCGGAAGGAAGTCGTGAATCATATCAGCGCACTCCTCGGCGTTTCCGACAGGATACTCAGGAATGTATGCCTTGATATTCCTAAGCTTGAGGTTATAGCTTGCGTTAAGCATACCGCAGTAAGCATCTCCACGGTTGCTTGAAAGTGTAGCGATGTTCTCCTCGCTCGCTGCCACGAACATCTTAGGTCCGTCAAAATGCTTTGCAAGAAGTGTCTCTGAAATCTCAGGGCCGAAGTTGCCGAGATATACGCAGAGAGCGTTACAGCCTGCCTTCTTAATATCCTCAAGTGCCTGAACCATATGTATCTCGCTCTCGACGATACATACAGGGCACTCATATATATCCTTGCTGTCATACTTTTTAGCGTAAGCATCAACAAGAGCCTTTCTTCTGTTAACTGAGAGTGACTCAGGAAAACAGTCTCTCGATACTGCCACAATTCCTACCTTCATTTCAGGAATGTTAATCATACATAATCCTCCAATTCTGCCACACGGCTGTAAAAATTATAATGCAAAATAATGTGTGCAGCCTGTCATATTTTTAACAACAAGCCTATGTGTATTATATTACTTTGTCCCTAAATCATCAACCGAAAAATACCTAAAAAATATAGCATTTTTACCATCTGTTTTTGCACTTTCCGAACCGTCAGTCTCATGGCACGCAAAGATTCCGTTCTTTACGCCAACCCAGCGTCCGGCAACCGCCTCGTATGACAGAACATTCTCGTAATTGATGCCGTCAACGCTGTAATCGAGGTAGATTTGGTTCCTTGTGACATCCTTCTCAACCATAGGAAGCGACTCAACGCGGTTCCTGAAAAATACCTTGTCCACGCCCTTATCAAGCTTCTTCACCACGACAAGCTTATCCTCGGAGTGAGCCTTTTCGTTCTTAAATGTCTGTGTTCCGGATATTGAGACTACCTCTCTCTCACCGTCAACACATCTTAAAGCCACAGCACCGTACTCAACACCGAGGGATACCATTCCTACAATATCGCCGTCGGCAAGTGTATCCGCTGCCATCTCCGTCACAGCCGAGAACTGCGGTGCAGCCCACTTCTGAAGAAGAAGGTTAGGAACGTCAGCTATGGATGTACCAACTGCCTTATCGAGTGCCATGAGCTTAATTCCGTGCTCCGTAAGCTCGTACCAGTCATCCGAATGGTTGGCATTCCACTGCCACTGAAGTCCGAGCTTTTCACCCGTGAAATCGTCGGACACGGCAGGAGCATATATGTCGGCAAGCCCGTTCTGCTTCTTGAAGCTCTCGAGGGCTTTTCTTCCCTCATCGCCGATGTCGGGCTTTTTGTGCGTCATAACAGGCTGTCCTGCATCTTCGCTTATCTGCTCACCCATTATCGGCCAATCATTAACCCACTTTACGGGCTGTAAATGTACTATTCTTCCCGCAGCATAGACATCCTGAAAATGCAGAAACCAGTCCTCTCCCGTCTGCGTGTCGAGCCATGCTCCCTGATGAGGTCCGTTCACGACGGTATCGCCCTGAACCAGGACATTCTTGTACTCATAAGGTCCCCATATATTTTTGGAGCGCATAACGACCTGCCAGCCGGGCTTAACTCCGCCTGCAGGAGCCATGATGTAGTAATAGCCGTTTCTCTTGTACATCTTAGGCCCCTCTATCGTGGTCTGACCGTTCTCGTTTCCGTCAAACACATGTCTGCCCTCGTCGAGAAGTGCCGAACAGTCGGGCTTCATCTCGGTCAGGTGAAGTATGCTCTTAAAGCCGATACGGCTCTTTGCAAACGCCGAAACCATGTACGCCCTTCCGTCATCGTCCCAGAACGGACAAGGATCAATCCAGCCCTTTCCCTCGAATATCGCATGAGGCTCCGACCACTCGCCCCACGGATTCTTCGTCTTTGTGACAAATATGCCCTCGTCAGGCATCGGGAAAAATATGATAAACTCTCCGTCGTGATAGCGGATTGCTGGTGCCCACACACCGCAGCCGTGCTGTGGCGTCGCATATCTCTCATACGGAATGTTTTTTATCGCATAGTTTATAACCTTCCAGTTGACCAAATCCTTTGAATGAAGAATAGGAAGTCCCGGCGTGTTGCAGAACGATGATGCCGTCATAAAATAGTCATCACCGACACGAATCGCATCGGGATCGGAATAGTCCGTGTACAAAACCGGGTTCCTGTAATTGCCGTCGCCCAAATCCGCATACCAGTTAAAGCCTGTCTCTTTCATAGTCTGCTCCTCACATCTTTTTAAGTATTTTCTGAACATCCTCACGTGTTCCGACAACCAGCAGATGCACATTTCCCTCAAAAACATAGTCTGCTGTAGGCATAAGTGATGTCTTATCTTCACCTGCCTTAGTTCCAAGTATATTTACATTGTATCTGCTTCTGAAATTGAGCTCCCTTATTGAATGTCCAACCCACTCCTTGAGTACCGGAATTTCATATATGGCATAATTGCCGCCAAGCTCAATATAATCAAAAATATCATCAGCGCTGTAGCTTACTGCCAGCTTTTCGGCTATATCCCTGTCAGGGTATATGACCTCATCGGCACCGTTTCTTAACAGGAACTTTGCGTGTATGTCCCGTGTCGCCTTACTCACAACATGCTTAGCTCCCATCTCTTTTAAAAGGCTTGTAATTTCAAGCGAACTCTGAAAATTGGTTCCGATGCACACAATGCACATGTCAAAGTTTTTTACACCGAGAGTCTTTAAGACCTCCTCGTTGGTACAATCGCCAATCTTTGCACTTGCAACCAATGGAAGCAGGTCTTCCATCTTGCTCTGGTCAGTGTCGACTATCATCACCTCTCCACCCTGCTCGGCAAGATTGCGCGTGATATGATGACCAAAACGCCCCATTCCAATAATTAAAAATGATTTCAATTTATTTCTCCTTCCTCATTATCCGATATTTATCTCTTCCTCAGGCTGCTGAAGCGGAACCACTCTCTTGTTCTCCGAGAATGACAATGCAAATGAAAGGCTTCCTATCCTTCCACAGTACATAAGCACAATAATAACAATTCTTGACGCAACAGACAGTGACCTCGTTATACCCGTAGTCATACCTACCGTGCTTATTCCCGATATAACCTCAAATATGACATCCGCAAATCCAAGCTCCGGCTGAACGGCAAATATGACCATTGCACCCGTGATGAACAGAATCATATTCACACCGATTACGAGTGCCGCCTTTCTGACAACATCCTCCTTGAGCCTGCGTCTGAACACGTCAATTCCGTACTTGCCGCGCATCGTCGTCCAAAGGTATGCCACAATAACAAATATTGTGGTTGTCTTAGCTCCGCCCGATGTCGAGCCGGGGCTTCCTCCTATAAACATAAGAATCATGGTAAGAAGCTTAGACGCCGGTGTGAGCGCGCCCGTATCCACTGAATTCATTCCGGCAGTTCTCGGTGTAACGCTTGAGAAAAACGACGCGAGAAATCTTGTCGATGCATCCATTCCCGCCATCGTATTATCCCACTCAAATATCATGAACAGTGTCGTTCCCGCGACAAGAAGAAATGTCGTTACCGCAAGCACTATCTTAGAATGAAGACGATATTTTTTTATCCTGATACCGTTCTTTGATATGTCATCCCACACCACAAATCCAAGTCCGCCTATGATGATAAGTGCGCTTATGGTAAGATTGATTGTCCAGTCGCCCTCAAAGCCGCACAGTGAATTATACTCTCCATAGCATCCAAGCAAATCAAAGCCAGCGTTGCAGAATGCCGATATAGAATGAAATATTCCGTAAAATATAGCTCTTCCCGGACTCATCATGAATGAAAAGCGTATCGCAAGTATTACCGCTCCTATGCCCTCAAATATCAATGTACCTGTAATCATCTTTTTGGTGAGCTTGACAATTCCGCCAATCTGAAGAGTATTGACGCTCTCCTGCATAAGTCCTCTGTACCTTAAAGACACCTTACGCCCGAGCAGGACGGCAAGTATAACTCCTATACTTATAAATCCCAGTCCGCCAATCTGTATCATACATATAATTACTATCTGTCCGAACAAAGACCAGTGTGTAAATGTATCCACAACCACAAGTCCCGTGACACAGGTAGCGCTTGTAGCCGTAAAGAGAGCTTCAAGAAAGCCTGTCGCCTCACCGTTTCTCGACGAGAACGGCAGCATGAGAAGCAGAGTTCCCATAAGAATGATTATTAAAAATCCAAGGGCAATAAATTGCACCTTGGATATTCTTTTTTTACCAAACATATATAATCCCTTTTTAATTAAATACTGGTCTGTATGAGCTTTGCATCATATCCGGCAGCTTTAAGACCGTCGATAATCTGAGCTCTGTGCTCCTCTCCGAATGCCTCCATCGTTATCTTGAGCTCAACGGCAGCGTTGCGGTTGATACTTACGAACTGATTGTGCTCGAGCTTGATTACATTACCCTTCTGCTCGGCGATAACACCTGCAACCCTTGCAAGCTCGCCCGGCTTGTCAGGAAGAAGAACAGACACGGTAAACACTCTTCCCCTCGCAATAAGTCCGTGCTGTACAACGGATGACATTGTGATGATGTCCATGTTTCCGCCACTGAGAATTGATACAACCTTCTTGCCCTTTACATCGAGATGCTTCAATGCCGCAACGGTGAGAAGCCCTGAATTTTCAACTATCATTTTGTGGTTCTCAACGACATCGAGGAATGCAACGATGAGCTCCTCATCCTCGATTGTGATGATGTCGTCGATATTCTTCTTGACATAAGGGAAAATCTTGCTTCCCGGTGTCTTAACGGCTGTACCGTCGGCGATTGTGCTTGCACTCGGAAGTGTCACAACCTTGCCGGCCTTGATGGACTCCTGCATACAGTTAGCGCCCGCAGGCTCAACGCCGATAACCTTAATCTTAGGATTTAAGAGCTTTGCAAGTGTGGAAACACCTGTCGCAAGTCCGCCTCCGCCGATAGGAACCAATATGTAATCGACTGTAGGAAGCTCCTTGATAATCTCCATAGCGATGCTTCCCTGTCCAGTAGCCACATCGTAATCGTCAAAAGGATGAACAAATGTAAGTCCCTGCTCCTTTGCAAGCTTGAGTGCGTACTCGCACGCCTCATCATATACATTTCCGTAGAGAACAACCTCCGCACCGTAACCTTTGGTGCGGTTAACCTTCATGAGAGGTGTCGTAACAGGCATTACGACAACCGCACGCACGCCGTAGAGCTTAGCCGCATAGGCAACGCCCTGCGCATGGTTTCCTGCAGATGCAGTGATGAGTCCCTTCGCTCTCTCCTCGTCGGAAAGTGTGCTTATCTTGTAATACGCGCCTCTTACCTTGTATGCGCCCGTATACTGAAGATTCTCAGGCTTTAAATATACCTTGTTGCCTGTAAGATTGCTGAAATACTCGCTGTATACGAGCTTAGTCTCAAGTGTAACCTTCTTGACTATCTCGGCAGCTTCCTCAAACTTCTCTAATGTAAGATAATTTTCGCTCATTTTTTTACGCTTCTTTCTTTTTTGATTAGGTAAAAAAGCTCCGAATAATCCTTTAACATTTTAAATTATTGAAGCTCACATATTCGTTATATCAGAT
>UQZF01000097.1 GCA_900545455.1 uncultured Eubacteriales bacterium
TCTCTTATCATCGGGATTTAGTTTTCTTATAAGATACCCTTTATTTTCAAGGCTTGCCGTCCTTCTCGCGGTCGCCCCCTTGTCAAGCTTTAGCTGCTCGCGCACCTGCGCCTGCGTTATACCCGGGTTGTGTCTCACAAGATGTATGAAATCGAACTCAGCCGTCCCTATGCCGTCCTCCTTCATGGTCTGCACCGTGAACTTGCTGACCTCCCTCGCAATCTTTGTCATTTTACGCTCTGATTTATCCATGCTGATTCCCCTTTTCTTTTTTAATTTATGCTTACTTATAAGTCTCATATCATCCGTAAATTTACAGGAAAAGTTTCCGTAAATTAATAAAAAGATGCAATATCATCCAATTTGATGATACTACATCTTTTTTGTGGTGTCAAACCTATACCGTGCTCTTGCGTTAACCTTCTTCATTTGGTTTTTAATATTCTAAGCAAAAACGAAAATACCTGCTGAAAGAAATGTGATTTTTGCTCCGAGGTACTGTTGGCTAAGTAATAGTCCAAATCGAACTCGTTTTTATCGTTCTTTACACCCGTTATGAGATATGTCGGATCTATGCCGTAGGTGTGATAAAGTATTAACAGCTTATCAACGGATATTCCCGTCGAACCAGCCTCTAACTTTCGATAATGCTCCGATGACACGCACAACACATCCGCCACCTCTGATTTTGAAAGCTTCATGTTAATTCTTGTCTCTTTCAACCTTCTCCCTATCTGCATATTATCGTCAGTTCTCTGCGTACTCAACCTTTAATTCTCTTTTCAGCGTATAATAAATGAATAGAAAATATCCTCTTGGGCGTCAATATGATATTCCTGCTCAACATCACTTCCCCAACTGTCAATTCCTCCCACACCCCGCACGGCGGCATATATACATAGAACCGTCCTTCTCGCCGGTGACAGTTCCTCGTGATGCGTGGCGTTTTCTATTTCCTCAGCAGTATAAGGCAGACATGAAAATGCAAATTTGTTATCATTCTTTTCTATTCTCAATGTCTGTTGACCGCATTCTCTTCTGCTGTTGTTCAAGCCTGTATGACGCACCACTTCCACCCATTCGGTATCCATTCTCATACCGCAGTCCTGCGGAACAAGATACGGTGTCAGGCTTAAATCCTTTATTTCATACACTCCGCACTCTGCCCCCGCTTTTCTGTCAGGATAAGTCTCTCCCGACAAGCCCTTATACACATATTTGTCTGCGAGTGTAGGCATTATAAATCTCATACCGAACACCGGAAATTCAGGCAGTCCTTTAACACCATAATAATGTACCGACACACGGATACCTCCGTCTTTGTGAACCGTGTATATCACATCAACAAGCGTGGGCGGGCTTGTAATTGTCATATAGGTAAATTTCACCGCCACCTCATCCACATACACATCACCGCCGTATCGGTTATTCCTCGGTGCACATGGCTTTCCCTGTGATTTTCCGTCGGTAATCACCTCGATGTCGATGCACTCAATATACATATCCGCCGCAAGCCAGCTCCCGCTCTTTATATGAAATTTACTTCCCCTGTCATTGTCCGTGAGTGCTCTCCAGAATGTCGGTTTCGGGCAGCGGTAAAGCCACTCAAAGCCTCCCCTCACAAGAGACTCCAAGCCTCCCTGCGCATAGGAAAATATATAGCTGAAATCTTTACCGTTTACACCAAGTGTAAAATCTCCGTATACAACTCTCAATTTATCTGTACTTTCCATAGTAATATCTCACCTCCTGCAATGCAGGCTTCTCCCTGCGGTCAGCAAACAATATGCCGTTTCCCGAAAATTCATAGTCTGAAGGTCTGTCATCGAAATCCCCTCCGTATCTTAGCACTGCCCTTCCCGTCACCTCATCCCTCACAAGCAATGCCTGATCTATGAAATCCCATATAAATCCTCCGTGATACATCTCATACTTATCAATCAGCCCCATATACGAGCCCAAGCCTCCCATTGAATTTCCCATATCGTGCATGAACTCACACAAAATATAAGGCTTCTTAGGCTTGTTGTTCAGATAAATTTCGACCTCATACGGTTTCGCATACATACGGCTCTCCACATCTGAGATGTCATCCTCATAAGCTCTGTTGTAAACAACGCTCTCGTAATGCACGAGTCTGCCGTCATTTTTTTCCTTAAAATACTCATTCATCGCCTCAATATCATCGCCCGCGTAGGATTCGTTGCCAAGCGACCAAAACAGTATCGACGTGTGATTTTTGAAGGTCTCATAATTACTTCTCGCCCTATCGATTACCGCTTCTCTCCACTGAGGCACGCTTCCCGGAATATTACACGACGGTTCAACGACACCAAGCTTCTGAAATGTCCCGTGGCTCTCAAGATTCGTCTCCGACATCACATATATTCCCGCCTCATCGCACATGTAATACCACGGAATCTGATTAGGATAATGGCTTGTCCTCACAGCATTGATATTGTTCCGTTTAATACAGTTAATGTCGTAGACCATCTCCTCCATACCGATACATCTTCCGCTCACCGCGCTCCACTCGTGGCGGTTCACTCCGACTATGATTAATCTTTCACCGTTTAGATATATCACCTTGTCGATTATCTCTATTCTCCTAAAGCCGACCTTGTATGGAACAACCTCAAGAAGCTGCCCCTCCTCATCCGTTATCTCCACAAACACCTGATATAAGTACGGATTGTGATTGTCCCATGCTTTCACACTGTCAAGCAGGATGCCTGTCTCTCCAAAATACAGCTTTTCCTTATCTTTAAGCCTCCAAGTCTCGGATATAAGCTCTGTGCCGCAGGCATCCTTTAATATAAGCCTTGCGCGAAACCTTCCTTCATACGCTGCCGATACCTTTATGCCCACATCAAGCCTTCCTCCGACTCCGTCCTTATTGAGAACAGACTTTATAAACATATCCTCAACATGCACATCCGGTATAGCCCTCAATGTTACATTCCTGAAAATGCCGAAAAAGCGAAAGAAATCCTGATCCTCCAAAAATGCCGCCGTGCTGAGCTTGTAAACCTCAACAGCCAGCACATTCTCTTTTTCCTTTATATAAGGTGTAAGGTCAAATTCAGACGGTGTGAAGCTGTCCTCCGCATATCCGACAAAGCTTCCGTTAAGCCACACATACACAGCCTGTTCAACTCCCTCAAAACAGATTCTTACCTTTTTTCCCCACATATTCGGCTGTAAGTCAAAGCTTTTAATATATGAACCAACGGGATTGTACTCGGCGGCACTGAACATTCCCGCTCCGTCCCCGGCACACGGCGCACTGTATGCGGCTCTCAGATACCTTTTCCCCTCCCAAGGATACATGGTGTTGATATAGCGTATCTGATCATAACCTTGAAGCTCAATATGCCCCGGAACAGCAATATCGTCAAAACCGCTGTAATCATAGCCCTGTTCATAAAAGTCTATCGGGCGACTGTCAGGATTAATGCTGAAATGAAATTTCCATTTCCCGTTAAGCGATTGACTAAGCCCGTTATCACCCTTTTCCAAAGCCTCGTAGTTCATATAGTATGAATGGTCGCTGTGCGCATCTAACCGATTCACACGAAATATTTCCGGATTGTCAAGCCATCTTATGTCAGCGTTCATATTCATGCCTCCCCACATCATTCATCCTTTTCCTGCAATCTGCGGTTGGCATCCTCAACATTCATAAACGAGAGAATAACCGTTATAATCAAATCGAGTATAAACGGGAGCCACAGATACATAAAACACATCATATTGATACAGCTTTCAGGCTGAACAGCCATATCTCCATTTATAAAGCCGCTAAGGTCAAGCATCCAGCCTGCAATCGCCGTTCCGAGACCTCCTCCGATTTTAACTCCCAGCGATGTGCAGGAATACATTGTTCCATCTATTCTCTTTCCTGTTTTAAGATAGGTGTATTCGGAGCATGACGCTATCACCGCGTTCATGTCACCCTGCCATGGTCCCTGTCCCAACGCTGCAACCGCTGTGAAAAGCAGCATCAGCGGGACACTTCCGATACAGCCTGCAAGTGCTACAAACAATCTTCCGACCGTTGCAAGCATATAGCTGTATTTGTTAAGCTTGTACATTCCCTGACGCTTTGAAACAATCGTTGGCGTGAATACAAGCGCCACAATGAGCGGAATGTTTATTGCCCATGAGAATGCTCCGAACAGATTCTTGTTGTGAAGCACATAGGTCATAAAAAACAATCCTATGTTGATCATTGCCCCGTAGAGCTGCTGTAATATATATACAACGCATATCATCACATAATATTTGTTGGTAAATAAAAGCTTTGCGGACTGTGCAAGAGAAAGCTTATTCTCCTTCTGCTCCTCAGCTTCCTTTTCCATCTCAGCCTCATTCTCAGGCAGCTCCTTTACCGAAAGCACCGCTATTGTATTGGTCACAACTCCGACAATACAGTAAATAATTGCAATGTTTCTCCAGCCTGCCGCACCGCCTCCAAGTGCATCTACAGCACCTACCGTTATTGTCTGGATGAGAAGGCTCGTGGCAAATGCGAACATGAATCTGAAGGAGCCCATCTGAACTCTCTCCCTGCTGTTTTTGGTCACGAGAGCCGTAAGTGCCGAGTACGCAATATTGTTTGCGGTATAAAATACTGCGTTAAGAAGCGTATATGCTATAAAAAACCACGCATATTGAGCCGTCTTTCCGATGCCGGCAGGTATCGTAAACACGCCGAGAAGCGTTATCGCGCATCCGAAAAAGCCATAAAACATCCACGGTCTTGCCTTACCCATCCTGCTTTTTGTCTTGTCAATCATCGAGCCGAAGAATACATCCGTAAATCCGTCAAACAGCTTTGACACCGCTATCAAAGTACCGACAATTCCCGAATTAAGTCCGACCGTGTTGGTCAGGTAAATCATCACAAATGAGGATAAGAACGCATACACCACATTTCCCGCAATGTCTCCCGAACCGTAGCCAACCATGTTATACCATTTAAGGTATCTCTTTTCTCCCATAAGAGTTCTCCTTTCAGATAAATGTTATTTAATACCCTCAACACTTTGTTAACATAAGTATAGAAAAATAAACTCCAAAAAGCCATAACATAAATTGGACAAAACATGCACAAAATGATAAAATATATAATTATAAGTCAAAAAATGCAGGTTTTTTATACATTTTTACCATGCACTTTTTTGAACAGATAGCAAGGAGGTCAAAATGTACACAAACAACGCATATCTCAACAACTCACTTATAGACATAAAGGACAAATCAAAGCCTCTCATAGTCACAAGCTGCGGAACCTACAAGCTCTACACGCGACCAAAGCTTCCCACATGGCGACCAAAGGGACGAGTTGACTTCCAGCTTCTCTATATCGCCCAAGGCAAAGCCCACTTTCATTTCGGCTCAGAGGAAAGGATTGTCCATGCAGGACACATGGTACTCTACCGTCCAAAGGAGCCTCAGAAATACGAATACTACGGTGAGGACAAGACGGAGGTGTACTGGGTTCACTTCACGGGCAACAATGTAACCAACATTCTGCGTTCCTACGGGCTTACCGATGACAAAAGGGTGTTCTACTGCGGCTCCGAGCTCGAATATCAGACACTATTCCGTTCCATGATATACGAACTGCAAATGTGCAGGGACAGCTACCCCGAAATGCTTGAAATGTATCTGCGTCAGATATTCATAAGGCTGCAAAGATACTTTTCGGCATCCGTCAAAAACGATAATTCCCACGCCGTCGAGGAGATTGATCGAGCCACAGCCTATTTTAACGAGCATTACAGCGAAGCTTTAAGCATAGACGACTATGCGCGCCAATGCCATGTGAGCACAAGCTGGTTCATCCGCAACTTCAAGCTCTATACAGGCTTCACTCCCATGCAGTACATCCTATCAAAGCGCATGTACAACGCCGAGATACTGCTTCATGACACGCAGTACAATATCACTGAAATAGCCGCCATAGTCGGCTACGACAACCCTCTTTATTTCAGCCGCATTTTTAAAAAGACAAAGGGGCTTTCACCATCCGAATACCGCATGAACATCGAAAAATGACTTAAATTTAAAACAGGTAATCGCAAAACCTTCTCGTACAGATATGGACATTATCCCTTAAAGCTTTGCAATTACCTGTTATTTATGTCAATCCTCAGTCTGTCTCAATCTGAATACCGAAACCATCTCGCTCAGTGCGGTAGCCTGTGCCGTAAGCTCCTCGCTTGTCGCCGATGTCTCCTGCGCCGCCGCGGAGTTGTTCTGTACCACCTCCGCAATTCTCTCAACCGCCGCATCAGCCTGCTGCATACCCTCTGCCTGCTCAACGGAAATCTCCTTCATTCTCTTTGCACTGTCTGCCACCTTCTGTATGCCCTCAACAACCTCCATAAGTGAATCGGAGGCTTTAGCCGCATTGCTGTTTCCGTCCTTCACCTCTTTTATCGCCGCCTCAATAAGCGCCTTTGAATCCACCGCCGACTTGGCACTCTGCTCTGCAAGGTTTCTTATCTGATCTGCCACCACCGCAAAGCCTCTTCCGGCATCTCCGGCTCTTGCAGCCTCGATTGACGCGTTGAGTGACAACAGGTTGGTCTGGCTCGCAATGTCCTCTATCTGAACTATAATCTCCCCTATCTTCTCCGATGTCTCACTTATCCTCGACATCGCCTTGGTCAAACCCTCCATGTCACCGCGGCTTTCCTTTGCCACATCGGCATACCTGTAGGCTTCCTTATATGCCTCGTCCAAATCGTTCGCCGTCTGCTTTATTCCGTCATTCAGTTGTGTTATCGTCGCCTGCATCTCCTCTACCGACGCCGCCTGATCGGTCGCTCCCTCCGCAACCGACTGTGCCGCCTGTGACAGATTCGCTGAGCCTTGGAGCACCTGCTCTGATGCCTCGTTAACGCCCTTGATGGTCGTATTTATCTGGTGGTTCATTTTTACCATGCCCGACAAAAGCTCATTGAACGCACCCGTATACTGTTCCTCACATTCCGACTCCGCCGTGAAGTTTCCGCCCGCCATCTCATTTAACAGCTTAGCCGAATCGCCGATAATCTCCTTAATTTTTTCGGACATTGCCCTTGTGCTTGCCAAAAGCTCCGCTATCTCATCCTCAGCTTCAAGCACCGGGAACTCCGAATTGAGGTCGCCATCGGCAAAGGTGGCAAATCTCTCTTTTAAATCGTTGAGCGGCTTTTCGATGCTGTTGGATATTGCCCTCGAAAGCCTGTTAGAATAAAGCACCGCCCCGGCAATCACAATAATGATGCCTATAAGTGAAATAACCATGACGGTCTTTAGCTTCGTTCTCTCCGTGCCTCCGACCGAAATATTTATGTTCATCAATTTCTCAAGTGCGTTGTCCAAAGTCTCATACTTAGGTGCCGCCTCATCGACCATCATCTGCTGTGCCTGCAGGGACTTTTCAGTGTCCGTTGTCGCACCGATGGCAATAACTCTCGCGTCGACCTCCTTATATTCCTTCCATGCGCTGTCGATTTCAGCCATACAGGAGATTCCTGCCTCCGTGACCATCGTCGGACGTATTTTCTCCAAATACTCCTCGAATCTCAAAATTGCCTCGCCATGCTGCTCCTTCATTGATTCAATAAGTGAATCCGAATCATAGCCCACAATTCCTCTTGACGCTGCCCTCACCTCGGCGGATTCATTCATCGCGAGAGCGATGTCACCCTGCGGATAGGCATAATCATCCAGAATTACGGCATATCTGTTAAGTGTGTACAGCATAACACCGACAATAACTGCCGATAAAACGCCAAAAACCAACACAAGCTGTGCGAATTACAGCTTTAATCTTCTGCCAATCCTCATATTATTAAGCTTTTTTAGCATCTTCTTTCCTCCTTCTTACGTTCCTTCATACTTTATCATGCGCTAAAATTAACTTCGCTTTATTAAATTAATTATATATCCGCGCGTATTCCGGTCATAGTCCGAAAAGTACCCTGCTTTTCATCATTTTATGCCCCGATTTTGCCGCAAAACAAAAAAAGCCACGGCAAACCTACATTCGCCGTGGCTGTAAATATCTTACAATATAATATTATCCCTGAACAGGATTATCGCATATTCCTATAAAAATAATAACACCCTTCTCATTGACTATCGCATACAAAAACGGTCGGTCAAGCACCATCTCGGCTCTGCCGTCCGGAAGCGCCGCACCCGCGTAGCCTATCTCGGTGAACGCCGATGCCGTGACACCGTTCTCGTCAAGCTCGATATGTGAGTTCTGCTTAACATCGCTTACGAATATGTTCTCACCGCTCTTTAGCGTTCCCATACCCGAAAAGTCCGCATCACCCGTAAAGCAAGTCGTAACTCCAAGCTTTTTTAAGGTATCGTCAAGCTCAAGCTCCGTATCATAAGAAAACTTCGGCACCTTCCATATAACCTCGCCCATCGCGCCATCGCCCTCAAAAAGCACATTGTGTATTTTCTCCGGAGAATCAACAAGCGACCTCACATCCACGCCCTCATCGGGGAGCACAAAATACATGCTTCCACTGTTCTTAAAGCTGAGCGTCGAGCGCGTATAGCCGTCACCCTTCATATAATAATGTGACGCATAAGCCGCGTTCATAAATTCACACTCCACCGTGCTGCCGTCACTCAGATGAAACTCATCCTTCTTGGTGAGCCTTTTTTCAAACCTATCAATCCACTGGTCACTGAAATATACGGTGTTGAGTATCGCAAGCACCTTGTCGGCATCCGGCTCAATATCCATGTCCATGCCGCCCGTGTTATCCTTAATCCATTGCTTCATGGCATCCGCCATATCCCTGCTTGCGAAGTCTCCATGGTAGCTCTCCGTGTAATACTTATCTGCAAGCCTGTCGGTGTAACCGCTGTCAATCTCGAGGCTGTCGTCAATCCACACAGAGCCCTTCATGAGAAGCTTTCCGATCTCGTTGTCCTTAAAAAGTATGTTATATAGGTTATGGCACTGTGCCGAGAGCACATCCGTATCCGACTCGC
The DNA here is from genome assembly GCA_900545455.1 of uncultured Eubacteriales bacterium. Classification (GTDB taxonomy): domain Bacteria; phylum Bacillota; class Clostridia; order Lachnospirales; family Lachnospiraceae; genus CAG-882. The sequence goes on from UQZF01000097.1 coordinate 9,016, forward strand.
CGAGCAGCTCTAAAATCTCATCCCTCGTCTGCCCTTTTGCTCCCTCCGCGGCAGCGGCAAGCACATAGTAGAGTGAAATCGGAGAATAGCAGGTATTCCCATCCTCCTTTAAAAGCTCATACGCCGTCTCGTAGGAAAAGCCGTTCACCGCATCGACAAAGCTGTCCGACACGCTGTTCCTGCTGTACACTTCCCTTCTCGCATCGCGATCCTCAAACCCATAGCCATCAGGATATTTCACATCTGCCACAAGCAAAGCCTCCCCCTTATCCGCGCTGCACCCTGCAAGTCCGCAGACCATGGCAAGAGCAAGCGCACACGATGTCGTTCTCCTTATAACATTGTAAAATTTCTTTCCCATAAGCACGCCCTCCCTATATCTGATTTATTTTTGACAATCCGTCAAATTCTAAAGTCATATATAAAGTGTGCATATCACATAAAAATATTTCAATTATTTATTTTAATTTCCCCATTTTTTTCTGAGTGCCGAAATCGGAACATCCTTGACATTGCCGACAAGACATACGCTGCATTTATCTCTTCTGAGATAGGTTCTTATACATCGGTTAATCTGTTCTAAGGTAACCGCCTCATAGTGCTCCACCGCCTCATCAAGCGAAATCACACTTCCCGTCGAGAGAAATGTCTTGGCATTGTTGAGAACCGTGTTGCTCGCCGCCTCACTTCCGAGCACAAGCTCAATCTTTGTCTGCTTCTTGAGCCTTGCAAGCTCGTCCTCCGCTATTCCCTTCTCGTTAAGCTCGTCTATTATCTCAAATATGAGCTCATACACTCTCTCGGTCTGAGCCGCACTCATCGACGCATATATATGGAAAAGTCCCGCAAGGTCGCACATGCTGTTGTACGAATATATG